>JACVRN010000206.1 GCA_014534425.1 Pyrinomonadaceae bacterium
GCACGCGGCGACGGCGCGCAAAAGGTTCGGCTCATCATCAACCACGAGTAAACGCTTCGACATCACGCTCCTCCTGACTCGTTTCGTTCCCGTTCGACAGACCCGCGCTCCGTTCTTCATTCCACACAGGCAGGAACAGAGTGAAAACTGTTCCGCGCCCGCCCGGACTCTCCACTGTGATACGCCCGCCGAGTTGCTCAATGATGCTGCGCGCAATGTAGAGGCCCAGACCGATGCCCGGCGCTTCCGTGTGCGCGGATGATGTTCCAGCCGGTGAATCATACGCGCATGCGTTGCCGGGACGCCCACGGTAAAACTTCTCGAAGACGTGCGGCAGGTCTTCCGCCAAAATGCCGCACCCTGTATCCGCGACACTGATGGCGACCTCATCATCCCCCGCAGGCGCGGCCTTGATGATGATGCGCCCACCATCAGGAGTGTACTTGATGGCGTTCTCTACGAGACCACAGAGTACGCGGCGCAGCGCCCCGCCGTCGGCACGCACAGCCGGAAGCTCAGCAGGCAACTCCGCTTCTAGAGTTTGTTCACGCGCTTCGGCGGCGTGGCGTTCTATCACCACGCAGTTGACTACCACTTCCGCCGGATTCACGCGAGTCCGGGAAACCTTGTAAGCCCCTGACTCTATGCGTGAGAGGTCTAGCAGGTTGAGTACGAGATCAATTTGACGGTCGCACTCGACGGCAATCGTCTCCAGATACTCACGGCGCTCTTCCTCGGTCTGCCCGCCGCGCTCAAGCACACGCGTCAAGGTTTTGATGGTTGTCAGGGGCGTGCGTAACTCGTGCGAGACGCTTGAGACGAATTCGGATTTGAGGCGGTCGAGTTCCGTGAGCCGCTCCTCGCGCTCGGCTATCTGCGCGGCCATACGATTGAAGGCTGCGCCGAGTTCGACTATCTCGCGGCTACCTTTGACGGGCGCGCGGGTTTCCAGGTAGCCCGCGCCTAAGGCTTGCGCCGACTGTCGCAAGCGTTCGATGGGGCGCACGATGCTGCGCTCTATGAAAAGCGCGGCGATAACGGCGCACACGAGCGCCAGCAGACTGAATATCAGATGACGCATCAACTGTTGCCGTGCGGGTTCATAAAGAATCGCGCTCGGCACGCCGACTACCACTATGCCGCCGGTCGCTCCGGCCCGCGCCAATCCGTAGACTCTGCGAATGCCGTCGTAAGGGCTTTCCACTTCGACCACAGCGACGCGTCGCTCGCCAAAGGCCGCGAACAGAGGTGAGCTATCAACAGCCGGGTCGCCTTCGGCGCGCGTCGTAGGGCGGCGATAGAGCAGACGATTCTCCGTATCGAAGACGGCGATGACGCCGCGTTCTGGAAACTCTATGTCGCGGAAAAGCTCGCTGACCACAGCGCCGTCAACGCGCGCGATGACGGCCCCGCCCCCGCGAACAGGCGCAGCGATGGCGAAAACGGGTCGCTCCTCGCTCCCCGTGCGGTCTGTCACCACGACCCAATCGTTGCGTTGCTGCGATTCTGTGATGAGATGCTCGACCAGAGCGGGCGGCGGCGGCTCAACGCCTGCGGGCTGCGCCGTCAGGCTGTTTCCGTACACGTCCACGACTCGCAGGTCAATCCAGTGCGGGCGCGTAGAGACGATGAATCGCAGGTTCTCCTCGAAGGCTTGAGGCGTGGCCGGCCCTTGCGCTTCGACCATCGCGGCAAGGGTGGTGAGCGGCTGGCGCTGCGCGTCCACCCAGCGTTCGAAGGCCACGGCGGCAAGCTCTGCCTGTTGCTTCACGGACTCGTCGAGTTGCTGGCGGCTAGTGCGCCACATGCCGCGCAAATCTGCCACTCCGACGAGCGCGAGCGGAACGGCGATGCCGATTGCCAAAAGCAGTAGTCGCCCGCGAATGCCCACCCTCAGCCTCGCCTTTCTTTCACGACACTCAGGTCGTCCATTTGAAGTCTTGCAGGTTCTCAAAAGAGTATAACCAACTGAGAAGCTTCCCGCATAAGGGAAAACACCCATGACCCGTAGGCGTTAATACCCTTTCGGGCGGCTTCTGGAAACTTTACAATTTCCGCAACCTTACAGGATTAAGCCGTGAGGAATGGATGACATGTTATTTAGATTAGCCGGTAAAGAGTATCATGGAAGTTCTGCGCTTGAGATAGTCAATGCGCTCAAGCGTGACGCGCTCGATGGCGAGACCGGCTCGGTCACGCTCCGAGAGTTCCTGCGCTGGTCTTATCTGGAACTTTCGGAGCGCATCCCTTTGCGCGAACTGGACGTGAGCGACCGCCTTGATGATGAGATGCTCGCACTCAGCTACCTGTATCTGCGCGACGAGTTCGGCGCGGGCGAGCTTCTGGAAGTGCCGCACCGCAGTCGCTTCGCACGTTCTCTGTAGTTTCCGCCCAGTGTGCTCGCAACACGTTTCCGTCGGCCCTTTTGAAGCGTGTTGCGAGCTTTTATCTTTGGATGTAAAGGAGCACGATTTATGAGCGAGGTAAGAGACCTTTCTGCCGACGAGCAGAGTGTTGTTAAGCATGACACAACGTTTTCACGCATCGCCAGGCGCATAGGAATCTATCTTGCCATCGCGCTCGTCATCTTCCTTGCGGGGTTCATCCCGATGTGGCTCAAGGGGCGCGCGAACGCTGACCAGCGCGACGCAGCGCAGCGCGAGCTACGTCTCAGTCAGATGCAGAACGCTCTGGGTGCCGCCGCCATAGACGCGCGCCGTGGCGAATACGAGACGGCGCGACAGACCGTGAGCGACTTCTTCACTACGCTGAGCGCTCAGGTTGACGGCGGCAATGAGTCCGCGCTCACCGCGCAGCAACGCGAAGGCTTGCGACCGCTCCTCGCGCAACGCGACGAGATCATCACGCTTCTGGCACGCAGCGACCCGGCTTCGGCTGACCGTCTCTCTGACATGTACGTCGCTTATCGCAAGGCCATGACGAGCGCCCAGCCGCAGAGTGCCAACAAGTAAAAGATGGTCGAGCATTCATCTGCGAGCATCGTTAAATGTCTATCCCTGAGACAACATCCGCCGAAGCCTTCTGGCGCTACGCGGGAGGGAAGTGCCTGTTCGAGGGCCGGGGCGAGGCGTGGCGAGACATCAAAGCATGGATCACTGCGCTCCCGCCCGTCGTAGAGACATTACACCTCCCTTCGGTCAGCGAGCCGTTCCTAGCCTGGACTACGTCGGGCGAGGTTGATTTTCAGGAGCGGGAGGAAGGCCATCCCTGGATCACTAACCGGATAAGGAAAGGCTCTTTCTTCCTCACCACGGGAGGGGCACCCTACGACGTTCGCTGGAGGGCCGTGAGTCAGGAGCCGTTCGAGACGATGTTGGTCTTCGTCGAGTTGCCGGTTCTACAGCGCGCCCTGGAGGAAGTCTTCGGAACGGACACGACCCATGTACGGCTGCGAGACGCTTCGGCATTTAACGATGAAGGCTTGAATTCTCTGTTGGGACTGCTGCGCGAAGAACTGATGCGCCGAGAGGCAAGCCCTCTCTTCGTTGAGGGTCTCGCACAGGCTATCAGTATACACCTCGCACGTAGCTACGGGGTGACTGACGAAGAGTCGCATAGTAGTAGTCCCTCACTTCCCGGCTACAAGCTCCGGCAGATTACGGACTGGATGAGTGAGCACGCGGCGGAAGAGTTCAGCCTCGAACGGTTGGCGGCCCAAGCGGGCCTCAGCAGGTTTCACTTCCAGCGCCTGTTCAAGAGCGCCACGGGCGTTTCGCCTTCGCGCTACCACATCAACCTGCGGATGGAGGAAGCACGGAGACTCCTGCGCGAGACGAAGATGAGCGTGGTGGATGTCGCACTCGAAGTCGGCTACACAGACCCCAGCCATTTCGCGCGCCTCTTCCGCAGAGAGACCGGCCTCTCACCGAGCGAATATCGCAGGCAACGTTGACCTCCGCTCAGCCAGCGCCACTAACCCAGGTTTCCAGCAATATCGCCATAGGTGGAGCAAGAACGCCTGAGACAGGCTAGCCCGCGCAGACTAAAATCCTTTCAGCTAGGAAATTGGATGGACAGGAGATAAACAATCATGCGAGCAACTGTTATGTATGGCGCTGGAGACGTTCGTATCGAAAACGTCCCGGACGCACGACTTATCGAGCCAACTGATGCGGTCGTCACCGTCACGCGCGCCTGCATCTGCGGCAGTGACCTCTGGCCCTACAAGGATATGGAGCAGAGCGAGACGGGCCGTGTCATGGGGCACGAGGCCATAGGCGTAGTCGAATCGGTCGGCAGGGAAGTTAGCAGCCTAAAACGCGGCGACCTGGTCGTCATGCCGTTCGCCTTCTCTGACGGCAC
>JACVRN010000079.1 GCA_014534425.1 Pyrinomonadaceae bacterium
GGTATTAGCTGAGTTAGAAACCCGCCCGGCTTAAGCAGGCGGTACTGTCCTGTTCAGGATTAAGAGCGGTCGGCGTAGAAATCCGCAATGGCGCGGGCGAGAGCTTCGGTGGTGAATTCTGCGGGTTGAATGTCTGTTTGGAGACCGTATTCGGCGGCGGTTGAGGCGGTGATGTCGCCTATGCAGGCGACTTCTACGCCCGCGAGCAGGCTGCTCAAATCTGTCGTGTCGAAAAGCTCTGCGAAGTTTCTGACCGTAGATGAGCTTGTGAAGGTGATGCAATCAACAGCGCCTCCGGCAAGCAGGGCCTCGACGCGGCGCTTCTCCGTGTCTTGTGGCGCAACCGTTCTATAAACCGGAACGACATCGCAGCGTGCGCCCGCAGCTTCAAGAGCGCGCGGCAGGTAGTCGCGTGCCTGAGCCGCGCGCGGGATTAAAAAATTCTGGCCCTGAAAGGCGTCGCGGCCTCCTATGAATTTTTCCAGGGCAGAGAAGACGCCTTCGGCCTTGAACTCTTCAGGAACCAGGTCTACGTGTATGCTGGCCTCGCGCAGCCGTTCGGCTGTCGCCTCTCCAATGGCGCAGACCTTCAACTCGTCCAACTCGCTTACGTTGTGTCCAAGATGATTCAGTCGGCGCAGAAAGAAATCGACGCCGTTGACGCTCGTGAAGATGAGCCAGTCGTAGCCGTAGAGATTCTGTATGGCTTCGTCCAGCGCCGCGAAACTCTCCGGCTCGACAATCTCTATGGTCGGGCAGGAGATGACGCGCGCCCCGTAGGCTTCAAGAGCGGCGGCAAACGGCCCTGCCTGCTTGAGCGCTCGCGTAATGACGATGGTGCGGTCAAGTAGCGGCTGTTCTTTCATCTCGCACACGCTTCTTACTCAGGCCATCTGGTTAAGCAAAGTATCTGCACCAAGCTCAAGCAGGCGCGAGGCGAGCGCTCTGCCGGCGCTCTCCGCTCGGCTAGCTTCTGCTTCCAGCCGGTCGCGCACGATACAATCGCCTGAGACGCTTGCGACCAATCCGTCGAGCTTCAAACGGCCTTTGTGAATCACGGCATGGGCCGCGATGGGAGTTTGGCAGCCGCCGCCCAGGGCGCGAAGGAGCGAGCGCTCCGCCGCACAGGCCAGTTGCGTAGGCTCGTGATTAACGGGCCGCAAGAGACGAATCGTGTCCGCGTCACGGGCGCGAGTCTCTATGCCGAGCGCGCCCTGTCCAACAGCAGATAGAATCATCTCGGTAGGAATTGCCTGACTGATGCGATGCCCGAAGCCAAGACGACGCAGTCCCGCAGAGGCCAGGATTATCGCGTCGTATTCGCCTGCGTCCAGCTTACGCAGCCGCGTGTCCACGTTTCCGCGCAGGTCTTTGATTTGAATATCATTGCGAAGGTGCTTTAACTGCGAGAGCCTGCGCTGACTGGAGGTTCCCACGATTGCGCCTTCGGGCAGAGATTCCAGCGAAGCATTCGTTGAAGCTTGGCCTTCGGGAAGTATCAAAGCGTCGCGGGCGTCCTCGCGCTCAGAGATGGCGGAAAGCTGAAGCCCTTCGGGTAAAACGGTGGGCAGGTCTTTCAGCGAATGCACGGCCAGGTCTATGCGACCCTCAAGCAGCGCCTCTTCAATCTCTTTAGTGAACACCCCCTTGCCGCCAATCACGGCCAGAGGCACATCGCGCATCACGTCGCCCGAAGTCTTAATAATCTCTATCCTGACCTCAAGCCCATCGTGCAGCGACATGAGCGCGTCCCTCACCCAATTCGCCTGCCACAGCGCAAGCCTAGACCCGCGCGACCCAATCGTGAGCACTGAATCCTTCAACCAACTACCGCCTTTACTCTTCAAGACCGAAAATTTCGCGCCACGCCTGAATGTTCTCTTCGCTGCCGGTGTCGTAGGAGCGGCGCAGGCGATGCATGACCGGATGAGAGATTTTGTTGACCGTCGAGATGAGAAGCGATTCGACGGCCCTTTCCTGTTCAGGCGTCAGTGGGCCTAAGCGGTGGCGCTGGCGCTCCAACTCCGCACGAGCAATGTCCTGCATCTTCTGGCGCAGCGCGCCTATCGTGGGGCCTATGTCCATAGCCCTGAGCGCCTGTTGAAATTGCATGACCTCGGATTCGATTATCAACTCTGCGCGCTCAGCCTCTTTCTCTCTCTCGCGTATGTTCGAGGCTATGACGGATTCCAAGTCGTCTATGTCAAAGACGAAGAGGTTATTAATCTCGCCTATCGCAGGGTCTACGTTGCGTGGGACGGAGATGTCTATGAAGAAGGAGGGGCGATTGCGTCTTGCGCCGAGGGACTCGCGCGCCATCTCGGCTGTGATGACGTATGACCCCGCGCCAGTAGAGCAGATGACTATGTCTGCGGAAGAGAGATGCTTTGCCATCTCTGAGAATTCCACGACCGTGCCTTCGAATTTTGCTGCAAGCTTCTCCGCAGTCGAGCGCGTGCGATTAGTCACCATGACCTTGGCCGCTCCGGCGCTTACCAGATGCTGCGCGGACAATTCGGCCATCTCGCCCGCGCCGACCAGAAGAACCGTGCTTCCCTTCAGCGAGCCGAAAATCTTGCGGCCCAACTCTACGGCCATGTAGCTGATTGAGACCGCAGAAGCCGCAATCCCCGTCTCAGTGCGGACGCGCTTTGCAGTGCGAAAGGCATGATGCACCAAGCGATTCAACACGCGACCGGCTGTGCCAGCCGCAAGCGCCAGAGAGTAAGCATGCCGCACCTGTCCCAAAACCTGCGGCTCGCCCACAACCATCGAATCCAGGCTCGAAGCCACGCGAAAGATGTGGCGCACGGCTCGTTCTTCTTCGTGGCTGTAGAGGTGCTTGACGAAATCCGCGTGGCCTATCGAGCGCGCCTGGCTGAGAAAACCCTTGATTCTGTCCAGGCTCTCTGCGGCGGGCGCGTTCGTCTCCGCCAGCACTTCAACTCGATTGCAGGTGGAGACAATCAACCCCTCGCGCACCACCTCGCCGTCAACAAGCACGCGTAAGGATTCAGAGCAAGCCTCGTCAGTAAAGGCCAGCCGCTCGCGCACCTCAACCGGCGCGGTTTTGTGATTGAGTCCAACGAGAAGAAGTGACATAAGAGAGCTATTAGCTGTCAGCCATCAGCTATCCGAAAACATGATAACTGCCCAAGAGTCGCGCCCCGAAGAAAGTGCAGAGAACGAGCGCGAATCCTATGACGCCGAGCCAGGCTGCGCGGCGGCCTCGCCAGCTTGCCGTTGACCTGTAGAGTATCAGAACCAGGTAGAGCAGCCACGTCAGGCTTGCGAAAATCTCTTTCGGGTCGTTGTGCCAGAGCCGACCGTCGCGCTCCGAAGACCACAGCATCCCTGTCAGCACGCCCAGCGTCAGCAAAGTGAAACCTATTCCGGCGGCGTGCGTAGCAATATCGTTGACCGTCATCAGGCTCGGCAGGCGATGAAAGAAGGCGCTGAAGGTCTTGTTCCTCAATTCTCGCTCCTGCACAAGGTACATGACGCTCGCCGCGAAGACCACGAAGAAGGCCGCGTAGGCGAAGAGCAGGAGCGTCGTATGAAGCGGGAAGAGCCAGGTCGAGCCTGCGCTTCTGGTAATCTCGCTAGACGCTATGGCCGTCTTATCGCGCGCCACCATCGCCATGAAAGTCAAAATAGAAACTATGGGCAGTGTGAAACTCCCAAGGGCCAGCGTACGGTAGCGCGTCAAAACTAGAGACAAAAGATACGTCACCGCGAGCGTCCAGGCCAGAAATGAAAACGTCTCTCTGAGGCCGAAGAGCGGATAATGACCGTCTTCAATCCAGTCCGTCGCAAGCGAGGCCGTGTGCAGCGCAAAGCCCGCCGCGAGCGACATGAAGGCCACGCGCTCGGACGAGCGTCGCTTGTGCATAAAAGCCACAACGTAATGGACGGCTGCCACCACGTACGCGGCCAGTGTCATGAGAAGGATGAGTTTCATCTCTCAACAATTCCGGGCAAAGAGCCGAGCGTCTTTATTGTAAAGGCAAAAAGGCAAAAGGCAAAAGTGAAGCCTGTTGATGAATCTATTTTTACAAACAAAACCATTCCTTTGCCATTATTTTAGCTATATAATCCGGCCTCAATAATGGCTCTCTGCGGAGTCTGAAATTACCTGAATACTTATCGTATCTTTCATCAAACGGAGCCGTGCCTGGGATGCAAGTCGAAAGAGCAATTACCGTCAAACCTGTCGTGATAGACGCAAAGCAGTGGTGTGAGAAAGCGCTGGCGGCGCTTTTCTCGCTGTGGCGCGCCGAAGAGGAAATGCATCATGCTTGGCGCACGTCAGAATCCATACGGTCTAATAAAGATGGAGAGGTTAAGGGTAACAATCAGTATTTCCCAACGGCGACGTTTCATTCCATCACAGCCTTTGGCGAGTGCGGCGTTTGGGATTTGAATGTCCCATACAAAAAGGAAGACCGGCTCGTAGAGACGCCGGACTTGAAGGTCTCTAACGTCATCAACTTTTCAGCTTATGATGAAGTCTTGGGTGCCTTGGTCAATCAGACTTCCCCTGGCCTTGCTGAAGGCAAAGGCGCTTGGATTGATGCGATAGTAGCTAACTCTAGCCACTCTCCCAAAAAAGTTGTGGGAACTGATGCGAGTGGCGCGGAAGTCCAGAGCGAGATTCCTAAAGCAGTCTCGAAATATCAACCTCGACAAGCCCTGGTCGTCGGTCGCTTTTTTCACGCCCTGAGAATCCTGGTCAGGCGCGCGATTCGTGAGAGAGATGAATTAAGAGACTCTCTAACTAAATTAAAGGGAAAGACGCGCAGCCATAATGAAGAAAGAATCGTACGGCTGGAAGAATTATTGAAGAAGGCTGGCAAGGGATTGCCTAGAGCAACTGATTATTTATGCGGCATCGTCAGAAGAAGCAGCGTCACAAGAAGCAGTGGGCCTAGTGAACCCACAAAGGAGAAGGCCAATCCACAGGGAATTGCGACAGCGTCAGAGTTGGCGGACAGCCCCTTAATCTCGCCGTTTATCCTTCTGCAAGTTGCTACCGGCGTCAAAGAACGCGACAAAATATTACGCGAGTTGACACAGGCCGGGATAATTGACTCTGACACGGCAGAGACCGCCACCTCTAAGGCGGAGATAGCGGAGCTTAAGGCTGTCCTGTCACAGTACTTCAACCGCGAAGTTGATAGGCTGATGAGCCGCCGCCAGATTCCACTCTATCCTCACTACGATGCGGCGTCGCTGGCGTTTTCAATACATGGTCGGCTCTTGATGGATGCCGCCTTTCGTACGGAACCGCTTTTCCGTGCGTGCATTCAAGCCGTGGTAGCAGACCAGAATCCTGACGGGACATGGCCTGTCGGCAGGTCTGCCACCTTCGATGACACGGGCACCTCTATACAGCAACCCAGCGTCTCCGTAGCCCTGAGCCTCGCGGAATGTATTTTTAGTCAGAAGCTACTGATACGCAACCAGCCTGACGAAATCGAGTTGCTCAAGATTGGAGCCGAGGCTTTAAGGAGAACAGGGCAGTACTTAATACACTCGTTCAACCCTAAGTGCGGGTGCGAGCAAACGTGCTCCGGTTGGGTCAGCGACAGGGTGCGCTGGCCTAATGTGAGCGAGGCGTGGATAACCGCTATGGCCGCGCGTTTTTTTCACGTCTTATGGCTGACGGATAGAGCATGCGTAAGAGACGCAAGGCTCTCAAAGTACAACGTGCGTGTGCCGAAAGCCTACCGCCAGTCAACCGGAAGCCAGCAGGCGGCTACGCCCGAGGCGCTTGATGGAGAGAATAATAATACAGACCTGATAGGAAAATGGTGGAGCGAGGTGGTAGAGCCGGACAGTGTCGTAAAGCCTGCGGGTGAGATTGAGAAAAGCATATTACGACCTATACAGAAGCAGCAGGAGCAGGGAGTCTACTTTCTGCGCCCGGATAAGAACGGCGTCTCATTCATCATCTACGGCCCTCCCGGCAGTGGAAAGACATTTTTCGTAGAGACTTTCGCAGACATTCTGGGATGGCCTTTGGTTACTCTCAACCCAGGCCACTTTATTCGCCGTGGACTGGAATTCATCGAGGCCGTTTCATCCGAAATCTTTGAAGACCTTATGCACCTGGAGCACGCAGTAATCTTTTTCGATGAATGTGATGAGCTATTCCGCATGCGTACGGGCGATTCCAGGCCGGGCAACAGAAACATCTTGTCGTTCGCAACTGCCTCCATGCTGCCCAAGCTACAAGACCTGCACGACGCAAGAAGGGTGATATTCTTCCTGGGCACAAATTACCTGGCGAATGTTGACGACGCTATTAGACGCTCGGGCCGTTTTGATAAGCTCTTACTTTTTGACCGTCCCGATGATGAGGCGCGTAAAAAAATCATCAAAGACACGTATAAGGCAGAGCAGTTGCCGAACAGCCCCCCGCTCTCTGCAAAGAAATTGAATGATGCCGTGGAAGAGGCCAAGGGATGGATGGTCAAGGACATTAAAAGCTATGCCAAAGCGATGGCCCGTCAGGCGGCTCCGCAAACAGACGTAAGCATTGATGATTATGTGAAATGGCTGATAGAGCGTGGAGACAAGGAAATTGAGGCTTCAGGTCTGACGACCGAAGTGAAAAAGGGTATCCGACTTCGGTGGGGTAAGTTTTCGAAATATGCTGCTGCAAAAAAGAGGCGGCGCGGCTCCAAGCGGCCAGCGTCCAAGAGTAGGCGAAGTTCTAAATGAAGATTATCCGAAGATGTATTAGCGAGGGCCGCGCACAGTTCTCTGACTATTCGCTTGCCTGCGAGCAATGTTCCTGCTCGCTTTGCGGAGAGCTTCAGGGAACCTCCGCGCCACTGCACATGCTGTTAATGCCGGATGCTGGCGAGTCGCGTGTGCTCTGGAAAACCCCGAACTGGGTGGTTATACCGACCATAGGCCCGCTCACGCCCGGACATTTGATGTTAGTTCCGCGCACGCATCACTATTCGATTTTGAGTTGCCCGGAAGATACGCTTGACGAATGTCAAAAGCTGCTCGGAGCGTGCGCGGAAATGCTACGCATGATTTATGGGCTGGACGTGCTTGTCTTCGAGCACGGGGCAACCGCTCAGCAGCATAAAGTGTGCGGCGCGTGTATAGATCATGCTCATCTTCACGTCGTGCCAGGCCCTCGTAGCTTCATCGCCGCCGCCAAGGACAAGTTGTTTGAATGGGAGTCGGGCGCGACGCTGCGTGAGCTTAGCAATAAAGTCTACGGCTCGCCGTACATGCTCGTCGGGCAACTTTCTCCAGACGACTTGTGGGTAAGACAGTGCGCGGAGGCGGTTCCTTCTCAACTCCTGCGCCGAATCCTGGCCCTGGAGTTGGGGTGCGAAGGGAAATGGGACTGGCGCAAACAACCGAACACGAGTGTCTTTCTTCAAACGATAAAAGATTGGAGAGCGCGTGATGCAGTTGCCAAAATTGGTGAGGGACAAGATACCCGATCTTATTAGGGAGCGCGGGGCCGTGCCCCACACGCGCCTGCTGGACAGCGACAGTTATTACCTTCAGCTATTCGACAAATTGCGTGAAGAGGTGTCGGAGCTTGAACATGCTCCGTGCGTAGAAGAACTGGCGGACGTGTGTGAAGTCTTACGCGCGCTGGCCTTTCATCTGAATATCCCCTTCGAAGAAGTCGAACAGGAAAGAGAGCGAAAGTACCAGGAGCGAGGCGGCTTTCAGCAAAGAGTGTTACTTGAAGCCATAATCGAGCCTGATAAATCTGAACAGGCTACATAACTAACAAGTATGCTCGCCCGCGAGCGTTAATCTTGCAGTCCTTCCAAACCTTTCACCGCATCCCTGAAGCCCTAGCCTCTTCACTTTTATGTTCTCGCGTGCTAGTTTCTGAGAATAAAAGAGGAGCAAGACTATAGTGGATTTTGAGCTGAGCGAAGAGCAGCGAATGGTGCAGCAGAGCGTGCGCGAGTTTGTGCGCGCCGAAGTTGCGCCGCGCGCTCACCAGTACGACGAAGAGGCGCGCTTTCCAGAAGAGCAGATAAAGGGGCTGGCGGAACTGGGGCTGCTCGGCATGATTATCCCCGAAGAGTGGGGCGGCGCGGGCTTTGATGCTGTGGCTTACGCCGTCGCGCTCGAAGAGATTGCGCGTGCGGACGCTTCCGTCTGCGTCATAGTCGGCGTCACCAATTCCGTCTGCTGCTATCCCATATTTAGCTTCGGCACGGAAGAGCAGAAGCGCAAGTATCTTGTGCCACTGGCGCGCGGCGAAACCCTCGGCGCTTTCTGCCTCTCAGAGCCGCAGGCTGGATCGGACGCCACGAATCTTCGCACCAAAGCTGTACGCGACGGAGACCACTACATCATCAACGGCACTAAATCCTGGGTCACTAGCGGCGGTCGCGCGGATACCTACATAGTCATGGCCGTGACGGGAAACGAAGGCGGCAAGAACCGAGTCACGACCTTTATAGTCGAAGGCGACACGCCTGGGCTGACCGTCTCAAGCATAGAGCACAAGATGGGACAGCGAGCTTCGCAGACGGCGGAGATGAGTTTCGCGGACGTGCGCGTGCCCGCAGCCAACGTCCTAGGCGGCGAAGGCCAGGGGCTGCGCGTGGCCTTCAATAGTCTTGACCACGGGCGCGTGGGCATAGGCGCGCTCTCCACCGGAATCGCGCAGGGCGCGCTGGACGAAGCCACTAAATACGCAAAGGAGCGGCAGGCTTTCGGGCAGCCCATTGCAGAGTTTCAGGCTATTCAATTCAAGCTCGCGGACATGGCTACACAGACCGATGCGGCGCGACTCTTGACGCTTCGCGCGGCTTCGCTCAAAGACCGTAATGACAAACGCACGGGCTATTACGCGGCGATGGCGAAGCTTTACGCTTCGGAGACGGCCAATCGAGTCTGCGCCGACGCCGTGCAGATTCACGGCGGCAACGGCTACTCGCGCGACTACCCCGTGGAGAGAATGTACCGCGACGCCCGCGTCACGACCATCTACGAAGGCACGAGCGAGATTCAACACATTGTTATTTCGAGAGAGATATTGAAAGGCTGAAGAGCAGGAGTCAGAATTCAGAAGGCAGAATAAGAAACAGTTGCTTTTATTCTGGCTCCTGAATTCTGCTTTCCACGTTATGCTTGATAGAGACGCTGCCTGGGAGTTGTTGTGCGAGTATACGAAGGGTGACAGCTTGCGTAAGCACGCGCTGGCTGTGGAGGCGGCCATGCGTGCGTGTGCGCCGCGATATGGCGGGCCGGATGCAGATGTAAACGAGTGGGGCATCGTGGGACTTCTTCATGATTTCGATTACGAGATGTTCCCAAGCGCAGACCAGCATCCGTTCACGGGCGCGAATATCCTGTGCGGTCGCGGCTATCCCGATAGAGTCATCAGGGCTATCCTGGGCCACGCGACTTACACGGGTGTGCCGCGCGACACCGTGATGGCGCGTGCGCTCTTTGCCACGGACGAGTTGTGCGGCTTTCTGGTAGCGTGCGCGCTGGTGCGCCCTTCGCGCAGCCTGGATGATCTGAAAGTTTCGTCCGTCAAGAAGAAGCTCAAGGACAAAGCCTTCGCTCGCACGGTCAATCGTGAAGACATACGGCAGGGAGTCGCAGAGCTTGGCGTAGAGTTGGACGAGCACATACGCTTCGTCATAGAAGCTCTAAAGCCCGTGCAGAAGGAGATAGGCCTGGGCGCAAGCGATGCTCAAAGCGCAGTCTAAAGCTTACAGCCCTGTATCAACTCTCTCTGCATGTCAACGCGCTTTTATGTAGTGTTGCGCGAAGGCGGCGCGGGCGGCCCCTGTTCGGATGGCGCGGGCGCTAACAGGATTGAGCCTGCTATGAGAATCGAAAGCGTCAAGAGAATCGAGAGCAGAGCCGTGGAGAGGGCCTGCGCCTTTCGCCAGCGCGCAGTGTGGCGATAGACAAAGAGGCTCGCAAAGAAGATGGCCGCGAACGGGACTATCAGCATGAGAATCACGTAGAAGTCCAGGGCTGCGGGCCTGCGGGTCGAACCCGTCAGTCCGAGCGCGAGCGCCAGAGAGCCGCCCGCGCCGACTATAGCGGCGACGAGCGAAGTTATGATTAATAGCTTCCAGCGCATTCTCGTTTGGTTTGTTAAAGCTTAAATTTAGCGGGCGCTGCCAAGCATAGCATAAATGATAAGAATAGTTTTCAGTTTTCAGTCTTCAGTTTCCGGTAAAAGAATGAAGCTGAAGGCCGCAACTGAAAACTAAAAACTGAAAACTGAAAACTGCTCTTGAGATGCTTATAAGAAACGCACTCCTTTTTCTTTCGCGCCAGGAAGGGTTAAAAGATTTCGCCACGCGCTTTGCTGCCTTCAGAAAGATGACGACGCGCTTTGTCGCGGGCGAAAATATAGAAGAGGCCATTCGCACTATCCGGGACATCAATGCCAAAGGGGCTACGGCCTCTTTTGACCATTTGAATGAATCGGTTGAAAGCCGCGCGGAGACGGAAGCAGAGGTAGGAGAGTACCTGCGGATTCTTGAACTCATAGACGAGACGGGCATACGCTCGAACGTCTCCATCAAACTCACGCAGTTCGGGCTTGAGATTGACCCGGAGCTTACTTATACGAACGCGCGAAAGGTTGTGGAAGACGCGGCGAGGCGCGGCAACTTCGTGCGCGTGGACATGGAAGGGTCGAACGTGACGCAGATTACGATTGACATCTTCAAACGGCTGCGCGCGGAGTTCGGCCTAAACGACGTGGGCATAGTCCTCCAATCCTATCTCTATCGCACGCTCGAAGACGCGAAAGCGTTGCTCAAGATTCCGGCGCGCATACGCATCTGCAAGGGCGCTTATAATGAGGGGCCTGACGTGGCCTTCGCGGATAAAA
This sequence comes from Pyrinomonadaceae bacterium, assembly GCA_014534425.1. Classification (GTDB taxonomy): domain Bacteria; phylum Acidobacteriota; class Blastocatellia; order Pyrinomonadales; family Pyrinomonadaceae; genus JACVRN01. Next base: position 10,865 of record JACVRN010000079.1, read on the forward strand.
AGGATGTGGACGCGAATTACGTGCGCGTCATGCAGCTACTTCTTTCGAGCGGGACGTATCACGGCATAGCGACGCACGACGAGCGCATGATTGACGCGACCATCAATTTCGCGCAGCGCGAAGGCATTGGCAAAGACGCCTTCGAGTTTCAGATGCTCTACGGCGTGCGCCGAGACCTTCAGGAAAAGCTGGCGCGCGACGGCTATAACATGCGCGTCTATGTCCCGTACGGGAAGCACTGGTATCCTTACTTCATGAGACGGCTGGCGGAGCGGCCCGCGAACATCTGGTTCGTCATGAAGAATATGCTCAAAGGCTGAGGGAGGCTATGGATAATCTGGCCTGGATTCTGTGGACGGTGCTCGGCGTGATACTTATCATCGCCGAAGTCTTCACGCCCGGCTTCGTCCTGCTGTGGTTCGGCGTGGGCGCTTTGGCGGCAGCCTTCGCAGGACTCGTAGGCATAGACAGCCTGACCATACAGTTCCTGATTTTCATCACCGTCTCGGTCGCCCTCACAGCAGCCTCTCGCACAATCTTCGTCAACTACTTTTCGCGCGAGAAGACCGGAAGCGATTTGAAGACGGGCGTGGACGCGCTGCCCGGACAAATTGGCACGGTGGTCTCTTCCAGCAAGGGAGCTTTGAACGAAGGCGCTGTGAAGGTTTACGGCTCTACGTGGACGGCTTATCCGGCGGAAGGCGAAGGCCCACTGGAAGCCGGAGAGCGCGTGGCGGTCGAAAGAGTGCAGGGCGCATCAATCTACGTGCGCCGCATAGAAAGCCGCCCGGACTGGCGCATGCCTTCGCTGCCGGAAGGAAAATAAAAGAGAGGCAGAAAGGGAAAAGCGAGGAAGGATTCAACACCCTTCCTCGCTTTTGTCTTTTAACTTTTGCTTGTTGCTTTATTCGCCCGCCGTCATGGTAAAGCGTGCGCTCGGTACGACCGTTTGAATGTCGTAAGAGTCAATCGTCAGGTCAGCCATGCGCTGTCCTGTGAGCGTAGTGACGACGCGGAAGGGAAGCATCAGGCAGCTTACCTTGCGATAGTCAGAGCGATTTTCTACGACTATCTCACGGCTGTTGTAGCGCGAGGCAACGCGGCTGATTAAGAACGTGCGCTTGTTAATCCAGTAACGAATCGTGTCTGTCGGATTGAAGACGACTTCAACGACGTAGTGTGACTGGCCGTTGAGCATATCGTCTCTCTGGCGCAGTGCACGCAGGGTTCCGTCGGCAGCGCGGTTCAAAGTTGCGAAGCCCATCATGGCCCAGTGGCGTGAAGTATAACTTTCGGTCACGCGGAACGGGTTGCCTAGGAACATGCCGCCGCCTTCTGTTCCTGTGAACACAAGGAAGGTCGGGCCTCCCATAGCAGGGCCAGCCGGGCTGATGTCCAGTCGGCGTCGAATCTCTCTATCCTGATAGTCCGTGATGTTGACTCGCACTTCTACCTGTCCTGTCAGGGCTGCCCCGCCTGTTCCAAGGCCGACTGCCGCAAACGGAGCGACGTTAACGAAGCCCTGGCTGCGCGCGGTCAGATATTGAAGCCCTTCGTATTCGGCTGCGCCCTGCGCTACGCGCGTCACCTGCATCAGTTCAATGCCTGAGAGGTCGTCTGCGCGGCTGGTGCGCGTGGCTGCGGGAAGCGCAAGCGCCGCCACGGCTGCGAACGCGGTCATAAGAATGACCATTTTTCTACTGATTAAACGTCGAAACATGGTGTGCAATTCCTCCTCATAGCTCATTCTGCGCGAAGCTACTGCGGGCTTATGGTCTTGCCCTTTCAAACGCGCAGAGGGGGTCGGGGGTTGGCTTGTCAACCCGTTGATTAGTGACGCTCTGAGACTCTTCATGCACGCGCTTAGGGGAAGAACCCTTCCTATCGGCGCGTGCGAGGCGAAATGAAGCGCGTCTCGTTTGTTGATTATCCAGAAACATTCCGAAAGACAGAATTATTAAAGCGCCTCTCCTGGGCCAATCCCGAAACAATTAGTATTGAGAAATCAATTAAACCGAAGAGGCGCAAAAAAAGTCTCTTGATGTGAAGGCTCCCGCTCACGGCCCCTTCGGGGCTTATCATCAAAGTGGAAAGCCTCCCTGTCTTGAAAGAGATGCAGAATCGAGCAAGCCGAATAAACCCGCAGCCCTTTGTGGGCCGGAATTAATCCTGTAATCCGCTTAATGCTACCTGAAGAACTCAAGGGCGGATGTTACCGATGGCAGGAGCAGTTGTCAATAATTAGAATTTGATACGAAAAAAGCGATTGGGTTATCTGGGGTCTGTGGGTTCTTCCTGAATATCTCCGAGCGTAGTGTCTTCTTCAAGCTGCGGAAGCTCTATGGTAATGCGGCTGTCTGCGGCCTCTTCCATCTCGTCGCCCGTAAAGCGAGCCAGAACGACGGTGATATTATCCTCGCCGCCGCGATTGTTCGCTTCTTCGACGAGCGTGGCGCAGGCTGCCTGTAGATTGCCGTTCGACTCCGAAACGATTCTGCGTATGTCATCCGCGCGTAGCTTTCCCGAAAGACCGTCGCTACAGAGAAGAAGGATGTCGTCGCGCCTTAAGCGCAGGCGGCCCGTGACGGGCGATAGCTCTCTTTGCGCTCCAAGAGCCTGAAGGATGACGTTGCGGAACATGTGCGTCTCGGCCTCTTCCTCGCTTATCTGGCCGACATCCACAAGCTGCTGCACGAGCGACTGGTCTTTGGTGGCGAGCTTGATTTGGTCGTTTCTGAGAACGTAGGCGCGGCTGTCGCCTACCTGTACGAGGTCTAGCATGTCGCCTGTGATGGCTGCGCCCGTGAGGGTCGCGCCCATGCCACTGCAACGCGTGTCTTCCTGGCTGCGATTGTGAATGGCGAGGTTGGCGTAGCCGGTCGCGCGCCGCAAACAGTCAACGAGCGGCGTGTCCTCGTCACAGCCAGAATCGTCTTCGTCTTCGCCGCCGATGAGCATGTCGCGTACGGATTCAACTGCCATGCGGCTTGCGACATCGCCCGCCAGAGCGCCGCCCATGCCGTCGGAGACGATAAGCACTATGCCCTTTTTACCGATTGAGATGTGCTGCCAGTCTTCGGGAGACTCGTCGCCCTGCTCGCGCGTCCAGAATTTGCCGCTAGACAAATCGAGCAGTAGAAAATTGTCCTCGTTCCCACGCCGAACGCGACCGACATCCGACTTTGCGTGAAGCTCAATAATCATAAACGGTTGTGAATAGTAAATAGAAAGAGAGCGTTTGTCTATTCACTTTTTACCTACGGGATTTACTTAATTTTTTCCAGCGCCTGATCCAAATCCGCGATGATGTCATCCGTGTCTTCAATGCCGACAGAGATTCGCACGAGGCCCTCAGTGATGCCAAGGCGGGCGCGCGTTTCCGGCAGCACGGAAGCGTGCGTCATGGTGGCCGGATGCGAAATCAAAGTCTCCACACCGCCGAGGCTTTCTGCCAGCGTGCATAGCTTAACAGATTCAAACACAATTCGCGCATTCTCAAGGCTCCCGACATCGAACGCGACCATTCCGCCGAAACCCTTCTGCTGGCGCTTTGCCAAATCGTGCTGGCGATGCGAAAGAGAGCCGGGATAATAAATCTTCTGAACCTTCGGATGCTCCTCTAAGAATGCCGCGACGGCTCGGCCCGAACGGTCATGCTGCTCCATCCTCAGGGCCAGAGTCTTTGTCCCGCGCAACACCAGCCAGGAATCAAAGGGCGAGAGAATCGCGCCCACGCTGTTCTGCACGAAAGCTAACCACTCGGCATCCTCTTCATCGTTGAGAACGACTATGCCGCCCACTCCGTCCGAATGTCCGTTCAGATATTTAGTCGTGGAATGCACCACAATGTCAACGCCGAAATCCAGTGGGCGCTGAAGGTAAGGCGACATGAAAGTGTTGTCGCAAACGACGCGCGCCCCGGCTCTGTGCGCCACGTCCGAGACAGCCTGAAGGTCTGTGACAATCATCACAGGGTTAGTCGGCGTCTCTACAAAGACCATGCGCGTGTTCGTGCGAATCGCGGCCTCTACCTTCGTGATGTCCGAAGTGTCCACGAAATCGAACTCGATATTGTAGTTCGAAAGTATCCGGCTGAAGAGGCGGAACGTGCCGCCGTAAGTATTGTCGGAGACAATGACGTGCTCGCCAGCTTTGACGAGCCTCAGAGTCGCGTCGATGGCGGCCATGCCCGAAGCGAAAGCGTAACCGAACTTCGCGCCTTCGAGCGCCGCAAGGTTGCGTTCCAGTGCGAGCCTAGTAGGGTTCTGCGTGCGCGCGTACTCAAAACCCTTATGCTTGCCCAGGGTTTCCTGCGCGTAGGTAGATGTTTGATAAATGGGAACAGTGACCGAACCCGTTGCCTCGTCCGGCTCCTGCCCCGCGTGAATTGCTGTTGTTGCGAAACCCATAATAGTAACCAGCTATCAGTAATCAGCTTTCAGCAGTCAGCCAGCACTTTATTGCTGAAAGCTGATTGCTGATTGCTTTAATCAAAGATTCCTTGGCTCATGTAGCGCTCTGCGCCGTCGGGGAAGAGCGTCACGATGCGCTTGCCCGGGCCGAGGCGTTCGGCAATGCGTCGGGCTGCGGCTGCGGCTGCGCCGGAAGAGCCTCCGCCGAGCACGCCTTCCGTTTCCGCCAGCACTCTGACGGTAGCGAATGCTTCGTCGTCCTTAATCATCATCACTTCGTCGGCTAAATCCAGGTCGCAGTTCTTAGGTATGAACTGCGATTGCCCTATGCCTTCGACCTTGTGCGTGCCTGGAGGGCCGCCGCCGATGATAGAGCCTTGCGGCTCGACCAGTATGCAGAGCGCCTGCGGATTTATCTTCCTGACGGCGCGTGCGATTCCTGTGAAGGTTCCGGCTGTGCCCGCGCCTATGACGATGGCGTCAATCCGGCCCTCCATCTGCTCAATAATCTCCTGGCCCGTGGTCTGTTCGTGAAAGCAAGGGTTAGAAGGATTCTCGAACTGCTGCGGGATGAAGCTGTCTTTAATCTCCGCCGAAAGCGCCTGAGCGCGCTCGATTGCGCCCTTCATGCCCTGTGCTTTGGTGACGTATTCTATCTCGCCGCCGAGGGCTTCCATCACCTTCATCTTCTCGCGCGAGTAGCCTTCAGGCACGCAGAGTACGACGCGGTAGCCGCGCGCCACGCCTATCAGGGCCAAGCCAATGCCGGTGTTGCCTGCGGTCGGCTCTATGATGGTCGAGCCTGGGCGTAACAGCCCGCGCTCTTCCGCATCCAGAATCATCCCCAAAGCGGCGCGGTCTTTGACGGAGCCGCCCGGATTCATGTACTCAAGCTTGGCGTAGATGTCCGCCAGAGGCGGCCTGGCAAAACGTGCAAGATGAAGGAGCGGCGTATTTCCTACGAGTTCAATTATGTTCTCGGTAATCCCAGGCGGCATTAACTTTTCTTACCCGCGACAGAATCTGTATTGATGTAAGAGCATTTAATCATAAGTGATAGGGAAAGAGCATGGTAGCCTCCGACGCGCCGCGAAGTCAAACAAGGGAAGAGGAGATTGATTCATCGATTCATTTGTTCATTGAATCAATGAATAGATGAACAAATGAATCAATCCTTTTCATTGACACTGACCTGACCGTCACGCTATTGTGTAGTCCCGTGAACAACACGGCCTTCACTTCCAGGCCACAAGCGGTGGCGATCATCCCGGCTCGCTTCCATTCGACTCGACTCCCCGGAAAACCCCTCGTCGAAATTTTCGGACGCCCAATGATTCTATGGGTCTTGGAACGCGCGCTTTCCGCTTCAAACGTCACGCGCGCTATCGTCGCCACAGACGACACGAGAATCTTGGACGCAGTTCGGGGAGCGGGCTTTGAGGCCGTTATGACCAGCCGCGAGCATCAGAGCGGGAGCGACCGGCTGGCGGAAGTCGCGGCCTCGCTTGACGACGCGGATGTCATAGTCAACGTGCAGGGCGACGAGCCGCTTATCAGTCCGCGCACAATCGAGCGCGCTGTGGACGAGTTAATCAACGCGGACGAGGCTCAAATCGTGACTACCTGCGAGGCCATAGAGACTGCGGTTGATGTTTTGAGTCAGGACGTAGTCAAGGTCGTCATAGACCGTGGCGGACGAGCGCTCTATTTCTCTCGCTCGCCCGTGCCCTTTCCGCGCGATGCTGTCAGAAAGTACGGCACGCTCTCCGACGCTTTGATGAAAGAGCCACAGCTTTTGAAGCTCTTTCGCAAGCACACGGGGCTTTATGCTTACCGCCGCGCCTTTTTGTTAGAATATGCTGGCTGGCCGCAATCAGAGTTGGAGCGTGTGGAAGCGCTCGAACAGTTGCGCGCACTGGAGCGCGGCGTGACAATTCAGGTCATAGAAGCGGAAGCGCCCTCAATCGGAGTTGATACAGTGGAAGATTTAGAGCGCGTGCGCGCACTGCTCAAAAACAAACCCTCTTCTGCAAGCGTATGAGTTTGTCAGAGAGGAGGTGTTCGAAAAGCGCATGAATGACTGGATAGGACTTGGAATAATTCTTGTCATTGTGGTCGGCGGCCTTTATGCGCTGATGCGCGCCAACGAGCCTAGAAAGCCTTTGACCGAAGAGGAATTTCAAAAGCGCGTTCATGAAAGCACTGGATTAGCCGGAGCAGGTCTGAGCGCGCTTCAACAGGTGTTAGACCCCTCGGCCAAAAAGGCCCGGGCTGTGATTGAGGACATGCGCCAGGGTTATTACGACGGAGAGCAGGAATCCGGCGACGGCAACGATACGTCTGCTGATTCCGATAACAACATGACTCCAACAGACGAAGAAAAAGAACGCGATGCCTAAATACATATTTGTGACGGGTGGTGTGGTTTCGAGTCTGGGAAAAGGTTTGGCCGCATCTTCCATCGGCTGCCTTCTGGAAGCGCGCGGCCTTCGCGTAGCTCTCATCAAGCTTGACCCTTACATCAACGTTGACCCCGGAACCATGTCGCCCTTCCAGCACGGCGAAGTCTTCGTCACGGACGACGGCGCGGAGACAGACCTTGACCTGGGGCACTACGAGCGCTTCACGCACGCGCCTCTCTCGCAGGCCAACAACTGGACGACGGGCAGAATCTATCTCTCCGTCATAGAGAAGGAGCGGCGCGGCGATTATCTTGGAAAGACTATTCAGGTCATCCCGCACATCACAAATGAAATCAAGGAGGCCGTGCGTGCGGTCGCCGCCGCAGATAAGCCGGACGTTGTGATAGTCGAAATTGGCGGCACCGTTGGCGACATCGAATCGCTCCCTTTTCTTGAAGCCATACGACAGATGGGAAACGAAGAGGGAAGAGAGAGCGCGCTCTTCGTACACGTTACGCTCGTGCCTTTCATAGCAGCCGCAGGCGAGTTGAAGACAAAGCCCACGCAGCACTCTGTACGCGACCTGATGCAAATAGGAATCGCGCCCGACATACTGCTCTGTCGCACAGACCGCCCGCTCTCGCGCGACCTGCGCTCGAAGATTGCGCTCTTCTGCAACGTCAAAGAGCACGCCGTCATCACGGCGCAGGACGTTGACACTATCTATGAAGTGCCGCTCGTCTTTCACGAGCAAGGCTTGGATGAACTGATAGTCGAATCGCTTCACTTGCAGGAACGCGCCAGCCACACAGACCTCTCAAGCTGGCGCGAACTCGTCTCGACCATACGCGAGCCTCTGTCCGGCGAAACCTCAATCGGCATCGTGGGCAAGTACGTAGAGCTTGAAGACTCTTACAAATCTCTGCGCGAAGCTCTGACGCACGGCGGGGTCGCAAACAACGTGCGGGTCTCCGTGCGTTGGATTGAGTCGGAAGAGTTGATGAGCGAGGATTACGAAGACCGCCTGCGCGATTTCGACGCCATACTCGTTCCCGGCGGCTTCGGCAAGCGCGGCGTGGCCGGAATGATTAAGGCCATTCATTACGCTCGAAAGACGCGCACGCCCTACTTCGGCATCTGTCTCGGCATGCAGACGGCCTGCATAGAATTCGCGCGCAACGAATGCGGCTTGAAGGACGCCGACTCGACCGAGTTTGATACTGATACTCCGTACCCTGTCATCTTCAAGCTGCGCGACCTCGTAGGCGTGGAAGAGTTGGGCGGGACAATGCGTTTGGGCGCGTGGGATTGTCGCCTTTCCGAAGGCTCGCTGGCGCGGGAAGTTTACGGCGGCGCAAGTGAGATAGCCGAGCGCCATCGTCATCGCTACGAGTTCAACCCGGAATTCCGCGAGACCCTGGAGCGCGCGGGGCTTCGCATTAGCGGCGAATCGCCCGACGGCAAGTTCGTAGAGATGGTGGAACTGCCGCGCCACGTTCACCCCTGGTTCCTGGGCTGCCAGTTTCATCCCGAATACAAATCAAAGCCCTTGCAAGCTCATCCCCTTTTCGCCTCCTTCGTCCGCGCGGCCTTCGACAACCGCATGCGTAACGAGAACGCCATGGGCAAGACGGAAGAGGCAGACTCCCTCATACACGACCACGAGCGCGCAGGCGTGGCCGGCGATGACTGAGATGTACGACGTTGGGCCTCAGCTAGAAACCGAGCGGCTCGTCCTGCGAATGGTTGTGCCGGAAGACGCCGAAGAGTTTCATCGCATTTGGAACGACCCCGTAGTGATGAAGTATATTGAGGGCTGGAGACCGACGCTCGAAGAAGCGCGGGCGGCCATAACTCGCCTTCTGCAACACTGGCGCGATAAAGGCTTCGGCCAGTGGGCCGTCCTGCTCAAGGAAGAAGGCAGGCTGATAGGCTACATAGGCTTCAAGCATCTGGACAGGACGCCGGAGATTGAGCTTCTTTACGGAATTGATAAGCCGTACTGGGGACAGGGCTACACAACGGAAGCCGCGCGGGCCTGTCTGCGCTACATCTTCGAGAACACCGCGCACGACAGGATTGTGGCGGTGGCCGACCCGGAAAACACAGGCTCCTGGCGCGTGATGGAAAAACTCGGCATGAGGCGCGAGCGTGTAGCACGTTATTACAATCAAGACCTGGTCTATTATGCTATCCTTCGTAAAGAGTTTGAAGAACAAGGCGGAAGAGATTGATTCATTTAATCATTTCTTCATTGAATCAATGAACCGATGCATCAATGAATCAATCACTTCTGCCCGTCTCGCATTGCTTTTATGTTGCAATGTCCAAAATGCGGTCGCCGCTACGATAGTGATATAGAGGTCTGTCCCGAGGACGGAACTTTGCTGCAAGCGGATTCGACCGTGGCGAGCGCGATTCCGGTTGACCCGCTAGTGGGGCGCACGTTTGACGAGAAGTATCGTCTGGACGCGCGCCTTGGCGAGGGCGGGATGGGAACCGTCTATCGCGCCACGCATCTTCTGATTGACCGGCCCGTCGCCATCAAGGTCTTGAACGAGCGCTTTGTCACGGACGAAGCGGCGCAGGAGCGCTTTCGTCGTGAGGCACGCGCCGCAGGCCGCCTGCAACACTCCAACGCCGTCTCGGTCACGGATTTCGGTCGCACCTCGGACGGGCTGGTCTACATAGTGATGGAGTTGCTCGAAGGGAAGAGTTTGCGCGAGGTGCTGGCGCGCGAAGCTCCATTGGACACGGCGCGGGCTGTCTCTCTCATGCTGCAAATCTCTGCGGCGGTCGCTGCGGCGCACGAATCGGGAATCATTCACAGAGACCTCAAGCCCGGAAACATCTTCGTAGTCCAGCGCAAGCACGCGCCGCCCATAGTCAAGGTGCTGGACTTCGGCATAGCCAAGCTTGCGACCGACGCCGAGGGACGCGAAGTCAAGAACATCACTCAGACCGGAGTGATGATAGGCACACCGCGTTACATGTCGCCGGAGCAGTGCGACGGGGCAGAACTAACGCCGTCTTCGGATGTCTATTCTTTGGGCGTCATACTCTACGAGATGCTGACGGGCACGACTCCCTTCAGTGGCCCTACGCCCTTGGCCGTTGCGCTGAAACATTCTTCGGAGTTGCCTAGGCCGCCGCGCGAGTTCGTTTCGACGATTCCAAAAGGTTTGGAAGAAGTGGTGCTGCGTGCGCTTGAGAAGAAGCCCGGAGACCGTCCCGCAGATGCGGGCGAATTCCGCAGGGAGCTTTACGTGCTGGCGGAAAAGCTTGGCCTTGAGCATTCCGCAGGCTTCAGCGCGCCGACTATGGAAACGCTCAGGGACGTTGGAACCGAGACTCCTTCCGGTCGATTGATAATTGACCTTGAGAAGATGCGCGAAAGGCGCGCCTCTACAACGCAAGCGCCTGCGGGTGCGCCCGAGACAGCGCAGGAGCAGGTGCTTGAAACCGGCGGCGCAATCCCTGTTGCACCTCTTGCGCCCGCGCCCCAATTAGAAGGCGCTGTCAGCGCTCATCCTTCTTCCGCAGAGCCTGCCGTATCTTTGAGCGCGAGCCTCTCTACGGGACGCCGCGAAGCATGGCTCAGGTTTCTCAAACAGCCCGTGGTCATCACACTGCTTTCGCTGGCAGTCCTCTTCATAGTCGTCGCCATCATAGCGCTCATGAGCACTCGTCGCACGGGGACAACCGCAGGGCCTGCGAATGATTCGGACGAGGCCGTGGGGCGCTACATCACGCCCGCAGATGACAATGCTAAGCTCTCTCCGCCAACGCGCGAGCCTAAGACCGCCGCAGAGTTTTACGAGCGGGGCGCGTACTTCTTCTCCGTGCGAGATTATGACGCCGCGATTAGCGATTACCGCAAAGCGCTCTCCATGCAGAAGGATTTCCCTTCAGCGCATAATCGCTTGGGGCGCGCGTTGATGGCTAAGGGACAATTGAATGCTGCGGCGGAAGAGTTTCGCACGGCCATAGAGCAGCAGGGCGGAAATTATCCTGCGGCGCAATACAACCTGGGCTTCGTCTTGCAGCAGCAGGGCGACTTCAACAATGCGCTCATAGCCTACAACGCTGCCATCAACCAGCGCGGCGGCTCTTACCCTGATGCCTTTTATCAGATTGGAATCATCCTGATAAATTTGCAGCGCAACAAGGAAGCCGAGGACGCGCTGAGGAAAGCCATCAGTCAGAACGGAGGGCGCGACCCGGAAGCGCATCTCGCGCTTGGCGCTGTGCTGGCTAGCGAGAAGGATTATCAGAATGCCGAAACTGAGTTTCGCACGGCGGTTGAGCAGCGCGATGGGAATTTCGCGGACGCTCATTTCAGCCTCGCGCGCCTTTACGAGCGAACAGAGCGTATAAACGACGCCATCAAAGAGTACGAGACCTACTTAGAGCAAAGCCCCAGCGCATATAACCGTCGAGAGGTGGAACAGAAACTCAGAACGTTGAAACGACAGACGCCGAATCAATAAGAGATGGAAGCGAAAAGAATAGAATCATTCAAGGTCGGAGATGTGACGTTCGGCGATGGCCGTCTGACAATCATGGCTGGCCCGTGCGTCATAGAATCGGAAGAGCACGCGTTGATGATGGCGCGTGAGTGCATTAAGCGTGCGCGCGTTGCCGGACTGGATTACGTCTTCAAGGCTTCGTTCGATAAGGCGAACCGCTCTTCCGTAAAAGGCTTTCGCGGCCCAGGGATGAAAGAAGGCTTGGCCGTCCTTCAGAAAATCAAAGAAGAGACGGGCGTGCCTGTTTTGACGGACGTGCACGAAGTCTCGCAGGTCGAGCGCGTGGCCGAGGTCGCGGACATACTTCAAATCCCGGCCTTTCTCTGTCGTCAGACGGATTTGATTTCGGCCTGCGTTCGCACGGGCCGCGCCGTCAACGTGAAGAAGGGGCAGTTCCTGTCGCCGCACGACGCGCGCAACATAGTCGAGAAGGCGCAAGCGGCAGGAGGGAGAAAGCTTCTCTTGACGGAGCGCGGGGTCAGCTTCGGCTACAATAACTTGGTCGTTGACATGCGCTCTTTCCCAATCATGCAGGAGTTCGGTGTGCCAGTGGTCTTTGATGTGACGCACTCTTTCCAGCTTCCGGGCGGGCTTGTTCATGCAA
>JACVRN010000164.1 GCA_014534425.1 Pyrinomonadaceae bacterium
ACGTAGAACAGGGCTTGCCTTCTCAGAACGCCTTCGCCCTTCTGGTCTCAAACTGGAAGTACGGCTCGAAGGGTTTACTCGTAGGGACGAGCAGGGGCCTGTCGCGTTACGAGCCTGGGCGGGTCGCGCCGGTGCTTGCGCCCACGCGCATCATCAGCCGCCGCGTGCATCAACCCGAAGAGTTGCGCGAGGGCTTGCGTCTTGAGTACCCGCAGAACAGTTTGGTGGTTGACGTGCAGGCCGCGAGCAGCCGCACTTTTCCAGAGCAGTTTCAATACGGCTTCCTGCTCTTTGACGAAGCGAATCGTCTGGTCAAGCAGAAGCTCGCGCGCGACGCGCAGTTCATGATGGAGGGACTCAAGCCCGGACGCTATCGCGTGGAGGCGCGGGCCTACAACGCCGACCTGATTTCGTCTGAGCCTTTGCGATTCGAGTTCATGGTCGCGGGCGCTCCGTTTCCGTGGACGACGGCAGCGCTCGCCATACTGCTTGCGCTCGCGCTCGTGGCGCTCTCGTGGGGATATTTTCAGAACCGCCGAATGGCGCGCACCAGCCGCGAACTTTTGGAAGCCAACCGCAACCTGGCGGACGCGCGCCTTCAGGTCGCTAATCAAGCCGAGCGTGAGCGCAGACGCATTGCGCGAGACCTTCACGACCAAACCCTTGCGGACTTGAGGAACCTCATACTGCTGACAGACCAGTTGCCCGCGAAGGAGGCTGAGAACGGGCACGGTCGTCTTGACCCCGCGACCTTTCGCTCGGAGATAGAAGCCATCTCGACAGAGATACGCCGCATCTGCGAAGACCTAAGCCCCTCCGTGCTTGAGAACGTCGGCCTGGCAGCCGCGCTCGAATGGGCGCTCACGAATTCGGTCGCGCACGCGCCTGCCGAATGCCGTTTCGAGTACGAGTTCAATTGCCCGGAGGATTTGGAAGAGCGCATACACTTAGCGCCCGGCGAGCGCATGCAGATTTATCGCATAGCGCAGGAAGCCATCAACAACATCTGCCGCCATTCGGGAGCAAGGCGCGTACGTCTTGAAGTGACAATCGGTGAAGGTAACAGCTTCCTGCTTGAGCTTGAAGACGACGGCAGGGACTTCGAGCCTAAAGAGCACAAGAAAAGAAAGAGCGGGCGCGGCCTCTCAAATATCTTAGCCCGCGCGAGCCTGATAGAGGCGGAAGTCTCTTGGGCGAGACGTGCGAAGGGCGGCACGGTCTTCAAACTGCACAAGCCGGGCCGCGAAACTCAAATCGAAAGCACGATTTAATTCGTCATCTCTTAACTCTGATTGCCGTGCCTGGACGGATTGATTGAGACGTAATCGGACGACGCTGCGTCGCGCTTGCTCTGAATCTTCAGCCAGATGAAGACTACCAGAAGGGCAGCGCAGATTGCGCCCAGTATGCCCCAGAGGAAAAGGGAGCCAAGCTCCTTGAAGCTGTTGGCGGTGGAATCCGCAGATTGGTCTATTAATAAAGAAGCCAGAAGCAGGGCGCTGGAAAAGCTGACTGGAAACATGTGTAAACCTCTCTTTCCTTCTCAGAAGAGACGCACGCGATTGAGTACGGGCCAGCTTTCCGTCCTTTGAACCTCGCGGTTACAATTCTGGTTAGACACCCCGCGCGGAAGGATTGTTCCTGAAGGGGGAAAGTTTTCGCTTGTGCAGAAGAGACCGAGGTGTGTAAATAGAGCATAAGAGGATGACTGGTGGAAAGAATAGTCGAATGTGTGCCGAATTTCAGCGAGGGGCGCAATGCCGAAACCATTGAGCGCCTGGCGCGAGCCATAGAATCTGTCGAAGGCGCGGTCGTGCTGGACACTCATATGGACAGAGACCACAACCGCTCCGTCATCACCTTCGTAGCAGAGCGTGATGTGGTCGTGGAGGCAGCGCTTCGCGCCGTCCGCCTGGCCTCGGAACTGATTGACCTCAGGCATCACACCGGCCAGCATCCCAGACTTGGCGCGACGGATGTTCTGCCATTCGTACCTGTGCGCGGCGTGACGATGGAGGACTGCGTGCGATTGGCGCACGAGGCCGGTGAAAGAATCGCTGGCGAGCTTAATATTCCGGTCTACTTTTACGAGCGCGCAGCCCTAAGACCTGAGCGCGTGAATCTGGAGGACGTGCGGCGCGGCGGCTTCGAGCTTCTGCGCGAAGAGATTGAAAAAATAGCAGCGCGCTCGCCCGACATAGGCGCAAGGCGCATACACGAATCTGCGGGCGCAACCGTCGTGGGCGCGCGTCCCTTCCTCATAGCCTACAACATAAACCTGCAAACCGATGACCTCTCGATTGCGCGGCGCGTGGCGAGGGCTGTGCGCGGGCGCGACGGCGGCCTTCGCTATCTGAAGGCGCTAGGATTTGAGCTTGCGACGCGCGGCCTGGTGCAGGTTTCCATGAACCTTGTCGATTACGAGAAGACGCAGCTTCATCATGCTTTTGAAGCCGTTAGGCGAGAGGCGGAGCGCTACGGCGTCCCGTTGGCCGGAAGCGAGATTGTTGGACTCATCCCGCAGGCAGCGCTAGACCGCGCCGCCGAATACTATCTTCAGATAAAAAATTTCGCGCACGGAGTAGTCCTGGAAAATCGCATAGAGGCGGCCATACGCGCCAAGGGCGAGGAGAAGAGCGCGGGCGAATTCGCAGAGGACGTGGCGAGCGGAGAGCCTGCGCCCGGCGGAGGCGCTGCCGCAGCACAGGCAGCAGCGCTCGGAGCCGCGCTCGGCGAGATGATTGGCAACCTGACGGCGGGACGTGAAAAGTACAGCGACGTTGAGCAGGAGGTGTGCGACGCGCTCAATGATTTAAAGCCGCTCCGTGCGCGGCTTGAAATCGCGGCGCACGATGACGCGCAGAGCTTTGCCGCCGTCATGGAAGCGCGCCACATGCCGGACGGGACGGAAGATGAAAGGCTCGCTCGACAGAGCGAGATTGAAGCGGCTTTGAAGGGCGCGGCGACGGTGCCCTTGGAAGTCGCGGGCGTCTCCGTGCAGGTTCTTGAACTGCTCGAAACTTTAGCGGAAATCGGAAACCCGAACGCGCTCTCCGACGCAGCCACGGGCGCTCAGCTTGCGCTCGCGGCGGTCGCTTCCGCGCGCTACAACGTCCTCATCAACACAGCAGGCATAGAGGACGAAGAGTTCACACAGGAACACCGCTCCCGCGCAGACGACCTTCTGGAGAGAGCGCGAGAGATAGCCGCGCGAGTGGAAGCCATGTTTCTGGATTCAATTGAATGAAGAATTCAAACAGGGATGGACAGGATAAGCAGGATAAAAAAGAGAATCAGTTCTTTTTCTTTATCCTGTCTTATCCTGTCCATCCCTGTTAATTATCTTTACAGATGCTTTCTGAAGAACGTTGCTATCTTCCAGCCGTCCAGATAGACCCAGGGCTTTTCTCCGCTCGTGTAGTGGCCGCAGGGGAGCCAGGCGACATCAACGGGGATGCCGTGGCGTTGTGTCTCGCGTATAACGTCGCGCGAGAGGTCTACGGGGAAGGTCAGGTCGTAGCGCGCGGCTATAAAGCGCATTGGACGTGGCTTCTGTTTAAGCAGGCGCGGGATGAAGGGCAGTGGGCTGATGGGCAGCCAGTAGCGGCGTAGCTCTTCGAGCGTCACTTCATCTCGAAAGCCGTTACGCACATGTTGAGTGGAGATGCCGCGCCATACTACGTCTGCGAAATAGCCTGAGACGTGATTGAAGACGCCAACGCTGATTCTCTCTTCATGCGCGAAGGTCAGGAAAGCGGTGCAGGAGCCTATGCTGGTGCCTATGATGCCTACGCGGTCGTAGCTCTGGTGTTCTATCAGCCAGCGCGCGGCTGCTCGCGCATCAAGCACGGCCTGCCGCACGGATTGAATCGTGCGCCCTATGTTCGAGCTTACCAGATGCTCTGCGCGCTCAAGCTCTGCGGGCCGCCGCTCTTCGTGATACGGCATGGTCAGGCGAAGCGCCGAGATGCCGAGCCGGTTGAGCACATGACACAACTCTATGTGGCTTTCGGGCTGCGCGTTCCATTGCGGCAGGACTAGCACGGCCCTGCGATTCTTTGCTTTACTTTCAGGCGCGGGAAAGAATCGCGCGCGTGCCGTGTTGTTAACGGGCGAAGGCGTCAGAACTGCGCTCGTCCAAGTTAAGACGTTATCGGCAAGCTGAAAGTCTTTGATGTCCGGCGGAAAGTAAAAATCTTCGCTGTGGCTTAAGCCCTCTTCGGCGTGCTGCTCGAAGATGGCGCGCGGGTCGTCGCCGTTGACGTGCTCGCGTATAAACTCCGTGCCCCACTCGAAGGGGCGCACCACACGGTTACGGTCGCGTTGCGAATAATGGCGCTCGCGCGCGTGTATCAGACGACCTAACAAACCCCTTTCTCGCCTCCAACAATTATCCTGTAGAGATTCGAGAACAAGCCTGAGCCGGAACCGTTTTGCAGCCCCAGCTTCTCAAGCTTCAACTCAAAATCTTCCAGAGATATTTTTTGCGACCCGAACTCCACAACGTTGTCTTTGACGAGGTAATCCTTGACGCTGCACATATCGACTGCGCGATACTGGTCACCGGATTTTTTGAGAAAGACTATGTGCGGCAGGTTGTCGTTGATGATGATGCCGTAAGGGCACATGCCCGACCAGCTTTTCACTGTAATCTCCGCGCGGCTCTCTTTGCCTTTGAGCACGCGCCGGACATTCAATTTAATAACTTCGGGGCCGCCAACGCCGTGCGTCAATTCATCCGGCGTGAAATCATCTCGCTGGCCTATGATTATGAGGTCAGAGTTGCGCGCGGTCTCTTCAAACTGCATGGACGCGTCTTTAGTGCAAGGCTCGCAGGCGCGCGCTTCTTTAGCGCCGAGCGCGAGTGAAAACAGAACGAGCGCGGGGATTATGAAGAGCTTTACCTTTATCATCCGTAGAAATCCTTTCCCGTTTATGATCGTCGCTCAAAGTATCGGCGAATCATTGACGGCAGCAGCAGTGAGGTTTGCAGAGGATTTCCTGTTGCGAAGCGGCGCGCGAAGCCACGGAAAAGCTGAGCGGCGCGCGGCGTGTAATTGAACCACCAGAAATCGCGCAAGATGGTCATGCGGTTGACGTGAACATGCACGGGCTGCACAAGCTCAAGCAGGCCCAGGCGACCGTGAGTGTGCCCCAGTCCGCTCTCTTTCACTCCGCCCCAGGGGGCTTGCGCTATGCCGTGCGTGTAGAGCACTTCGTTGACCATCACCGTTCCGGCCTGAATCTGCTCGGCCATGTGTC
This sequence comes from Pyrinomonadaceae bacterium, assembly GCA_014534425.1. Classification (GTDB taxonomy): domain Bacteria; phylum Acidobacteriota; class Blastocatellia; order Pyrinomonadales; family Pyrinomonadaceae; genus JACVRN01. The sequence goes on from JACVRN010000164.1 coordinate 5,263, forward strand.
GGCCACGGCTGATGTTCTTTGTCCAGACACTCGCCGTCAAACCGAAGACGGAATCGTTCGCAAGACGTATAGCTTCATCCTCAGTTTCGAAAGTCATCACGGGCAGCACCGGGCCGAAGGTCTCATCACGCATCACCTTCATGGAATGGTCAACGTCTACCAGCACCGTAGGTTCATAAAACCAGCCGCCCGCGCCCTCTTTCCTGCGCCCTCCGGTCAAAGCTCTGGCGTTATGCGAAAGAGCATCCTGTACGTGCTGTTCCACAACCTCCAACTGTCTTTCGCTGGACATGGAGCCTATGTCAGGCTCTTCTTCTAGAATCGCGCTCTGCTTGAGGCCGCGCGTTAGCTCTACGATTCGATTGATAAATTTTTGAGCGACGCGTGATTGAACGTAGCAGCGCTCTACGGACGCGCAAGCCTGGCCGGAGTTGGCGAAGGCTCCCCAGACGGCTGCGTGCGCGGCCCGCTCAACGTCCGCGTCATCCATCACAATCATAGGGTCTTTGCCGCCAAGCTCAAGCACCACGGGCATGAGCCTTCGCGCGGCCATCTCGGCCACACGCTTGCCCGTGGCGACGCTCCCCGTGAACATAATTTTGTCCACGCCCGCTTCAACCAGCGCCGCGCCCGTGGAGCCGTCGCCCGTCACTACCTGAAGCAAGCCTTCGGGCAGGCCCGCACGCCGGAACACTTCGCCAATCTTTAACCCTATGAGCGGCGTTAACTCGCTGGGCTTGAGGACGACGGCGTTTCCGGCCATGAGCGCCATCACCACTTCGCCCATAGGGATGGCCCAGGGAAAGTTCCAAGGGCTGATGATGCCGATTACACCGAGCGGCTTGTAGATTATCTTTGACGAGCGGCCCATCAGGGAGTACTGGCCTATGCCGACTCTTTCGGGCTTCAGAAGGCGCACGCTTTTGCGCGCGAAGAACTGCATCAAATCGAGCGTCGGCACAAGCTCCATAGAGATTGCTTCAGCCGCAGGCTTTCCAGACTCTCTGTGTATGAGAGCCGCAATCTCTTCCAACTCTTTGAGTACAATGCCGCGCGCGGCCAGGACAATCCGCCCGCGCTCCCTGAACGAGCGCGCGGCCCAATCCTTCTGCGCTGCGCGTGCAGCTTGAACTGCGCGCACGACCGCCTCTACGCGAAGGAGCGGCACGCGTCCCAGGGCCTCGCCCGTTGCGGGGTCATACGACACTATCTCTTCCCCGCGCGCAGCCTCTTTGATGTCCAGTGTCTCTACGCTCATCTATTTTGTCCCTGAAGCTTAAGCAACGTGATTATCGCTTATTATGAGGCCGCAGGTGAAGCCTTGAACGCGCCTTCCTTTGGTGCGCGTAAATTTCCATCTGGCGCACTCCTCAGCTAAAATAGGGCCGCGTAGACAAAAGCCTCGTATACATCATTTCGTTTTGTAGGAGACATTTCATGCAAAGACCCCAGCTAGCGGAATTCATGAAGCGCATGCCGGAGAATTCCGTCGCCATCATTCCAAGCTCTCTGGAAGCCACGCGCTCGAACGACACGCATTATCGCTACAGGCAAAGCTCCGACCTTCTGTACCTGACGGGCTTTGACGAACCGGAATCAATCGCTGTCATAGCGCCGTCGCGCGAGCAGAAGTACACGCTCTTTGTGCGCCCGCGCGACCCAGAGCGGGAGATTTGGGATGGCCGCCGCGCAGGAGTCGAAGGAGCACGCGCGCAGTTCGGCGCAGACGAAGCTTTCCCCATAGAAGAGTTCAGGGAAAAGCTCATAGACATTCTTAACGGCGCGCAGAATCTCTACTATCGCATAGGCGACGGCAACCCGGAGCTTGACCAAACAATCATCAGCCAGATTGCGCGCATGCGTTCAATGGGACGCAAGGGCTACACGCCGCCGCAGGCGATTCTGGACGTGGGCGTAATCCTGCACGAGATGCGGCTCATCAAGACGGAAGACGAGATAAGATTAATGCAGCGCGCCGCAGACATAGCCGCAGAGGCTCATCGCCTTGCGATGGAGCAGGCGCGACCCGGCATCAAGGAGTACGAGATAGAGGCGCTGATTGAATATCACTTTCGCAAGAGCGGCGCGGCTGCCCCGGCCTACTCTTCAATCGTGGGCGGCGGCGCAAACGCGACCATCCTTCACTACGTCAACAACGACGCGGAGCTTCGTGACGGCGACCTGCTGTTGATTGACGCCGGTGCGGAGTATCAGGGCTACGCTTCGGACATCACGCGCACCTTTCCCGTCAACGGTCGCTTCACTAAAGCGCAGCGCGAAATCTACGACCTCGTGCTGGAAGCGCAAACGGCCTGCATAGAAATGACGCGGCCCGGCGTGACCATGGACGAGTTGCACAACCGTTCGGTGGAAATCCTGACCGAAGGAATGCTGTGCTTGGGTCTTCTCAAAGGCGAGTTGAAACAACTGATAGAGGAAGAGAAGTACAAGCAGTTCTACATGCATCGCCTTGGACATTTCCTGGGGCTGGACGTGCACGACGTTGGGCGTTATCAAATCGACGGCCAGACGCGCCCGCTAGAATCTGGCATGGTGATTACCATTGAGC
>JACVRN010000115.1 GCA_014534425.1 Pyrinomonadaceae bacterium
CACGCGCAGCAGCCTGATGCTGTCCTGCTGGATAGCAGCAAGCCCACCATCTATCTCACCTTCGAGCGGTTTGGAGAGGATGATTCTGTCTTTTTGAGGTTACATAACAACACACGATGGGCAATCAGTTTCCGCACGGAGAGACGTTATGATGGAGCAAGTGTCGAGACTCTGACATTGAATGACGGGCGGCAATTATCAGGTCTGGTCGACGGGCTTCAGGTCATACCGGAATATTTTATAGAGCACGCGGCGGAGAGAATTACTACCAACGGTCAATACTGGTGTACCTCATCGAAATCATGGCTAGCTGCTGGCCGTTCGCTGGTTTTCAGTTTTCCTCGCAAAGTACTAAAGGAATGGGAGCAGATTTACATAAAGTTCACGTATGAATGGGAGCGCGGGGATTATGACCCGGAACACAAAGTAAGCTTCCACGGCTTTGATCTCAGCAAGCTTAAATGACTCAATGCCACGCCTCACAACTCATAAAAAGATTTCTGTTGACAGAATCGGAAGTTCTGTTTTAGATTTTCGCCGTTCCCCAAAAGCTTAAAGGCAGCGCTTGCCTTTCCTACACCTCAGGCAAACGCGCCGCAATACAATTAATATAACAGGCGCGTTGATGCAGTTCTTATAGTGCTGCGTCAAGTCCTGGCTGGAAGTCTCTTTGTGCTTAAAGGGACGGCTCTATCCGTGCGCCTGGCGAGAACTTTTCGAAGCTTGTAAACCTGCGGCTACAGGTAAGTGCCAGCAGTGTGTTCAGAAAACATCACCTCTGCATGTAGTGCGCGTAAAGGATGCATTTCTGGGCAAAGAGCATCAAGAGCGCATGCGGGTTGCAGAGGCCCAACCCAGATTTTAGGAGCTATTCAAGATGCGCGCTAAATCTCACGTCTCTACCTTTCGGTACATTCTTTCTCTAACAACTCTGTGGTCTCTGGTGTTCTCTACGCTGGCCCCGTTTACGCTCAGCCGCGCGGACGCCGCACCTGATAATGAACGGGCTGTTTCTGCCGGAATCAAAGAGCTTCAAAAGAAGGGCGGCAAACGGGCCGGGGAACTTCTCGTGCGCTTTCGTGCGAATGCTTTGAATGAAGAGAAGACGAGCGTGGCAGAGTCTAAGGGCGCAAGCCGCAGCAAAATTCTGCGCGGAGATTCGCGCATAGAGAAGTTGAAGCTACAGGAAGGGCAGGACGTGGACGCTCTGGCCGCAGAGCTTCGCATGCATCCTTCTGTAGAGTTTGCGGAGCCGAACTATCTCGTCGAAAAGAACGAGGTCACGCCCGACGACCCGCGCTTTGCAGACCAGTGGGCCTTGAAGAACACAGGCTCTACGGGCGGGCAGACCGGCGCTGACATCAACGCTCCCGTCGCGTGGCAGACCACGACCGGCTCCCCTTCGACCGTCGTCGCCGTCATAGATAGCGGCATAGACTTCTCGCATCCTGACCTGAAGAACAATCAGTGGAAGAACCCGCAGGAACGCGCGAACAACCGCGATGATGATAGAGACGGATTCACGGACGACCTGTCGGGCTGGGATTGGGTGACGGATAGCGGCGCAATCCGCGACGAGCAGGGCCACGGCACAATCGTCGCAGGGATAATCGCCGCGCAGGGCAACAACCAGACGGGCACTGCGGGCGTCATGTGGCGCGCCTCTTTGATGAGCCTCAGAGTTCTGGATAACACCGGCACGGGCGACATAGCAGATGCCGTGGAAGCCATAGATTACGCGGTCGCACACGGGGCACAGGTGATTAATTGCTCCTGGGGCACGGACGAGGAATCGGCTTTTCTCAAAGATGCCATAGAGCGCGCGGGCAGGAAGGGCGTAGTGGTCGTCACCTCGGCAGGCAACGAGAGCCGAAATCTTGAATCGTCGCCCTATTATCCCGCATCCTTCCGGCTTTCCAATCTCATCGCGGTCGCTTCCACAGACCAGTTCGACAGGCTAGCTTCATTCTCAAACTACGGCTCTGCGATCGTGCAGGTGGCCGCTCCGGGCACGGAGATTCTGACGACACAGATGGGCGGCGGCTACCGCTCCGTGACAGGCTCGTCTGCCTCTGCGCCACTAGTCGCAGGCGTCGCGGGGCTGGTCAAGACTTTGCGCCCGTCCTTGACGGCTGCTGCGACGCGGGCTGCTATTCTGGATGGCGCGCGGCGCGTTGATTCGCTGGCGGGCTACGTTTCGACCGGCGCTGTGGTAAGCGCTGAGGGGGCTATGGCGGCTTTGCATGGCCCTGGTATTCCGCTCCCCGGCAACGGCAATGACGGTGGTAATAGCGCTGGCGTAAACGGCGCTGGGAATCAAGAGCCGCCCAGTCTTCCGCCTCCAGGCAAAGGTACAGGCGGGAACGGTAAGGACGGTGGATTTTCTGTTGACCCGCCGACACAGACAACGGGCGCGCCCGGCCCTGGTCTTCCCAACCTGGACGGGTTGCGTAAAGCGCAGAACAGCGCGCCGCAGCCTGCGGGTAAAATACGCGCCAATCTGCCTTGCACGGATTGCGATCCTTACGGCGGTGGCGGCGGAAGCGGCTACTATCCGTCCGGCGACCCTTTGTTCTCGACTCCGCGCACGCGCCCGCAGAACGATACGGGACAGCCCGGCGTAGACTTAGGCTCAAGAAACTACAACTGGAGACTGTCTCTGCTTAGCCTCCCAGGCCGAGCGGGCTTAGACCTCAACTTAACGCTCCATTACAACTCGCTCGTGTGGATGCGCGAAGGCAGCTTCATCAAGTACAACGCCGACCACGGAACCCCTGGCCCAGGCTTTCACTTAGGCATGCCCTTCATACAGCAGCGCTATCTGAATTCGGAAGTAGGCGTCTACGCTTACATGATGGTCATGCCTTCGGGCGGCAGCGTGGAGATGCGGCAGGTCGGGGCGAGTAATGTCTATGAGTCTGCCGATAGCTCCTACTTCCAGATGATTGATAACGGCACGAGCGCACTCGTCAGAGACAAAGCGGGCACGCAATACTCTTTCTCTTCCGTCAATAGCGAGTTGCGCTGCACGCAGATAAAGGACAGGAACGGCAACTATATCTCTGTCGAATACGACGGCAACGGCCACATCACCAGAATCACGGACACGCTGGGCCGCCAAGTCAACTTCAATTACGGAGCAGACCAGAATCTTTCGTCAATCACGCAGAGTTGGGGCGGCGGCACAACGCACACCTGGGCGACCTTCAATTACGGTCAGCTTTACATGCAGCCCTCCTTCTCAGGGCTTTACATCAACGGGCCGAACAACTCGTACCAGACCGTGCTGACCTCCGTGGTGCTGGATGACGGCTCTTATTACACCTTCGACTACACGACTTTCGGGCAAATCTGGAAGTTCACTAAATACTCTCCGAATAATCAGGCGCTCAACGTCACAGCTTATAACGTGTCGGGAAGCTATTACACGCCCGTCAGCGCGCAAACCGATTGCCCGCGCTTTACGGAGAAGCACGACTGGGCTTTGAACTGGAACAACAACAATGAAGTGGTGACGACTTACAGCGTGGCGTCGGACGGTTCCTACACGCAGGTAACCATGCCGGACGGGACAATCTACAAAGAGTACTTCGCCACCACGGGCTGGCAGAAAGGATTAAGCACGAAAGCTGAGGTCTACAGCGCGGGCAGCAGCACGCCGAAGAAGACTACCGAAACGCTCTGGACGCAGGACGACCCGAACGCAGCTTACAAGATAAATCCGCGCGCCTATGACATTAAAATCTATGACGACGCCGGCAACGTGCGGCGCACAACGATGGATTACACGTCTTACGGGCTGCCCACTAACGTCAGAGAGTATGCCGCCGACGGACAAACGGTGCTGCGCCGCACTGAGACGCAGTACCGCTTCGATAACGAGTTCACGAGCCGCCACATCTACGGGGTGGTCTGGATGAAGCTCGTTTACGAAGTGCAGGGCGGGACGCAGGAAAAGCTCGTCTCAAAGCTCAACTTCCACCACGACTGGGATTACTGGAATCCTGCGGAGTACAGCAACGGGCAGGCACCTTCGGTCGGGCACGACGCGGCCAATTACGGCTCTCCCTTCTTCGGCAGGGCGAACGTCACGGGCGTTTATCGCTACAACCTGGATGCGCCGGACGACCCGAATCAAGCCGTACTGATTAAGCGCACAGGCTATAACCTCGCCGGAGAGCCTTTTATTGTCAAAGATGTTCTGGGCCACAGCACTCAAATCTCTTACGCGGATTCATTCTCCGACAACATCAATTCGCGCGGCACACTGGCTTACCCTACGACCGTGACCGATGAAGACGGCTACGCATCGACCGTGCAGTATCACTACGAGACGGGTTTGGTCACACGAACCATAGACCCCAAGGGCGCGACCTTCACCATGCAGTATGACGCGGCGGGCCGTATTGAGCGAGTTACCAACCAGTTCAATAACTCCTACACGCGCTATGTCTATAGTCCTGACGGCATGACGGTCGAGCAACTTTCGACACTCCAGGCGGGAGGCGGCGAGTCGCACGACTTCACCATCCTGGATGGCGCGGGCAGAGTTCGCGCCACGGGCAGCGACATGCCCGGCAGCGCCGGAGGCTACCGCGCGCAGTTCTTCATCTACGACATTATGGGAAGAGTCTCGCAGCAATCCAACCCGACGGAGATAAACGGCGGCTGGACGCCTACGGGAGACGATTCCGCGTGGGTGTGGACGACGCGTACCTATGACTGGAAGGGTCGCCCGCTCGTCACAACGAACGCGGACGGCTCGACCGTAGAGAACAGCTACGCGGGTTGCGGCTGCGCCGGTGGCGAGCAGGTGACAACGCGCGACGAACGCGGGCGTCGCAAGCGCCTGACGATGGATGTGCTCGGTCGTCTCAAGCAGGTGGATGAGTTGAACTGGAATCAGACCGTCTACTCGACTACGACTTACACCTACAACGGGCTAGACCAGCTAACGGGAATTAATCAGGCCGGACAAACCAGAACTTTCGAGTACGACGCGCACGGCAGGCTGTGGCGACAGACAACGCCCGAACAGGGCACGACTACTTACGCCTACAACCTGGACGACACCATCAACTATGTGGATGATGCGCGCGGCGTGAGACAGAGCTTCGGCTATAACAATCGCCATCTTGTGACCTCTATCAGCTACAGCCAGGTGGCCGGAGTGGTGCAGGCCAGCAACGTAGCCTTTGCTTATGACGCAGTCGGCAACCGCACCTCCATGACGGACGGGCTTGGCACAGTCACCTACAATTACAACACCATCTCTCAGCTAACGTCCGAAACGCGCTCCCTTAATGGCGTGAATTACACGCTGACCTATGGTTATGAGCTTGGCGGGCAGCTTGCGAGCATCACGAACCCGTGGGGCGCTCAGGTTGCTTATCAATACGACCGCATGGGGCGCGTGACGGGGGTGACAGGCGCGGGCTACGTGGGCGTCTCAAGCTATGCCGGTAACCTGTTATATAGAGCGATGGGCGGCCTGAAGGCTCTGACCTATGGCAACAACCGGCAGCTATCCATACAGTATGACGGCAGGCTGAGGGTGTCGCGCTGGGATGTCTCGAACGTGCTCGGCTACAACTACTCTTACAACAACTTCTCAGAGAACACCGGACGCGTCACGTACGCGCAGAACCTCTATGACTCCACGCTTGATCGCTCTTACGACTACGACCACGTAGGAAGGTTAAGCTCGGCGCACACCGGCCTTGAGGCTCGCTGGCACATAGGGCAACAGCCCTACAGTGGGATAGACGGCCCCTATTCGCAGGACAGAGGCTATGACGTGTTCGGCAACGTCACGCACAGGGTCGGCTGGGGCGGCTGGCAGGGAAGTGGCGTGGACGAGTGGCTCACTTATAACAGCAAGAATCAGTTGGTCACTAATCCCGCCAACGGTGCAGCCATGCAGTATGACGCAGCCGGTAATCTCATCAACGACGGCTACCAGACCTACAGCTATGATTCAACGGGACAGCAGAGGTCTGCTTCACTGACAGGGCTTGTGCAGGACTATGACGGCGATGGCTTGAGGGTGAAGAAGACAGAGCAGGGAGCCACTACCTACTACTTGAGAAGCAGCCTCCTTGGCGGGCAGGTCATAGCCGAGATAACGGGCGCGGGCGTGTGGCAAAGGGGATACGTTTACCTTGGCTCACAACTGCTGGCGATTCAATACGCGGGCGGAGTTCACTGGGTACATCAAGACCCTATAGCCAAGAGCCAGAGGATAACCGATTCGTCCGGCGCGCTGGAGAGTTGGATAGAGCTTGACCCGTGGGGCGGAGAAATAACCGGCAGAAGCGCCAACACCGTCTTCCAGCCGCACAAGTACACCACTTACGAAAGAGACAACAACGGCGGCGATGAAGCCATGTTCCGGCGCTATGAAGGAAGGTGGAATCGCTTCGCTCAACCAGACCCGTACGACGGCAGCTATTCGCTGACAGACCCGCAGAGCTTCAACCGCTACGCTTATGTGCAGAACGACCCTGTGAATTTAACCGACCCGACCGGATTGGACGGATTAATGGACGCGCCTCACTGGACGGACTTCTGCTTCAGCGCGGCTTATAGCGGGTGCGGCGGCGGTCAACAGATGATGGCGTTTGCCATGGAATTCGGCATGATGATGACCTTCGGCGACGCTTACTGGGACTTGCCGGGTTATGCCAATGAAGCTGCTCGCGGAATGTTTCTGTACGAGATGGGACGCCAGTACATCCCGCGCAATGCGGAATACATAGGTAACTTGAACTGGGCCTGGAGCTACTATGATGAAGAGAACGACGTATTCCGCAACTACATCTACACGTTCAGTCTTGATAGGCTGAAAGATATAATCTATTACTATGGAGAGTTCGGCTGGCTGAAGAGCGGGATATTCACGGATGTCTATGGCCGTAAGAGCGGAGGCGGCCTGGACATGCATCCGGCCATTGACCCTGTGTGGATTGCCGCAGGCTTTGCCGCCGGAGGAATGCTCGGCGGAGCACGCGGCGGCGCGGGCGGCGCAGGCGAGGGCGCAGTCGAGGGTGCGGTCGAAGGCGGTGCCCGCACGCCAGCCAGAATTTATTCGGCCAGAGTGCTGATTCGCAGCACCGTGGACAGATTTCATGACTGGCCTCAAAGCTTTGACAGATTAATCTTTCAAGGCCAGAGGACTGTCATCAGTGACAGCTACATCTTGTACACCAGGCCGGGAGCTATAAACGGCGTCCAGGGTGTTTTCGAAATCGGTGTCCGGCCTTCGGCGTCAGGAGCCACGGAAGTAATCGTGCATAGATTCTTCCGACCGATTCGCTGAGCAAATATGACAAATGTCAGGTTAGATTTAAGTTTCCCCCATCGCTTCGAGGTGGAGGTAGCAGAGGAGCTACCTCCCGCCCCTGCGAGCATAAACCATGTCTACTTTCCCTTAGCAACGGAGGGCGGAGGTAAGGATGGTATTACGGTAAAGGTCAGCCCCTACGAGGGACAGCCGTGGCTGGGAACCTTCGCCTTCCGTGATGACTCGCAGCAAGCCTCTACAGGAGTATTCAGCCATCCCGACGACCTGTCGTTATGCGTGGTATCCAGGGGGCAGGGCTACATCGTCAGAGCAGATGAGCCGCGCGTATGGAGTCTTATCCAAACTTGCTATCCGATTTTTGACGTGCGCGCGGTGCCGGAGGCGAGGCTCTTGTTGTTTGCAGACCTGACCGCCATCTCGGCCTACGGGCCGAAGGGTGTCGTCTGGACAACGCCTCGCCTCTCTTGGGACGGCCTGAAGATTACGCACGTCACCTCAACTCATATTAAAGGTCTAGCATGGGACTCGCCGCAGAATCGGGAGGTCGAATTTATCGTTGACCTCAAGACCGGCCAGCATCAGGGCGGCTCAAGCCCGGAGAAATATGCAGCGATGTAAATGACCGCTATCCTGATGAACTGTTCTCGCCTCATCGCGCTTCAGCGAAAAGGTTCTATGCTTCGATAGATATTCCCTTCACATAGATATTTAGCTAAGATGCCTTCGCTCGTAACAACGTCCGGCGCGAGGCCGGTGTTTAAGCCACGTACCAGCCGCTTCAATTCTTGCTATGCCATCTACTAAAACAATAGTCCTTCTTTTCGTTGTGGCTCTGTTTTATCCGGTCATTACGGGGGCGCAAAATGGTGAAGACTTTATTCTGAGCGCAGACAAATTGGCGGGCGAGAAAGCGTTTGAGTTGGACAAGCTTGGCTGGAAGTATCATGCGGGGGACGACCCGCGTTGGGCTGCGGCTGATTTTGACGATAGCGGCTGGAAAAACCTGACGAACGACGAGATAAATGCGAACCCTTCCGAGGCGCTTGAAGGCTGGGACGGGAGAGCCTGGTTTCGCCTGCGCCTGCGTGTGGACGAGCAGCTAGTTAACCGACCGCTCAGCTTCCGCATGTGGCACTGGGGCGCTTCAGAGGTTTACGTTGACGGCGAGTTGATTCAATCCTACGGCACAATCACACCCGACGGCGATGTTGAATTCAACCCGCGCGGCCTTTTCTTCCCAGTAGTTTTCAAACAGGGCGGCACCCACACAATCGCCGTCCGGTACTCTTTCAAAGCGGCGCGCGACTTAAAGAGCGGGACGGGCCTGTGGCTAGTGCGTGGCCGTTACCTGCCCGGTTTCCTGCTTCGCGTAGAGAAGATTGAGGGCGCGCCCCTCAGATTAGAAAATCGCTTACGCGAGGCCCGCCTCTTCTATATTTTCATAGGACTGTTCCTGTCGCTCGCGCTCGTCCATTTCCTGTTGTACGTTTTCTACCGCAGGGCTTTGAGCAACCTCTTCTACAGCTTCTTCGTCACCGGCCTGGCCTTGACGTTTCTCTTTCAGGGCTTCGCCAATGCAGAGCATTTCAGCGCGACGCTCGCCTACGTTAACGACACCGTGCGGCTGAGCGTGCAGTCCTTAGCCGTCATTTCGCTGCTGGCTTTTCTCTACATAGAATTTGCGGGGCGGGTATCCAGATTCTTCTGGGTTCTGTTGGGGCTATGGCTGGCACAGCTAGTCGTGGACGCATTACAGGTGTGGCGCGAAGCGCAATTCACGCTCGTCATGCTGACCGTCACGCTCGCGGACTGCGTGCGAATCATGGTGCTGGCGCTGCTGCGGCGTCGTGAAGGCGCGTGGATTATTGCCGCAGGCGTGGTCACGCTCGCAGTCGGCGTGGGCCTTAATGTAGCAATCGAACGTGACCTCATAGATGTTCCGGCCTGGGCCTATAATCTGAACCTGTATTTCACAGTCTTGAGTGTCCCGCTCGCCGTCTCGATTTATCTGGCGAGAAACTTCGCCCGCACGAACCGCCACCTGGAAGAACAACTCGCGCAAGTTCAAGAGCTATCGGCCAGGCAGTTGGAGCATGAGCGCACGGAGGCAGAGTTGCGGCTCGCGCACGAGCGTACGCGCGCCGAGAATGAGCGGCGGGCGCGTGAATTAGAAGAGGCTCGTCAACTTCAACTCTCCATGCTGCCCGCGCGCGTGCCGCAGCTACCGAATTTAGAGATAGCCGCTTACATGAAGCCCGCGACGGAAGTCGGCGGAGATTATTATGATTTTCATATAGGCGATGACGGGACTCTGACGGTCGCCGTTGGCGATGCTACGGGCCACGGCCTGAAAGCCGGAACGATGGTCACGGCGACGAAAAGCCTCTTCAACAACCTGGCAGACGAGCCGGACATCACTACCATCTTCCGGCAGACTTCGCGCGCCCTGAAGCAGATGAATCTTCGCGGGCTGTTCATGGCGATGACCATGCTCAAGATTAAGAGCAACAACTTGCAGATTAGCTCCGCCGGAATGCCTGCGGCCCTGATTTACCGCGCGCAGACAAAACTGGTCGAAGAAATATCCATCAAAGCGCTTCCGCTCGGGAGCATAGCGAATTTCCCTTACCGGCAGCAGGAAATCTCGCTTTCCGCAGGCGACACGGTCGTCATGTTAAGCGACGGATTCCCTGAGATGTTTAATGAAGCGGGCGAGACGCTAGGCTTCGATAAAGCCGGCGTCATTCTTATGGAAGCGGCTGAGCATCCCCCGCAGGAGATAATCAACCGTCTAATCAGAGTAGGCGAAAGCTGGGCCGGGAATCATCCGCAGGACGACGACGTAACGTTCGTCGTCTTAAAAGTAAAAGCCGAAGAGGACGGCAAATCAAACGGCTCATAATTCCCGCCGCCGTCTAACGCCGCCGGAGTTTTGTTTGTAAACTGTTTTGAGGGCGGTCGTAGCTTTCAAACTGCATCAGCCACTCATCCAAATCTTCGCCTCCTGAACGCCTAGTCTTTAGATACAACAAACCCATCGCTATTGACGTGAACGTGCAGAAGAAAATATCTAAAGGCAGCCACAACAGTTTGTAGATATTGTCAACCAAATCCTTCAAATCTTCGTTGGCCGGAAAGCCCTACGCTATTAAAACCCGGGGCCAATATATGAGCCTGCATGACGTTATAAAAATCGCCCGCGAAAGGAGTCTTGCCCGAATTTAAGGTCGCGGTGAATGATGCCTTGTCTGTGCGCGTCGTTGACGGCTGAACAGGTCTGCTTGATGATGTCCAGCGCAAGCTCTGGCGGTAACATTTCGCCGCCTTCCAGAATTTCATCCAGCGCGCAGCCGTCCAGATACTCCATGACGAGGTAGGCAATCCGTTGTCCGTTAAAGCTAGCAAACCCGAAGTCCGTAACGTCTACGACATTCGGATGCCTGAGGCGTCCGGCGGCCTCTGCTTCACGACGAAATCGCTCTACGAACTCCTGCTCTTTCATGTACTGTGGCATAATGACCTTGACCGCGACGTGACGCTTCGTGCCCAGGTGAGTCGAAAGGAATAGGCCTTGCCCGCAAAGTCCCCGAAAAGTACCGAGCGCGGAGATGGCCGGATTACTCACACGCATGCACGATTGGTTCAGCATAATTAATGCAGGCCGAGAACTCCCGGAAGGCGCTCTCCAAAAACTGCGTGATGTCGGCTTCGTCATTATTACCGGCCCGGTGGAGCGTGACGGGTTGGCGCGATTGGCCTCGGCTTACGATTCGGCAATGGCCTCGGCAGACCCTGATGATGTTTCTGTCGGTAGCACGACAACCAGAGTCCACGACTTCGTCAATCGCGGGCCGGAGTTCGATGAGTTGTACGTATACCAGCCCGTCCTTGAGGCTTGCTGTCGCGTCATCAATCAGCCGTTCAAACTCAGTTCGCTGCTCGCCCGGACGCTTCGACCGCGCACGCCTGCACAGGATTTACACGTGGACTTCGAGCATGACGCAGCCGGTTGGCCGATGGTAGGCTTCATCTTCATGATCGACGAGTTCCGACGTGAAAATGGGGCCACACGCTTTGTGCCAGGCTCCCACAAGTGGCCCGCAATTCCAGACGACCTGATGAACAACCCCTTGGCAGACTACGAAGGCCAGACCCTGGCGTGTGGCCCAGCCGGCTCCATCATCGTATACAACGGGTCTGTCTGTCATGGACATACGGCAAACTCATCTGGCAAGCCTAGGCGCTCTATACAGGGTGCTTATATCCGGCGTGAAGCTCAGTCCGGGGGCAATCTGCCCGCTCGCATGCGCCCCGAAACTCTCGCCCGCATCGGCCCGCTTGCGAAGTATCTATTGGCCGTCTAACAGGCGTTAAACCGTATTCAGAAACTTGATCGGAGAGACTGCTTCTCATGAAAGTGGCTGCTTACCAAGCTCCCCTATATGCCATTGGCTCGATTGATGTCCTTGGCCTGATTCGAGAACAGGTGGACTGGTGTGAATCGAATGGCGTAGAGATTTTACGCTGTCCAGAGGGCGTATTGGGAGGACTGGCTGACTACGCGAGCCAGCCCGCCGACATCGCCATAGACGTGGAGGGTGGGCAACTTGAGGCGCTGCTGGCACCACTTGCGAGCAACAGGGTTGCGACCATCCTGGGGTTTACAGAAATTGACCGCAGTGGCCGGCTCTACAATTCTGCGGCGGTCTTTCACAACGGCTCGGTCGTAGGCATCTACCGCAAACTATACCCGGCGATCAACAAATCCATATACGAGGCCGGGGACAGGATGCCGGTCTTCACGGTTAATGATCTGACCTTCGGAATCATCATCTGTAACGACTCCAACTATTACGAGCCAGCCAGAATCATGACCTCCAAAGGGGCAGCCGCGCTTTTTGTGCCCACGAACACCGGCCTCCCTCCGACGAAGGCAGGGCCGGAGTTAGTCGCTGAAGCAAGGAACGTTGACATCGCACGGGCGGTAGAGAACAGCGTTTCCGTGATTCGTGCAGATGTTGCAGGACATACTGAGAACCTAGTTGCCTATGGGTCATCCGGGATCGTTGACACGGACGGCCATGTGCTTCAATCAGCACGGCAACTCGGCCAAGACCTTATAGTGGCTGATATTAAAACTACACGCCGTAAACGTCGGCGTGGGTGGGACGCTTCGAGAAACAGCGCCGTGATGGACGAATACGTCCGCTTGGTAACGGGGACTAGATTTTCTTTACTTCAGAACTGAAAAGTGGATTGGAGGTCTTTCTACCATCCCGTTCACAGTTACAATTCTCTGACAAAGCAGAATCTTCCAGGGCTAATTACCATTCCTCCCGGTCTTGGGCACATCTAATATCCGATTAGATAAAAGGAGTAGACAGACTACACGCATGCATGTAGAATGTCTACATGCTTAAAAAGGCTCGTTACCAGAACAAAATAGAGTTGCTACAGGGTACACTTGACTTGCTTATCCTCCAGACGTTGCAGTGGGGGCCGCAGCACGGCTACGGCATCAGCCAACAAATTCGAACTAACTCGGGTGAAGTACTGCAAGTAGATACCGGCTCTCTTTATCCCGCGCTTCACAGGTTGGAGCGTCAGAAGGCCATCAAGTCGGAGTGGAAGGTTTCTGAGAACAATCAGCAGGTCAAGGTTTATCGGCTGACTGCAAACGGCAAAAAGCAGTTGGCGGATGAGCGATCTCGCTGGGAGCAGCTTTCGGAGGGGATCGAGCGTGCTTTAAATCCGCAAAAGCTGGAGGGCGAAGCATGAGATTAAAGCTCTGGTCAAGACAACGTCGTGAGGAAGAGCTTGACGAGGAGTTACGCAGCCACATGGAGATGGCTGTGCGGGATAGGCTTGAGCGCGGTGAGACGCTGGAGGAAGCAGAAGCTGCCGTGCGTCGTGAGTTCGGGAACCTGGGGCTGGTCAAGGAGGTGACGCGGGAGATGTGGGGCTGGGTGTGGCTTGAGCAATTGCTGCAAGACATCAAATACGGAATGCGCTCGTTGCGCCGCGCGCCGGGCTTTACCATAGTTGCTGTTGTGACGCTGGCGCTCGGCATCGGAGCGAACACGGCTATCTTCTCTGTGGTCAATGCAGTCCTGTTGCGCCCTCTGCCTTACGCGGAGTCAGATCAGTTGATTACTCCAATGGGCGAGAAAAATAGTTCCAGTGCGCGCACGGTCGTCTCTTATCCAGATTATTTGGACTGGCGCGAGCAGACGCAGACGCTTGAGTATGTTGCCGCTTACAGGCAGTCGAGCCTGTTGCTGCGGCGTGGTGACACCGAGCCGGAACCGCTATATGGAGAGAACGTCTCCGCAGACCTCTTCCCGCTCTTGCGTGTTCAGCCTGTATTGGGCAGAGCCTTCACGCGCGCCGAGGATCAGCCGAAGAGCGAGCCGGTAATTCTGATTAGCTACAGTGTTTGGCAGCGCCGTTTCAACTCTGATCCAAACATCATAGGCCAGCAACTCCAACGGGGCGGCGCGGGCGCAGGCCCGACGATTATAGGAGTGCTTCCTGAAGGCTTCAGTTTCCCTGTGCAGGCAGGGCGGACAGATTTTCTGCGCCCGATAGCGCCAGCGCTAGGCGAGTGGGCGGACAGGCGCGGCGCGTATTCGCTGCGAGTCATAGCGCGTCTTAAACCCGGCGTGACGGCGCAGCAAGCCGAAAGCGAGATGCATACAATTGGTGAGCGCCTCGAACAACAATACCCTGACGAAGGCTTCCGGCTAGGTGCGCGCTTCGTCTCACTCTATGAGGATGTGGTGGGTCAGGTCAGAACGTCGCTGCTCGTGCTTCTGGGCGCGGTATGCTTGGTGCTCTTGATAGCTTGTGCCAACGTTGCCAATCTGTTACTCGCAAGGGCGACCGCGCGCCACAGGGAGGTGGCTATTCGCACGGCGCTCGGCGCAAGTCACGGGCGCGTCATGCGACAGTTGTTCACAGAGAGTCTGTTGCTTTCGCTTACAGGCGGCGCTTTGGGAATGCTGCTCGCGGTATGGGGCGTTGACCTGCTTGTGGCGCACACTACGCTTAACATTCCGCGCCTCAGGGATGTGCACCTGGATGCGCGAGTGCTGGCTTTTACGTTTGCTATCTCCGCGCTGACAGGCATCCTCTTCGGTCTTGCGCCGACACTACAGGCGATGCGAGTTGACCTGCAGGAAGCGCTCAAAGAGGGCGCGCGTAGCGTGACCGATGGCGCTGGACGCAGCCGCGTGCGGGGCCTACTGGTTGTCCTGGAAGTGGCGCTCTCGCTCATGCTTTTGATAGGCGCAGGGCTGCTCATCAAAAGTTTCGTGCGCCTGCGTGGCGTCAACCCGGGCTTTGACCCGGAACACGTCCTGACGACAGACCTCTCGCTCTCCAAAGTGAAGTATCCAGAGCCGGAGCAGCAGCAGCAGTTATTCGCGCAACTCATAGAGCGGTTGCGCTCTGTGCCGGGCGTAGAGTCGGCAGCCGTGATTTATCCTTTGCCGTTCGGCGGTACTACTAGCGGAAACAGTTTTATTATAGAGGGCCGCCCCGAACCGTTGCCGTCGGAGAAGCCTGCGGCTAACTACCGTGCAATCAGTCCTGATTACTTTCGCCTGCTGCGTATACAGCTTCTGCGCGGGCGCTCTTTTACTGAACAGGACAGCGCCAAAGCGCCGCCCGTCCTCATCATCAACGAGACCTTTGCGCGCCGCTTCTTTCCAGGCCAAGACCCCCTGGGGCAGCGAATCGCAATCGAGCGCGCACGCGGCAATAAGGCTGTGCAGGACATGCGTGAAATCGTGGGCGTGGTGAGCGACGTGCGCCACGAAGGGCTGGACGAAGCGGCGGGGCCTGAGTTCTATGTGCCTTACATGCAGGCACCGGAGTCGTACATGAATGTAGTGGTGCGTACGAATGATGCCGTCAACCAAGCGGGCATGATTGCGAGCATTCGTGAGACGATTAAAGCTTCGGACAGAGAGCAATACATACCCAACATTCAACCTGTGACCGAGTTGATAGCCGAGTCAGTGGCCGACCGACGCTTCAACGCGTTGCTCACAGGACTGTTCGCAGCCGTCGCATTGCTGCTGGCATCCGTGGGCATCTACGGTGTGATGGCTTACACGGTCGCGCAGCGCACACACGAAATAGGGGTGCGTATGGCGCTGGGGGCGCGGCCTGTGGATATTCTTCGGCTGGTGCTGAGACAGGGCTTACGCCTGATACTATTTGGCGTCGCGTTGGGTATAGTAGCTGCGCTCCTGCTCACACGTATGCTTGTAGGGCTGCTCTACGGGGTGCCGCCAACCGACCCCGCAACGTTCGCAACCGTTGCATCGTTGCTCATCCTGGTAGCTCTTATGGCTTGCTACGTTCCGGCACGGCGTGCAACAAAAGTCGACCCTCTAATCGCGCTCAGGTACGAGTAATCTTCCTGCTTTCATCCTGTAACTTAAATGGCTAGTTAGTTGTTTTCGCGTCCCGTTTAATTCTGGGTAGTGGGACAGTTTGAAGTAGAGAGTAGAGAAACTTGCAATTCACCACAGAG
>JACVRN010000301.1 GCA_014534425.1 Pyrinomonadaceae bacterium
AAGGTGCGGCTTTGCGTGAGTCGCGCCATTGCTGGTCCAAAAAAGACTGGGAGGCGAAGCGGGCCGCTCAGGGTGAAGCCGGGGTCGTGCTCCTGCAAGGGCAGGCGCTTGAAGCCCAGCGAGCTGTTCCTGACGGTGTTGGAGTTCAGGGCTTCGTCCCTGAAGAAGTAGAAGGCGCGGGCGTGGAACTGCCTGGCCCCTCCGCGCGTGCGTAGGTTGATGCGCCCGCCGGAGGCTCGCCCGTACTCCGCTGAGAACTGGTTGGTGATGACCTGGACTTCCGCGACCGTCTCGACGGAGGGTTGAAAGCGTTCGCGGGCGGCGCGGTCGTCGTTGTTGTCCAGGCCGTCAATCGTCAGGTTGTTGGAGTAGGCCGGGCCGCCGGAAAGAGCGAAGGTGCCGGCCTCTTCGGGCGTGCGGCGCTGGCTTGTGTTGCGGTCTTCGGCCAGGTCTCTGGTCGAGAGCGGCTCTTCTGTGACGCCGCCGAGCGTGAAGATGAGGTCCAGGGGTGAGCGCGAGGCCAGCGGGAGAGCTTCCGCCTCACGCGCAGTGATGGTCCCGCCGACGACTGTGCGCGTCGTGTCAACGGCGGGCGCGTCCAGGTCGCTGGTGACGGTCTGCTCTGCGACGACTTCAGCAGGATGAAGGATGAAGTCGAGTTGTAAGTTTCTGCCCGCGACCATTTCCAAATTCTTTCGCTCTTCGCCGGCAAAATTCGGGAACGAGGCGCGCACGTTGTAAAGGCCGGGCGCGAGCGCAACCAGGCGATAACGGCCCTCTTCGTCCGCAAGGGCCGTGCGCTCTGTGCCACTGGCGGTGAGCGTCGCGGTCACGCTTGCGCCGGGCAGCGCCGCTCCGTTCTGGTCCAGGATTCGTCCCTCTATGTTGATGGTGTCAAGCTGCTGCGCGGGCGCGTTGGATTGGACCAGGATGAAGAGAAGGAGCGAGATGATAAAAGCTGTGGCGTTGGTGCTGCGTCGAAGCATGAAGAGTCTCCTCCTGAGAGATGGTCGCCTGACGGAAGAGACCGAGCGGGGGCTTTCAACCTTCAGGACTGAAAGCCAAAATCCGAGTTGGAATTTTTTGACGGCTTAATACTGTTGACGGCTGGTTTGACGGGGCGCGCAGCTTATACCTTTCGAGCGAAGAAGACAAGAGCTTTTTGAAAGTCAGCTCTTCTTTTTGAACTCAACTAAGTCCCAGAGGTTGCCGTATAAATCTTCAAAGACGGCGACCGTGCCGTAAGGCTCCGTCTTCGGCTCTCTCACGAACCTGATGCCACGCGAGAGCATCTGCTCGTAGTCGCGACGGAAATCGTCCGTCTGCAAAAAGAGGAAGACGCGCCCGCCCGTTTGATTGCCGATGCGACTCCGCTGCTCTTCGCCGACCCCTTTGGCGAGCAGCAGAGAGCATCCTTCGGAGCCGGGCGGCGCGACCAGCACCCAGCGTTTCGTCTCGCTCTGCGGAGTGTCTTCGAGCAGAGTGAAGTTCAGCCTCTTCGTGTAGAACTCAATCGCCTCGTCGTAGTCTCCGACGACCAGCGCGATGTGGACGATGCTCTGTCTCATTGCTTCCCCTTCCGCTCCGCGAGAAATTTTCGGGCGAGTGTAATAGTTGGCCCGCGCGGGACGTTTAATAATAGTTGCCAGCCCGACTTGGATTCAAACCTTAGACACTCGAAAGGCAAAGATAGCAATGTTTA
>JACVRN010000138.1 GCA_014534425.1 Pyrinomonadaceae bacterium
GCAGGCGGTACTGTCCTGCTCCCTCTTCATTCGTTCGTCCCTGTTTTAGACCCGTCCGTCACAAAAAGGCTTCGGCTTTGGGCCGTGGAGTGCGATGCTACGCGGCGTGCCTGGTAGTGTGCGTTCTTGCCGGATTCTGTTCGGGAAGAGGCCGGAGACCTATGAAGCGAAGAATACAAAAGCAGTGGAAGCGAAAGTGTGACGCGGACGCGGAGCTTAATCTTAACCTGCCGCTTCCGACGCAAGTGATCTCGAACGAGGAATTCGCGCCGCCCCATCAGACGCTCAAACAGAAGCTCGTAGAGCACAGGCTGCTTGAGCTTGCTGACCGAAGCTCTAAGAGGCTGAACATCTCTCGCCGCAGCTTTCTGGCTTCGACGGGCGGAATGGCTGCGGCCTTTCTGGCTATGAATAGCGTCTTCGGCAACTTCTTTAAGGTCGAAGCCGCAGAGCTTTTTGAAGTGGACGCGACCCAGGAGAAGTTTCCGAAGAAGGAGTTCATTTTCGACATACACACGCATCACGTAGCCGCAGGCAAACAGATAACGGTTCCGCCGCTCTTGCGCTACAGGGACGCGGGCGCGGCCTGGGGCAACAAGGCTCTCGTGGGACGCGAGCATAAGTGGCAAGACCTTTATCTTGCGAACTACATCAAGGAGATGTTCCTTGACAGCGACACTGTGATGGCGGTCATCACAGGGCTTCCGGCAAAGACGGACGCAGACAACGTGCTTCCTCCAGCCGAGATGATTGAAACGCGCGCAGAGATTAACGGCCTGGCAAAATCTCGCCGCATCATAGCGCACGGGCTTTTCTCACCAGACCTTGGCCGTCGTGATATGGAAGAGATGCAGCGCCAGCATGAGCGCCTGAAGGTAGAGGCGTGGAAGGGTTATCCGGGCCAGCCCTTGGCGGACGGAAGCGTTGGCTGGTGGATGGATGATGAAAAGGTGGCTTACCCTGCCTACGAGTATTCAAGAAAGATTGGGATAAAGAATATCTGCGTTCACAAGGGGCTGCCGCTTCCCGGCTGGGACTTGGAGCACAGCAGCACGCGCGATGTTCCAAAGGCCGCGAGGGATTTTCCAGACCTCAATTTTCTCATCTATCACGCGGGCTTCCGAGGCGTCGCGGGCGTGCGCGAACTGGCAGCCGCAGGCTTCAAGACCAGGCCCGCGATTCCCTGGGTTTCCGACCTCTGCGAAGCCAGGAAACGCGACCCCAAAATGACGAACGTCTACATGGATTTGGGCACGACCTTCGGCATGACCGTCATCACGGAGCCGCTTCTGTGCGCCTATCTCTTGGGCCTGATGATTGACGCTTTCGGCGAAGACCATGTGCTGTGGGGAACGGATTCAATCTGGTGGGGCAGCCCGCAGTGGCAGATAGAAGCCTTTCGCCGTCTACAGATGCCGGAAGATTTGATGAAGCGCTTCGGCTTCAAGCCTCTGACCGACAGGGTCAAGGAAAAGATTCTGGGCCTCAACTCGGCTCGCGTCTACGGCGTTGACGTGAAGGCAAAGATGAACGCGATTCCTTCCGATTACGTCACGCGACTCAAAGAGAAGTACCGCGCCGAAGGGGCACAACCTTCAAACACTCAGTACGGATGGATACTCGGCTGAAAGATACGAACCGGCTATGCTCAAAAATCTGCTAGCGGCTTTTATCCTCTCAATTCTGTTCACGTCTTCGACACGTCCGGCCGACGTAGAGCGCTTCGACGTGCAGAAGCTAGGCGAAGGCGTTTACGCTGTCATCAGGCGCGAGCCGCCCGGCTTGATGTTCGACGCCAACAACGTCTTCATCATTAACGAGCGGAACGTAATCGTGGTTGACTCTAACTTCAGCCTTGCTTCGACCAAAGAAGTTCTGGCGGCGTTGAGGAAATTGACGGACAAGCCTGTGCGCTACGTCATCAACACGCACTGGCACGACGACCACATCACTGGCAACCAGATTTACCGCGAAGCTTTTCCCAATGTGGAATTCATAGGGCAGGAGAGCGCCGTCGCGGACATTGCGGGCATGGGCGAGAAGAATCGAAAGGGATTGCAGGCGAACACTCCCAAGCTTATTAAGCTCTTCCGCGAGCAGGTCGAGAAGAAAAAGAATCTGGCCGGTCAGGATTTGACGGAAGAAGAGCGGGCCAGCTATTTGAAGGATGCCGGTCTGCTCGAAAGATATTTAGAGAGCATCCCAATTCTTCAGATAATCGCTCCGACCCTGACAGTTAAAGACAAGCTGACGCTGAGGCGCTCGACGCGCACCGTTGAGATTATTCACCTTGGGCGCGGGCACACTCCCGCAGACCTAGTCGTTTATCTGCCGCAGGAAGGCATACTCGTCGCGGGCGACCTCGTTGTGCATCCGGTTCCGCTCGTAGGCTCGACCTCTCTTCCGGCTGATTACGCCGCGACGCTTCGCAAGCTGCTTGAACTGAAGCCGAAAGTAATAGTGCCCGGCCACGGCATAGTGATGCAGGAGGATTCTTACGTGCGGCAGATGATTCGACTGCTGGATTCAATCAACACGCAGGCCAAAGCCGCAGCCAGGCGCGGCGAGACATTAGAGCAGGCGCGAAAGAGCGTCCAACTCGAAGAGTTTCGCAGAGAGTTCGCCGGAGAGAGCCAACTGAAAAGCTTCATCTTCCAGACCTACGTCGTCACGCCCGGCGTCGCAGCAGCATACCGTCAAGCCCTGAGCGGAACGGGCAATTAGGGATTTTACCCTTCGTCTCTGTGCACTATGTATTGAGTGTCGTGCGGCATGTGGGCGAGGGCCTTTCGTAAAAAGCTAGGGTGTAGAGCAATGCCTTCAAGCTCTTCGATTGGGTGCCAATCAAAAATAAGCGGGACGCCTTCGTCTTTTCTTGTGAACGGTTCGTTACAGGTATTCAGTGGCGAATCATCCGGCAGCGAGACCTGGAAATAGAATGATATTTCGTGGAACGACACGCCCTCGAAGGTAAAAAAGTTCTCCGCTATCCAGACGAGCCTGCCGACTTCTGTCTTGATACCTAGCTCTTCGTGCATCTCTCGGGCCAGGGCTTCGCGCGCAGACTCTCCGAACTCGGGCCTTCCTCCGGGCAACGCCCAAAAATCGTATCTTTCATCACGATGAACGAGTATGCGGTCGCGGTCTGTGATGATAGCGACGGCCCTGCAATTAAACCACCCTTCTGAATGTTTGAAGCTAAGCATTAAGAATCAGTCCAATTTTCGCAACAGTCGCTCGAAATCTTCCGCGCTTCGGATGCCTTCATCAAGAACCGCGCGGTAAATCATGTCGCTCGTTATGGTGTCACGATATTCTGGCCGACGCCAGTACGCTTCTTTAATAGCGATGATGGCGGACGCGCTCTCAGGTGTGAGCCGCTCTTTCATCTTCGCCACGTAAGCGGCGTGCTGCTCATAGCCCGTCAGGTCAAGGAACCAGACATCCAGCTTCCACGCTCCCTTTCGCTCGTCGCCCAGCTTGATGCCCCAGTAGAGGCCGTTCGGCTCGCAGCCCACGTTGTTAGTGAACCTGGACTTTCTGGCAGAGAGCCTTTCGGTCAGTTGATAGCCGACATCAAAGCAGCGCTTCAGGTCATGCTCAGGGTCAAGAACGTATATGTCCAGGTCTCGCCAGCACATCAGGTCGTAGCCGTAGCTGCCGCCTATGAACCAGCGCGGGTACTGCGAGAGCAGTTCCGGCAAGCGGCATTCATGAACCAGCCGCTCCGCCTCTCTCTTTAATTCAGCGTTCTCCATAGAAACTATGAGTACGATACTAAAGCGAATTAGTTCGGAAAGAGAAACCTCTGGTGGCGTCTCATTCTGCGAAAAACTCGCCCGCCTCTTTCGCAGGATGCAAACTCGCTCTAGCCGACTCCCTTTATAAATAGCGACATGATTGTGACTGGCATGGCGATTGATTGTTTTGAGTTCGGGTTGTAGACCGAAAGAGAGCGAGGGCTTATGGATTCAACTCGAAGGAAACTGATAGGCGTGCTTCAGGCGGCATATTCCGGGGAGATGGCTGCGGCCTATGCTTATCGCGGCCACTGGAAGTCTCTGTCCGACTTCGGCGAGAAGGAGATGGTCTACAACATAGAGGACGACGAATGGGCGCACAGGAGACAGATTAAGCGCATGCTGGACGACTTAGGCTCGCGCCCGCAGAAGCTCAGAGAGATATTGATGTGGTTTGTGGGCAGGGTCGTTGGGCTGGTCTGCTGCGTGACGGGGCGATTCATGCCTATGTACTTCGCAGGGTTGGTCGAAAGCGGAAATGTAAAAGAATACGAGGCCGCATCCTTGCAGGCAGGAAAGCTCGGCCTTCCGAAGTTTGAAGATGAATTGCGGCAGATGGCGCGTGCGGAAAGAACTCACGAGCTTTTCTTTCAAAGCGCCACGAGCGGCCACAGCTTAAGCCCAGTTATGCGAGCCATCTTTCACTGGGGATGATATGGAGGTTTACGAGTGGTCGTGAATCATGCGCCAGCCCTCTTTGGTGCGCGTCCAGACGGTGGTGAACCAGCCGGTTCTGTCCGGCCTTCCTCCGCCTGAGAGAACGAACTGGCCCGTCACGAGCGCGTTGTCTTTGCCAAGCATGCGAACCTCTATGTGCTCATAGCGCAGGTTCTGAAGGGGACGGCCAGTCTTCCAGAAACCGTTACGCATGGTCTGCTCTATCACGCTTCTGCCGCCTCTAGGCCCGTTCGGCCCCATCTCCGTAGCCGTGTCGGTGTAGGCCGCAAGGTACTGCTCAAGTTTGCCTTGGTTCCAACCGGCAGCCGTGGAATCCAGAATGGCGCGAATATGTTCCTCGTCCTTGCGCTTATCGCTCGCGTATGAATAACCGACCGCAGCGCAGGCCGTCACAACCGCCAGCAGCGCCGCGAGTAGAAGAAGGCTTGAATGTTTTCTCATGTCTCTGCGGGCAACCGAAATTGAATGCTGTGGAATTTGAAGAGCGAAGTTTACTTTAGCCGAAAGTAAGAAGAGGTGGAAGCCTCGGACTGAAAGCTTCCACCTCTTCTTCTTTTTAAGCACAATGCCTTTTGGCTTCAGGCCGCGCGCTGCCTGTGATAGCCCCTCAGCCTCTCCAGATTATCGGGACTGAAACCGTCTACTCTTCCGCCCACCAGTTTGACCCAGACCAGCACGCACAGGCCCGGCCTTGCTTGCATGGTCATGGTGTCTATGACTTCTCCTGTGTGTCCTGTGAATAATCCCTGCTTGATGCGAACGCTGCTACCGCTCTTGAAGGAAAATTGGTCGTCGCTCATGCGGCTGTCCTCCGTCGGGAGAGAGAATGACTAGCTAAACTGAACGAGCTTGATTTTAATGCGAGGTGTCCTGCTACCTTTGATGACAAACAACTGCTTCTTCGTAGATGATGCGGGACAAATCGAAAATACATTATAGTTTGACGCGGGCGTGCAGCAATCCGGTGAAGATTTCATTGCATTTAGATTGCATACGGATTCAGACACTTAAGAAAGAATTTAATCATTGGTTCATCGGTTCATTGATTCAATGAAAAATGGTTAAATGAATCAATCTCTTTTATCCTGTTTGAATTCTGCTTCGGATTAAGCGAGGATGTTCCGGTTATGACCGATAAATTGAGCGGAAGACTGATAGTAGGGATCACGGGAGCGACCGGCACAATCTTCGGCGTGCGCCTCCTGCAAATCCTGGAGGGCACAGGCGTGGAGACTCATCTGGTGATGAGCAAGTGGGCCGTGCGTACGCTCGTACACGAGACGCCTTACACTGTCGAAGAAGTGCAGCAGATGGCGACCAGCCATTACCAGAGCAACGACCAGGGCGCGAGCATTTCGAGCGGCTCCTTTTTAACGAGCGGCATGATAATCGCGCCGTGCAGCGTAAGAACGCTCGGCGCTATCGCAGGCGGGATGGGCGACAACCTGATACACCGCGCGGCGGATGTCACACTGAAGGAGCGCCGCCCTCTGGTGCTCATGGTGCGCGAAGCCCCCTTGAGCGAGATACATCTTGAGAACATGCTGAAGCTCTCAAGGATGGGCGTCGTCATACTGCCGCCCGTGCCAGCCTTCTACAACCAGCCGCAGACGATTGATGACATAGTAAATCACACAGTACAACGCGCACTCGACCAACTGGGGATTCACATAGATGTCGTCAAGCGCTGGGACGGTGTGATGACTCGCGGCGGGAATAAAAAAGTGATGAGTAATGAGTGATGAGCTTTAAGCTTCGTCCGGCCAAACGTCTTCAGGCCACACGGTTTTCGTCCTGGCATATTCAATCCAGTCGCCTGACGTGATTAACCTGCGCTGCGGATAAGACCTGGCATCAGGCGCATAGACCCAACAAATCATGCTGCGATTATCAAAAGAGACCTCGACCTGCTTGCGCCAGTATTGGGCAGTCGCTTCTATCTCATCCAGCTTATTCAAAATCTCGTCGTCGATTTCATAAACTTCACCCGTCACCGACGAGTCAGATTCTTCAAGCAGCAGGGCCGGATACGGCCCCAGGTCATAGAGGCTGCCCCTCAAGCTGGCCCTGCCGACAAACTTTGAATCGGGAAAGAGATTAGGCATCGCACGCAAGCCGCCCTGCCGCAACGTGCCGTAAACAAATACTAGATGTTTATTCAATTTCTGCCTTACCTCTCAATCGGCAACGCCCCTGTTTTATATCTTGGCCGCAGGCGACAGAGCCTTCTGGAGTCTTCCGAATGCGCTTTCCAGTATCTCGTCCTCGCGCGCTATGCAGAGCCGCATGTAGCTGTCCCAATCATCCCTGTCCGTGAAAGCCGAGCCGGGCACTGCGGCCACTCCGGCCTCTCTTATCAGGGCTTCGTTTAGCTGCATGGCGTCGTGGTAGCCTTCGGGGATTCGCGCCCAGATGTAGAAGGCGGAACCCGAATCATAAATCTTGAAGCCAAGCTCGCTGAGCACCTCTACTGCGCGCTCGCGCTTTCGCATGAAACGTTCGCGCAAAGTAGCGTAATAAGACGGATTCGCCATCAGGACTTCGGCCAGCGCTCGCTGCAAAGGCGTCGGCGAGCAGACGTAGAAGACGTTGTTCGGATTGTTGAGCGGGGCAACGAGCGAGCTATTGCCGTAAACGTAGCCAAGCCGCCAGCCGGAGATGTTCCACGATTTAGAGAAAGAGTTGACGGTAATGGTGCGCTCACGCATGCCTTCCAGCTTGGCGATTGAAATATGCCTGCGCTCGCCGACCACGTAATGTTCGTAGACCTCGTCCGAGACGCACAGCAGGTCAATCTCTCTGCAAACGTCCGCAATCGCTTTCGTTTCAGTTTCGTTGAAGACCTTGCCCGTGGGGTTTGCGGGCGTGCAGAGAATTATGGCGCGCAGGGGGAACTGCGTGCGGCCCTTCAACTCGCGGCACCTTGCGCGCAATGCTTCCGTGTCTAGCGCAAGCGTCTCGGCCTCAAGCGGCATGGTCTCAATGCGACCGCCCAACTCTTCAACGATGCGCTTGTGATAAGGATAGTAAGGCTCAAAAACGAGCGCCGAAGCCTTCTGCAAGTGTGCCCGCGCAATCGCCACGAGCGCGCCCGTTGCGCCCGGAGTGATAAGAAGTTCAAGGGGCTTGGCGTCAGGGTCTACGGGGATGCCGTTAAGGACAGTTATCTTCTGCGCCACGGCTCGCCTGAGTTCGTCAGTGCCTTCGGCGGGGCTGTAGTGGTTGCCGCTTGCGGAGATGATGCGGTCTGCCGCTTCGGCCAGAGCGGGGTCAATCGCAAGCTCGCTCTGTCCCTGGACTAGGTTTCCACCCGGCGGCACCAGCCGCGTGATGGCTCTTATGTCGGGTTGTTGTTTAGCTGTCATGATTCAAGCTTCCGCCCTTGGTTGTTATTAAAACGAACGCGTGTACGGAACGGCCTTTTAAGACTGACCATTCTATCTTTAAAGCAAGTTTCCGGCGAGTCATGAATAGTACGCTTGCCGTCCTCTGAGTCAAGCGAATAATATGCCCTTGAGCGTTTCGGTTTAAAGCCAGGAAGAAAATTAACAGGGATGGACAGGATGAAAGAGAAAGAATTTAATCATCGGTTCATTGCTTCATTGAATCAATGATTAAATCTCTTCTTATCCTGTCCATCTTGTTTCTGTATGCCAGTGATTAAGGAATCAAGTGACGAGCTTAATCCGCCTGCGATTCAGACGGAGGCGGCCATCGCTCAGCCGCGCAGCCGCAAAGGACTGACGGATTATGTCGCGCTCTGCGTAGCAACCTGCGGCGTGGGCTATCTGCCACTGGCTCCGGGCACATGGGGTTCCGTGGTGGGCGTCCTGCTCTACCTGCTTTTTGAGGCGGCCTGCCTGAGAGCTTTCACTTTCATGCAAGGCAGGGGCTTTGATGCGACCGAACTTTACCTTCTTCGCACAACTCTTCTTGTCTTAATCATAGCGCTCATCACGCTGGCGGGAGTCTGGGCCGCCACGCGCGCAGAGAGTTTGTTGCGGCGCAAAGACCCTGGCGCAGTGGTCATTGACGAAGTGGCCGGACAGATGATTGCTTTCGTCTTCGTGCCCGCGCGAGTCGGCCCGTGGATGATAATCGCAGGGTTCATACTCTTTCGCCTCTTTGATATATGGAAGCCGTATCCTGTGCGCCGTCTCGAATCGCTGGAAGCGGGCCTCGGCGTTATGGGCGACGACGTGCTCGCAGGAATTTATGCCGCAATCACTCTGAGCCTGGTGTGGCTCGCCGTCACACTCGCGGGTTAAAGGCCCCGTTTGCCGTAAAGTTTCACGGGCTGTTATTATCTATTGTTCCCATGATGAGATTCGCAGTCAGAGCAGGGAAGCATCACAGGGGCGCATTCTGTTGCGCCCTCGTTGGCCTCTGCCTTTTACTGAGCGGAAGCCTACGCTTGCCCGCCGAAGCCGTCTCTAAAAATGTAGACGCAACTTCGTCTTCCGTCAGCGCCGGGGCGTTTTCGCCAAGAGGGCACGCGCTGGCGAATCCAAAAGATTCCAGTACGCAGCGCCCGGCTTCAAAGCCGAACAGGGGAAAGAATTCGCCTGCACGAGATGCGACATCTCTTCCTGAAAAGTTCGGCTTGATGAAGGCGGCTTCGCGCCTGCTGCACGACGAAGCGAGCGCCTCTCCCGCTTATTCATCCTTTGCCCTTTCCAGGCCGAAGGGCCGCGCGCCGCCCGCCGCTCTCTAAATATCAAACGCTCGAAACGTAACGCGCCTCACGGGCCTGTAGCTTTCAGACAGGCTCGCCGGCACCACTCTATTTGTAACCGTGTGAAACGGAAGATATAGGAGAGTTGTATGAGTTCAGAGATTATAGTCGTACTGGTGATGATAGCGCTTGCTATCTTCGGGCTTGTCTACCTGGAAAGACACTCGCGCCGTAACAGGCAGCGCGAGGCCAAGCAGTCGCGGCCTGAAGAAAGAGAGTGATTAAAGACGTGTGCGTGTGCGGCCAGCATTTAACGTGGATGCTGGCCGCACACAACGCGGAGTCGCAATTTACGTCGCGCAAGGTTACTATCGAGGTAAAGGTTAAATCTCATCGTCGGATGATGGCCGCGCGCAGCCATGCAAAGGAAGATTGATTTATGAAGAGAGTCCTGAGAGCTTTTATCAACCTGGTTCTTATAGCGCTGGGCACTCTTTCTATGGGACTGGGGGTCAAGGGATTTCTGTTGTCCAGTCATTTCATAGACGGCGGGGTGACGGGCATCTCCATGCTGCTGGCTCAGGTTCTGGGCTGGCCGCTTTCGATTCTGATTCTGGTCATTAATCTTCCCTTCATAGCGCTCGGTTATCGCCAGATAGGCCGAGCCTTCGCCATCAAGAGCGCGCTGGCGATTGCGGGACTCTCCTTCTGTCTCGCCTTCATCAAATTCCCGGAGGTGACGCCCGACAAACTTTTGACTGCCGTCTTCGGCGGCTTCTTCATAGGCGCTGGCATAGGAATGGTCATACGCGGCGGGGCTGTGCTGGACGGAACCGAGATTGCCGCACTGCTCGTCAGCAAGAGCAGCAACCTGCTGAAGGTAGGAGATGTGATACTCATTCTGAACATCTTCATCTTCTCGGCGGCGGCATTCTTCCTCGGCATAGAACCCGCGCTCTATTCCATACTGACTTACTTCGCCGCATCCAAGACGATTGATTTTTTGATTCACGGGCTGGAGGAATACACTGCGGTTATCATCATCTCAGAGCGCAGCGAAGAGATAAGGCAGGCCATCATTCGCACGCTCAAGCGCGGCGTCACGGTCTACAAGGGGCGCGGCGGATTGAGCGACACGGAGCAGGATATTCTATTCTGCGTCGTGACGCGCCTTGAGATAGGCAGAATCCGTTCGGTCGCAGACGAGATAGACGAGGCGGCCTTTGTAGTAATACACCCACTGGCCGACGCCTCCGGCGGCATCATCAAAAAACCTGCTCTGCACTGATAAGAAGGAAATTAACAGGAATGGACAGGATGAATAGGATAGAAAAAGAATTTCCTATCTATCCTGTCCATCCTGTTTGAATTTACTTTCAATAAATTTATGGCTTAGAGCTATGCAGATAGTCTTCTAGAAGCTTCTGCGCTCTGGCTCCGGGGCTGATGACGGCGAGCTTTCTTGACCAGTCGTAGCCACTGAAGACGCCGACCAACTCCGCCTTGTCGTTATAGACGGGGCTGCCCGAATAGCCGTCGCGCCCGTCCAGTTTGGCTGACCAGTACTCCAAACCTCTGGTCATGTATGGGCCGAAGAAGACGCCCTGGCGCACCATCTTGCCGCCGTGGGGGCGTGCAATCAGCAGGAGCTTTTCGTCTTTGCTGAGGCTGGATTGAAAGACCGGAAACTCTATTTGTC
This sequence comes from Pyrinomonadaceae bacterium, assembly GCA_014534425.1. Lineage (GTDB taxonomy): Bacteria > Acidobacteriota > Blastocatellia > Pyrinomonadales > Pyrinomonadaceae > JACVRN01. Next base: position 10,853 of record JACVRN010000138.1, read on the forward strand.
TGGACGAGCGGCAGACGCGCAGGAGCGCGAGGTCTGCGTCCGCGTCCACCTTGAGCACGGTCGCCTGGCAGCCGCCCACGTACACTTTGACTTCCAGTTCATCCTTAGCGCCGAAGCCCAGTTGCGCTTTCTTGGAGACGCTCAGGTCGCCCGAGACAACGTGGTAGGCCGTTATCATCAAATCGTCGTCGACAAGAAACCCCGTCGCGTAGCCGTTAGGCCCCATCTCAAGAAAAGAGAGAACGCGTTGCAGTGGATTCTGATCCTTCTTGCTGAACTTCAACTCCAGGGGTAGTGCGTAGCCACTCTCCTTCAGAAGGCTCTTCGTATCTCCCGCCGCGCACACGGGCGCAAACATGAAGAGTGTGACGACAACAAAAGCAAGGCTGGAAAGTGTCCTTTTCATCTTCGGTCTCCTTTAGACAGCGTTCTTCGGATACAAAAGAGACGCAAGAGCGCGCGGCTCCTGAAGAAGCCTAGCAGGCACGGAGCAGCGCTCTTTGCTTGAGAGCTTGTGCGAGGTTTCTTTTTCAGAGAAAGCGAGGACGATAGGCCGCCGTGCAGCATCTGTCATCTACCATGACAGCGCCGCCTCTTTGCCGTCCCCACACTAGAAGAAGCGACCGAACTTATAGCGCATCACAGAGGCATCTAGCAAGGAAAAGTCTGCCGACGCTTGCGCCGATTATCTTGTCAAACGATAAATGAGCAGGGCCGCGCGCTTGATTAGAAGCGGGAGCGTGTCCAGTTCCACGAACTCTTCCGGCTCGTGCGAGCCGCCGCCTCTTGCTCCCAGGCCGTCCAGGCCGCTCACGTACGGGGCCACGAAAGAGACATCGCCAGCCCCGCGTCGTCCAGGGTCATAAGCCGTGACCTGTCCGAGTCCGCTGGCGCGGCTGGCCTCGTCCAAGATACGCAGCAACTCGTAGTTGCCCGGCGTTGGCGACATGGCCGGATAAGAGTCTTCGAAAGAGATTTTCGCTTTTGCTCCAGGAAGATTGCGCGCGACTATCTCCTGCATGCGCGAGCGCGCACGCATCTTCTGCTCTTCGGAAATAAAGCGCAGGTCGCCTTCTACCACAACCGTTTTGGCTATGACATTAAGCTTGCCGGAGGCCGTGCCTCGCTTCTCAGCCCTGTCGTATGTCACATCCAATCCGCCGACAATCACGCCCGGGTTAAAGGTCAGATATTGCTCGCCCTTCAATTCCTGATAAAAGGAGTTGAGAATCCGCGAGGCTTCAAAGACCGCGCCGCTCCCTGCGCCTTCCGTGAAGATGCCGCTTGAGTGTCCCGTCTGAGCCGTGACCTCCAGCCGCCAGGAGCTTGAGCCACGGCGCGCGACCGTAGCCGTATCGCCCGCCGCAGCCTCGAAGGCGAGCGCCGCGTCCGAGCGCTTCGCGGCTTCAACCAGGTCGCGCCTGCTTATTGATAAGGGAAGACCGGGATACTCTTCGTCTCCGGTCATAGCGACGATGATGCGAGTGCCGTCGAGCGCGCCTATGCTTTGGAGCGCCTTCAGGGCATAGATGATGACGACATCGCCGCCTTTCATGTCCACGGAGCCTGCGCCGGAAGCGCGCGTGCCCCTGCGCTCGAACCTCTTTCCCTGAAGCACGGTGTCCAGGTGGCCTATGAGAAGGAGCCGCTTGCCGCGCGTGCCCGTGCGTTCTGCAAACAGATGCCCCGCGCGCTTCATCTCCTTGGGCATCTCTATCCAGCGAGAGTTAAAGCCAAGAGACTCAAGCTCGGAGCCAAAGACCTTTCCCACCTGTCGGACTCCAGCCTGATTGAGCGTGGCGCTCTCTATGTTAACCGTCCGCTCAAGAAGCGAGACGGCTTCATCTGCGTGCGCGTCAACGTAAGCGATAATGCGCTGCTCGTCGGAAGCGGTGGACTGCGTGCTGGCCGTAGGCGTGAGAATTAAGACTGACAGCAGCGCTATCGTGATGATGTAGAAAGCTCTCGAA
>JACVRN010000252.1 GCA_014534425.1 Pyrinomonadaceae bacterium
CGTTGGCGTCGGCAATCGAGCCGGGCCTGAGGCCGTCGCCGAGAGAGAAGGCCACGTCGTAGGCGGCCATGATTTCGCAGATGTCTCGGAAGTGCGTGTAGAGAAAACTCTCGCGGTGGTGGGCCAGGCACCACTTGGCGACGACCGAGCCGCCCCGGCTGACGATGCCCGTCGTGCGCCTGGCCGTCAGCGGGATAAAGGGCAGGCGCACCCCGGCGTGAATCGTGAAGTAGTCAACGCCCTGCTCACACTGCTCAATCAAAGTGTCGCGGTAGATTTCCCAGGTCAACTCTTCGGCCCTGCCGCCGACCTTCTCCAGAGCCTGGTAGATGGGCACGGTCCCGATGGGCACGGGCGAGTTGCGCAAAATCCACTCGCGCGTGGCGTGTATGTTCTTTCCCGTCGAGAGGTCCATGACGGTGTCAGCGCCCCACTTGGTGGACCAGCGCATCTTCTCGACCTCTTCTTCAATCGAAGAGGCGACCGCCGAATTGCCTATGTTGGCGTTGATTTTGACGAGGAAGTTACGCCCTATAATCATCGGCTCGGATTCCGGGTGATTGATGTTCGACGGGATGATGGCACGCCCGCGCGCCACCTCGTCACGGATGAACTCCGGCGTCACGTAAGTAGGAATCGAGGCGTTGAAACTGACGCCCGCGTGTTGATGAAAGAGCGAACTGCGGTCGCCCTTCTCGACGGCGGCAAAGGCCGCCTCGCGTCCGAGGTTTTCGCGAATCGCGACAAACTCCATCTCAGGCGTGACGAGCCCACGCCGCGCGTAGTGCATCTGCGTCACGCGAGCGCCACGGCGCGCACGCAGGGGCAGGCGGCGCAGCCCCGGAAACTCTTCGAGCCTGCCCTTCTCCCTGCCGCGCGCAAACTCTTCAGCGCCCCGCGTTAGATACCCGTTATCCTCCGGCTTGACCGTGCGCCCCTCATACTCTTGCACGTCGCCGCGCGCCAGAATCCACTCGCGCCTCAGCGCGGGCAATCCTTCGCGCACATCGCAGCGCACGGCAGGGTCCTCCCACACGCCGCTCGTGTCATACACACGGACGGGCGCATTCTCTTCCGTCGAGCCGTTGAAATTCCTCGTCGCGTGCTGCGAGATTTCGCGGAACGGCACGCGCACGCCCGCTCCCTTTCCTTCGACATAAACTTTACGCGAATTCGGCAGGCGCACCTCATCGCTGCGCTTCTCTGCTGTCTCATTGGTTCTGCTCATAGCTCTACACAAACTTTCTAGCCGCGCTCGCGGCTCGAAAAAGAAAGGCCGTTCCACCCGCTTTGAGAGATGGAACGGCCCTTCCGTTGTTTCTCCCTTCGGCGGTACTAACCGCATCAGGTTCAAGGGGTCTCACATCGGTAGTGACTCTCAGCCTCTCAGGAATTTCCCCGGAGGCTCCCCCGAAAACGTTTTGCCTGAATCAGAGTTTACTACAATGCACCCGATAGGGCACGACAAGCGTAGCAAGATTGTCGGATGTCTAAGACATACGCACGACAGGTTCTGCAAGAGAACAAATGAAACAAGCATAAAACAAATCATACGACGACAGAAATGCTAGTTGTAAATTTACGTAGATATTACGTATAATTCGCCTGCAATAATCTGCTCCTGGGGTGTGGCGCTTCCGGCTTGGAGCGACAGTAGGCAGGCGCAGATTATTTGCCCAACTAGGAGTAAGTACCTTTCCACGACTTACAACTACCCGAAGGGTTGTAAGGGCTGTTTCTAACTGCTGGGGACCAATGCTCTAAAGCTTCGAGCTTACTAGTTGTTCTAATCTTCAATGAAAGGAAAACCCGAACTGTGAACCAAGCCCTTAGAAAAAGTGCGTCCCGTGGGTCGCCAAAAACGGAAAAGGAAAAAGTTCGTCTCAGTCTGGATATTTCCACAGAGCTAAATGAGCTTCTGGAAAGTCTCGCCGCCAAAACGGGAGGGACTAAAAGCGATGTGCTACGCAAGGCTATCGCGCTGATGGAAGTCGCAGTCGAGGCCAAGCGGCAGGGCAAGAAATTCGGTATCGCAGAGAAAGACCAGCAGCTTTCGACGGAAATTATCGGGCTTTGACAGAACCGGGCCTGATTGATGAAAGATGGCAAGCTTGATCTTAATGACCTTGCAAATAGACCGGACCACCAGCTTTCAATTGTTCCGCGTGAAGACCCTTCCGAGCGGGCCGTGCGCCACGACATAGAAAAAGCTGACGCGGCTCATCGTCGTCAGATCAACCTGCTGCTTCACCTTGTGGCATTCGTCGTTATCGGCGTTGCGCTCGGCCTTTGTGTTTGGACCATCTTACGGCCCTACACAACAGCCGACGATAAGAAGTGGGCCACCACGTTGATGACGGGCGTTGTGTTGGGACTACTCGGCTATATTACAGGGCGGGCGTCGAAGTGATTAAGCGTGAAAATCTCAACCGCCGATGAAGCTCATCGTGCGCGCGGGCTGCATGAAGCCTGGGTCGTTGATGTGGTGGCGCGCCTCCTTCTTCATCACGACGCCCGCGATGTACTCTTCGATTTCCGCGCGCGTTGCGCCGCCGCGCATCACGTCGCGCAGGGAATGTTCGACCGTCGAGAAGAGGCAGGTGCGGATCTGGCCGTCCGCCGTGAGGCGTATGCGCGAGCAAGCGCCGCAGAAGGGTTCTGTGACGGGGGCGATGATGCCGATTTCGCCGGGCGCGCCGTCTGCGAAGCGATAGCGCGAAGAGGTTTCAGAGCC
>JACVRN010000153.1 GCA_014534425.1 Pyrinomonadaceae bacterium
AGTATGGTCTGCCGGAAAAAGGTATGCGGGGGGTCTTGTCTCTGCCATTTATGAGGCGCCCTATCCAAAACCACAGCCTTTGCCATTGACAGTTGCGCCGCTCTGTTAGTATAAGCAGAGTAGCTTTAGTAAGTTAAAAGCAAGAAAACCAAAACAGTCGGGAGGCGCTTGGAAGGCTTTAAGCAGTACCGAAGCGCCAGCGAGCATGAAATTTCAGGCTCGGCTCCTCTCGCTGCTCCGCTCCACACTACAAGAGATAACGGGTCGAGGGCGGTAGCAGTTCTACTTAAACGTTGTACGCTTGTAGTTGGAGCGTCCGCGCCCCGCAAGAGTTTTGTCGGGAAGCGCGCGATGTCTGTGAGGAACAGCCAGATGCAAATAGACATCCGCCCAACCCGTGGCCTTGCCCGCTCGGCCGCATTATCAGCAAATTTACAATACTCATTTCGCAGGAGGAATGCGATGAGACTCGCGAGAAGAGCGCTCTTTGCCGCGCTCGCCATGTTGGTGCTCAGTGCCGTAGCATCAGCGCAAACTTTACGTTCGGAGAATGATCCGCGGAACCTTTCTCCGAGCGTCGGCACAGGCGGCCCCGAAGGCGGCCCCACCGGACTTTTTACTATCTATGACGGGCAAACTCTGCGCCGCGGCGAGTTTACCTTCTCAGTTGCATATTCTAACTTTGACCGTGACCCCGGGAATCTCGACATCGTCGAGACACCGCTTAGCTTCAACATCGGCTTGAGCGACTACATTGAGTTGTTCTTCAAGACGACGGGCTACAAAGGGATCAAGGCCAACAGCCCGTTAAATCTGTCGGGCTTCTACCTGCCGAATTCGCGCGTCTTCTTCGGCAACAATCTGTTGGGCAGCCCGCCAGCGATTATCCTGGCTCCGAGCGGGCCGAACGTCGGTACCATTAACGGTACGGCTGTCTTCCGTCCGGCATTCTGCCCGGCCTGTACGACTGCAACGAGCGGCTCGACCTTCGCCTACTTTAATGGCGGCCAGCCCTTCGTCCAGTACCCGTTCACAGGGGGCCCAGGCCCGACCTTTGGTCTCAGCGCTGGCACCACGCCTCCAGGGTTCGCAGGGTTCCCAGGCTTTAATGCCACGTTAGGCCCGCCGCGTGCGACGGCTAACAACGGCACGTTCGGTTCGGCTGCGGCTTTCCCGGGCGTAGGCTCGCCCTTAGGCAGCATTCTGCCGGGCATAGTGCTTGCGACATCTTTGTTGCCGAACACGATAATAGGTGGCCCGATAAACGTGCCTGCCACGTTCACAATCGCCCCGTCTTACTATCCGGGAGCGCCGTTCCTGAACCGCCTCTACGGCGAGTCTTCGTTCACGGACGGAGTGGTCGGTGCCAAGATTCGCTTCACGGAGCCGGACAACCCGCTCGGCGTCGGTATCATTCCTTTCTACCGTTATTGGTGGGATAAGGGGGATGACGTCTCTGGCTTTAACCAGATGCAGCGCGGCGCAGGCCCCGGCGGAGACATCGGCGACTTCGGCTTGGTCGGCTTCATCGACGGACGCCTGAGCCGTTCGGTGAACGTCTCGGTCAACGGCGGCTGGATAGTGAACTCTAATCCGAAAGACCCCAACGGCTTCGTGCTCTTGGATCGCCCGGATGAGTTCATCGCCGGTATAGGCTTTGACTTCCCAATCAACAAGTGGTTCCAGCCCATCTTCGAACTGCGCTCGACACAGTACGTAGGTGGCAGAACGCCGAACGCATTTGAGAACAGCCCGGTTGAATTCACAGCCGGTACTAAGATTTATCCGCGTCGCTGGTGGGGTATCGGCCTCTGGTATCGCCGTCACATCAACCAACAGCGCCAGAACCTGTTCGCGGGAGCAGGAAACATTAACACCGCCGTTCGCCAGGTCACGAACGTGAACGTCAACGGTACGATACTTGTTGTTCCGGCGACGACCGTTCCGGCGACCGTCAACGAGTTCCCGCGCGGCTTCCGGTTCTCGGACGATGCTAACGGTTTCGGCTTCCAGTTCTTCATCGGACGCCGCAACGCTCGCTCGCCCGAGTATCTGCCGAACCAGGCACCAACTGTTACGCTGTCGGCCTCTTCGACCAGCATCATCCTGCCGTGCCCTCCGGGCCAGCGAGCAGAATGCCAGCCTGGGCCGAGCGGCTCGCAGCAGGTTCAGTTGACGGCCAACGCGACAGACCCGGACGGCGATACGCTGCTCTATTCGTATAACGTATCGGGCGGTCGCATCACGGGCGAAGGCCCGAACGTGACCTGGGATTTGACGGGCGTCACGCCTGGCACGTACACGGCCAACGTAGAAGTTGATGACGGCTGCGGCTGCATCTCCTTCTCTTCGGTCTCCGTGACCGTTGCCGAGTGCAACCGTTGCGTGCTGCCTTGCCCGACCGTCACAGTCACTTGCCCGGACACGGTTGCTGAAGGTGAGTCCATTACCTTTACTGCCAACGTCACGGGCGGCGACCCGAACGTCTCGCCGACTTACAACTGGTCAGTCTCCTCTGGCACGATTTCGAGCGGCCAGGGCACGCCGACCATCACGGTCACGGGCGCTACGGGTGGCGCATCGGTTACGGCGACCGTCAACGTCGGTGGCTATCCGCCGGAGTGCAACACGACGGCGTCTTGCACGACAACGATAACAATTTCACAGCGCGCTCGCTTGTTCGACCAGTACGGCAACATCGCGTTCAACGACGAGAAGGCGCGTCTGGATAACTTCGCCATCCAGTTGCAGAACGAGCCGGGTTCGCAGGGCTACATCATCGCTTACGCCGGACGGCGTGCACGCGCTAATGAAGCTCAGGCTCGCGCGGATCGTGCTAAGGACTACCTGGTCAACACGCGTGGTATCGATCCTGGTCGCCTCGTGACCGTGGACGGTGGCTTCCGTGAAGACCTGACGGTTGAACTGTGGATAGTGCCTTCGGGTGCTGCGCCGCCGACCGCAAGTCCGACGCTGCAACAATCGGACGTGACAATCATCACGGGCGGCACAGGCCGCACAGGTGGTCGTCGCCGTCGTCGTTAATCAAAATAACGCTCGCGCCCCGTTAGTGAGGCGCGCGGCTTAACCGAAGCGGGCGATTGTTTCTCATTGAGAGATAATCGCCCGCTTCGCTTTTTACAGGCGCTTTGGTGTTGGCTAAGGCGGGGGATTTATGGTACAACCGCCTTCGATGTGCAGTGCATCCTACCTCGGCAGCAGCGCGTGCGCTCCTTTAGTTCTCCCTTGGCGTCCGCCGAAGCGCTGTCTCTGCTATATCTATTCATACGGTGAAGCATGGCGATTCCGCGTCCGACGCGACTTGCCCCGACCGAACTTCGAGGACACGAGATGAAACCTATGTTGATTCGATTCATTAAACGCAGCACGCTTTTAATTGCTATCTTTTCTCTGTTGATTCCGGTCGTCTCGCTCAAAGCGAGAACGCAGGAGCAGCCTTCCGATGGCTCGAACGAGGCTGGCCCACAGTATGCTATGGATTGGCGCGGCACAGGCCCTTCGGGCGGCGACGTGCGCGCACTCGTTTTCGACCCGCAGGACGCGCAGCGTCTCTATTTCGGAACGCTCGACGGCCAGATTTATACTTCGTCCAACGGCGGAACAAGCTGGCACCTGCTCTACAACTTTAATCGTCCGAAGCTCTTCCTTGATAACATCATCGTAGACCCGCGCGATTCAAAGGTTATCTACGTCGCGGCGCATCGTCATAAAGACCCCGGCGGATTTTTCAAGACGACAGACGGCGGCATCACCTGGCGCGAGTCGCAGGAGTTGAAGGCAGAGGCCATACACTCTCTGGAACAGTCACCCTCGAACCCGAACATACTGATAGTCGGCACCAACAACCGCGTCTATAAGTCCACGGACTCGGGCGACTCTTGGTTGCCTGTCTCGCCTTTCGGAACCACCGCGATTGAGTCGCTTGCCATTGACCCGCGCGACTCGAACACGATTTACGCTGGCACCTGGTACTTGCCTTACAAGTCTACGGACGGCGGACAAAGCTGGCGCTCCGTGAAGTCGGGTATGATTGACGACTCGGATGTTTTCGCCATTGATATTGACCCGCGCAATCCGAATCACATCATCGCTTCGGCTTGCAGTGGCATCTATGATTCGAAGAACTCCGCCGAAAGCTGGCGCAAGGTTCAGGGCATTCCTTCGCAGTCGCGCCGCACGCGCGCAATACTTCAGCATCCTTCCATAGCGGGTCTGGTATTTGCCGGAACGACCGAAGGCTTCTGGCGCTCTGCGAACGGCGGCGCTGACGGCTCGTGGCAGTTGACGACGCGTCGTGACCTTGAGATTAATTCAATCGCGGTTCACCCGAGCAACCCGCAGACCATCTTCATTGCGACGAACAACTACGGCGTGATGGTTTCGCGCGACGCCGGAAAGAATTTTGTTCCGACTAACGAAGGCTACAGCAGCCGCTTCACCAACTTCATACTGCCCGACCGTGAGCGTCCAGAGCGCGTTTACGCTTCGACCATCAACACGGCAACGGGCGGCGGTTTCGTCTATATCAGCAACAACGGCGGAGCAAGCTGGGAGCCTGCCATACGCAACATCACCGTCACACGCCTGACCGTCTACTCCATTCTTCAGGACAGGCGCGACGCGAACATCATTTATCTGGGAACGAACTACGGCATCTATCGCTCTATGGACAGGGGCGGTTCGTGGTCTCCGATTGGTGCGCCGAAGATAGGCCCGCAGAAGAAGCCTGCAACGGGAAGGCGTAGAGGGCGCGCCGCAAGTTCATCAGCGCGCTCAGACGCCGCTTCATCGGCAGCCACGCGCTCGAACGATATGACAAAGCGCGCACAGGAAGCGCTCATCGCGGCAGGTTATGACCCAGGCCCTGCGGACGGCGCGGCTGGCACGAAGACGGTCGCCGCTATCAGAAAGTTTCAGGCGGATAAAAATATTCCTGTCTCCGGCAAGCTTGACGATGCTACGCTCTCCGCTCTTGGTTTGGCGGGCGGCGTGCAGACGGCCACGCCCGCAGGAAAGCTGCCCACACCCGTCATCGCTTTAACAGATGCGGTCAACGCGCTCTCTCATACTTATGACGAGCAGCAGGGGCGGCCCGGCATTCTGGCAGCGACGAACGCGGGACTCTATCGCACGTACGATCCCGCGCAGGGTTGGGAGAAAATCTCTTACGGTGCCGGAGTAGACCCGCGCACCACCGCCATCTCCGTCAGCCCGCAGAATCCTAAGACGATTTATGTAGGCACAGCGAATTCCGGCGTGCTCGTTTCTCGTGATAGCGGCGAGACCTGGCAGCAGGTCAGAGGAGTTCCCGCTCAGGCTCCAATCAGTTCTATAGAGCAAGACCCGAAGCGCTCGGCTTACGTCTACGTCGGAACAAAGCAGAGCCTTTATGTTTCGCATGACGGCGGCGAAAGATGGATGCGTCGCGGAGGAAATCTGCCCTACGGCGATTACGCCAGCATCCTTATCAACCCGTATAACCCGGACGAGATTATCGTCGGCAACGCCTGGGAAAATGGCGGCGGCGTATATCGCTCGACTGACGCGGGCATTAGCTGGAACAGGATTGACCCAATTAGGCCAGGGCTTCCGAGCCAGCGCATCTGGGCTTTGGCTTTCGACCCCAAGAATCAGGACAAGATTTTCGTAGGCTCGCACTCCGCAGGAATCTACATCGCGGAGCGCAACGGCGGGTCTGCCGCAAGCTCTGTTAAATAAGGGAAGAGAAGAGGTCTGAAGGTCAGAAGCCGGAGCTTAGTGATTGTCTTTCTTTTACTAGCCTCTAGCCTCTGACCTCTTTCCTCTTCTCACGTCTTATCGCCTTGACACTTACGGTTTCCGGCGTGTACAGTGCCGACTTACCCGGTCAAGAGGCCGGCGATAGTCGGACCAAGCGGCGACTACGGGCAAACTGGAAATCGAACTGAACTTGCAACCTTTTCCTAACACTTTCTCGCTCGCACTCCCGCCTAAGACAAAAGTCATCCGGCTCATCGCTATCAGGCACATAAAGCTAGACGGCCTCTCACTTTTGATTGCTGCCGCTCAAGGCTGTGGAAGTTAACGCCCGCGTCCTTTAATTGAGCGGCACATTCGTGTGCCGGGTTCGAGCGCCCTGAAGCATTGCGCCCCAAGCTCAAAAAAAGATTGCGCTCGAATTTCCAGGAGGAGTCCGACAGGAGTTTGCATGTCCATCGAAGAAACCAAGCCGACTGACGGCGAGGCAAACAACAACCAATCTCAAAGCGGCGAGCAGAACACTTCGCCGCAACCAACCGCTCAATCACAGGCCGCAAGCGCGGGGCAGGCCGGAGCCTCCGCGCAGCCTTCTGCCTCTGCGCCTCAACGCGCATCAACTTCATCATCCTCTGGCTCGGCACAGGATGATGATGACGAAGACGAAGGACGCTCCGGCGGGATGGATTTCGGCGCTATACTCGAACAGTTCGAGCAGGAGCAGAAAGCTTTCCAGGAAGGCGAAGTCGTGCGCGGCACCGTCGTCGGCATCACCGAGCGAGGCGTCGTCATAGACTTCGGCTACAAGTCCGAAGGCATTGTCCCGCAGAACGAGTTCATGGAAGGCAACGACCTGACCGTCAAGCCGGGCGATGAAGTCGAAGTGCTGGTCAAGAGCATGGAGACGAGCGAAGGCTTTCCTGTGCTCTCGCGCGCCGACGCCGTGCGTATGAAGGCTTGGGACGAGCTTGAGAAAGCTTACTCTACGGGCACGCCGATTAAGGGCCGCGTCACGGAGCGCATCAAGGGCGGCCTGCGCGTGGACATTGACGGCATAGCGGCTTTTCTTCCAGGCTCGCAGGTAGACGTGCGCCCCGTGCGTAATCTGGACAGCCTTCGCAATCAGGAGATTGAAGCCAAGGTCATCAAGCTCAACCGCAAGCGCTCGAACGTGGTGCTATCGCGCAAGGCCATCATCGAAGAGCGCAACGAGGGCGTCAAGCACAAGACGCTTAACCAGATTGAAGAGGACATCATAGTCGAAGGCCAGATTAAGAATCTGACGGACTACGGTGCCTTCGTTGACCTGGGCGGCATAGACGGCCTACTGCATGTAACGGACATGTCCTGGGGGCGTCTTCAGAATCCGTCGGAGCTTTTCAAGGTCGGAGACACGGTTCAGGTCAAGGTCTTGAAGTTCGACAAAGACCGCGAGCGCGTGAGTCTTGGCTACAAGCAGTTGCAGCCCGACCCCTGGCAGAGCGTGGAGGAGCGCTTTCCGATTGGCCGTCGCATGCACGGCAAGGTCGCCAGCGTCACGGACTACGGCGCTTTCATAGAGCTTGAGCCGGGAGTGGAAGGACTCGTGCATGTTTCCGAGATGAGTTGGTCTAAGCGCATCAAGCATCCGTCGAAGCTTGTGAACGTGGGCGACGATGTTGACGTTGAAGTTCTAAGCATTGACCCGAAGGCGCGGCGCATCAGTCTGGGTATGAAACAGGTGCAGTCGAACCCCTGGGATACTTTGAAGGAGCGCTACGAAGTAGGCTCACGCGTCAAAGGGCGCGTGCGTAACCTGACGGACTTCGGCGCTTTCATTGAAGTCGAGGACGGAGTGGACGGACTCGTTCACGTCTCTGACATCTCATGGGCAAAGCGCATCAAGCATCCAGGCGAGGTCTTAAAGAAGGGGCAGGAGATTGAAGCCGTCATCACCAGCATTGATACGGAGAACCGAAGGCTTTCGCTCTCCATCAAAGACCTTGAGCCGAATGCCTGGGATCGCTTCGTCACGGAGCACAAGCCCGGCGATGTCGTGAAGGGCAAGATTGCGCGCTTCGCAAACTTCGGCGCGTTCGTAGAGCTTGGCGATAACCTCGAAGGCTTGTGCCACATCTCCGAGCTTTCGGACGAGAGAGTCGAGCGTCCTGAGCAGGCTGTGCAACTCGGCCAGGAGATGGATTTCAAAATCATTCGCATAGACGCCGAGGCGAAGAAGATTGGCCTTTCGGCGCGGGCGGCTGCACATAACGAGCCGGTAGTCGACACGAAGAGCTATTCGACGGAGGCGGGCGGCGGTATGGCAAGCCTTGGCGAGTTGGCCGGGTTGATGAGGACGAGCGAGCCGGATAAAGAGGAAGAATAACGGGCGCTCTCTCCGAGTCCGAGCGTAAGGGCTGAGAAGAAGTATAAAGAGCGGTTTCGGGCAGAACTCGAAAAGCGATGGAGTTTCTGACCGGGCCGCTCTTTCGCTTTCCACGGATTACGTCTAAGATGTTGGCTGCGCGGCGTTTCTGACGCTTGCGGGAGTCGCAGGGTTTCTGCTACTCTCACAGTTAATTTTCAGGTTTTACCCGCGTCAGAATTTGAGATTTATTTTCGACCCTCACTGGGTCTTTCGGGCGTAAAGCCTTTTGTCCAACTGCGAGGTAAAGGCATGACCAAAGCCGATCTGGTTGAAGACGTTGCAAGGGCCGCAGAACTGACCAAAAAGGATGCCGAGCGGCTCGTCGAAATCGTTTTCGAGAGCATCATCGAAACGCTCAACAAGGGCGAGAAGATAGAGTTGCGAGGCTTCGGCAGCTTCCGCGTGCGTGAGCGCGGAGCGCGTCGCGGGCGCAACCCCAAGACGGGCGACCCCGTTAATATCCCTGCCAAGCGCGTGCCGTATTTTAAGCCCGGCAAAGAACTCAAAGAGCTAATCAACGAAGAGGCCGCAGGAGGCGGCGGGTCTACTCCCAGTACTTCTTCACAGTCAGGCGAAGCGCCCGACGCAGGCAACGCGGACGACAATCGCACGCCTCCCATTCTTTAATTCAAAGGGATTCTGCAAGCGCGCGGGGAGGATAAGCTCTAAAGTTATGGATGTGTTGTGGAGTCCCTGGCGTTACGATTACATCAAGTCAAGCTCGCCCACACCCGAAGGCCAAACTGCGCTCTGCGTCTTCTGCGCTATCTTGAGCGACGAAGGCAGCGATGAGGAGAAGTTTATACTTCATCGCGCCGCGCACAACTTCGTAGTCCTGAATATCTATCCATACATTAGCGGCCATCTCTTAATAGTCCCTTACTCGCACCTCGCGGAGCTTGACGGCGCGCCGAAAGAGGTGACGGACGAGATGATGGATTTAACCAAACATTGTCAGACGGCGCTGCGCGAGACCTACCACCCGCACGGCTTCAATCTAGGCATGAACATGGGCCGCGCCGCAGGAGCAGGCATAGCCCACCACATACACCTGCACATCATGCCGCGCTGGACTGGCGATTCAAACTTCATGTCCACCATAGGCGAAACGCGCGTCATCCCCGAAGACCTCAAGACGACCTACGAAAAACTGCGCGGCCACTTTCAACTTAAATGATAATCTGGCTTATCGTTTGACTGTCTTGCGCTCTATGGCTTCGTCTTCGACTTCGCCTGCGCGGTTGATGGGAATCTCTGCGGTTCTTGAGTAGCTGACGCCGCGCTCTTCTGCGTCTATCTCTGCTTGAGGAAGCGGAGGCAGCGGGCCTGTCATCTGCGGCGGGTTAAAGCCAGGATAATCTATGCGCGCGTGGTAAATGGCTACGAGCGAGGTGGTGATG
>JACVRN010000113.1 GCA_014534425.1 Pyrinomonadaceae bacterium
AATGTAGCAGCGATCAATGACAAGGTCATGCGGGACTTGTGCGGCGGACTTCTGAGCCTGAAAGTCTCCGCCAAGCCGCACCAAGTCGTAGACCAGCGCGGAGCTATTGGCGGGCTTAATCTCCAACCCTATAAGACGGTAGTGATGCGCGCCCGCTTCCGTTTCCAGCGCGGCCTGTCCCTGTCCGGGCGAGACCAGCTTAGGCATCGCTACGCTATAAGACGGAGAGATGCGTTGACCTGCGCCCGGTAAAGAAGCGTCCGGCGCTAGAGTGCGTATGGTGATGAAGGCGTCGCCGTTCTTACGAGGCAAGGTGAAAGTGCCTGTGAAGACCGCTCCGGCTTCTAGGAGAATGGTATCGCCGGGGCGAGCGTCGTTTATGGCTCGCTGCAAGTCATCGCCCGCGCGAAGCGTGATAGTGCCTTTGCCGTCCGCGCCCTCGCGCGCGACTGTCCTGGCCCTCTGCTGCGCGTAAGCGCAACCGGCGCAGATTGCGAGCGCACAAAGCAGTACGAGAAACGCGCTCTTTGCCTCCACTTTCAGCATCTTCTCAAGCCTCAGCCATTCTTTTCAAAGACGAACTCGTTGCACCCTAGGCCGACGTGCCCGCACCTGAGCTTGACGAGAGTAAAGCCTCGCGCGCGGTAGAAATCGAAAATCTCTTCGGGCGTGGCAACTTCGTAAGGATAGCCTCCGACCCAATCGACGATGTCGCGCCAACGATTCATCCCTCGATTGCTCTCGTAGCGCGTCCATGAATGTATGTACTGCTGCGGCTTGAGCGTCACGACCGAGCGCACCATAGCTTTCATTTCGTCAGGCGCAATGACGGCCAGCGTGAAGGGCAGGCGCAGCATGCGCGGCAGATTATTGTAGGTGCGCTTAATCCACTTCCAGCGCGAAGCCTGGCTGCCAGTGTCGTTGTAGATGGCTATGAAGAGTTTCCCGCCCGAAGCGACCGCAAGCTGCGCGTTCTCCAAAGCCTGCCACATCTGGCCGGTGTGATGAAGCACTCCCCAAGAATAGACGACATCGAATTTTCCGAGCGAGCGCACGTAATCGGCCTCCAGCGCCGAAGCCTCTTCGACCTTCCAGTCGGAGTCGTCTGGAAAGAAGCGGCGACGCAGTTCCGCAGTGCAAGCTACCGATTGCGGGTCAAAATCAAAAGAGTGAACACGCGCGCCCAGACGCCGAGCGGCCAAACTGAAGAGGCCACTGCCGGAGCCTATATCAAGAAAACTTTTGCCTTCAAGATTCTCGACTTCCAACATCTGCCGCAGAGACTTTTCGGCCTCACTGATGCGCGTGTCGTCCAGTAGCGAGAGGAAGCGGCTCCAGTTCTCCCCGAACTTGAACCTCTCGCCGCGTGCTATCTCGATTGCGTGAGAACTCATCTTTCTTCTGCCTTTTCAAATTAATAACGCAGACGGTAATAGACCATTTTCGGGTACTCGCCCGCGACCATCTGCCAGCCTTGTAGTTTAGTCCACCACGTGGCCGGAGCGGGTGACTCGTCGCCTAAGGGCGGCGCGTCAACGCCGACTTCAACTTCGCTTCCCTCAAAGACGCGGTGCATAGTCCACAAGGCCCTGCGCGAATGATAAGCGGAGGTGACGACAAGAACACGGCGCAGGCCGCGCGAGGCGGCAAAGGAGCGCAATTGGACTGCTTCCTCGTACGTGCTTGAAACGATGCCCGGCAGCACTTCTATATTTTCGGCAGGCACGCCGTCCCGGCTCAACTCTAGCGCGGCGCGCTCCACGAAAAACGGGTTGCGCTGCTCCGCTTTCGACCAGCCCCCGCGCTGCCCGTCATTCGTCAAGATAATAAGCGGCGCACGGCCCTCCCTGTAAAGACGCGCAGCCCAGCGATTGCGCTCGACGTAGTTGCTTGAGCCGCTCAAAACCAGCAGCGCGTCCGCGCGAGGCAAGTCTGCGCGCACGACCAAAGCCTGTGCCGCGACCCACGCCAGCAGGAACCAGACGACCAACGAGACGGCTAACAGTCGCACGGCTCTCCAAAAAAGCTTTGGCCTCTCTCTTACCAACAGATTCCCTCGTACTCTCCTTGCTTCAAAGGTCTGTCGAAGAGGCGCACCAGGTCAATCACCAGTTGGTCTGCGCGCAGTTCGGATTCAATCTCGCGGAACTCTTCCGACTTGTTGCCGATGATGAGAACGTCCGCGCTCTCCAAAACCTCTTTGATGCTTGAGCGCATCAACTGCGAGATGTGCGGAATCTCTCGCTCTATGTATTCCTTGTTCGCGCCAAAGAGTTTCGCCAGGGAAACGTCGCGGTCGTAGATGGCTAAGGTCATGCCCTTGCCTATCAGCATCTCTATCAAAGAGACCATGGGCGATTCACGCAGGTCGTCCGTGCCCGCCTTGAAGCTGAAGCCCAGGACGCCTATGCGTTTTTTTCCCGTCTGCAAGACCATCTCGTGGGCGCGCTCTATCTGGCGGCGATTGCTTTGAAGAACGGACGAGAGCACGGGCACTTCAACGTCCACCTCTTTCGCCTTATACGTGATGGCCCTCAAATCCTTGGGCAGGCACGAGCCGCCGAAGGCGAAGCCGGGCTTCAGATAGTAAGGCGAAAGGTTGAGCTTCTTGTCCTGGCAGAAAACATCCATAACCTCGTGGCTGTCTATGCCGAGCGCCTTGCAGACGTTGCCAATCTCGTTGGCGAATGAAACCTTGAGCGCGTGAAAGCAGTTGCAGGCGTACTTGACCATCTCCGCCGCTCGGATGCTCGTCACGTAAAGCGGCGCTTCAATGTTGCTGTAAAGACGGCGCACGCTCGCCGCCACGTCCTCTTCGTCCGCGCCTATCAAGGTGAAAGGCGGCGCGTAGAAATCTTTCAGAGAGGTTCCTTCGCGCAGGAATTCAGGGTTGATGCTGACGCCTATGTCGCGGCCCACCTTCTTGCCAGAATAAACTTCCAGAGTCGGTATGACTACGTTCTCGATGGTTCCTGGCAGCATGGTGCTGCGTATGACAACGGTGTGACGCTCGCGCTTTTTCTCAAGCGCCGCGCCAATCTCCTGGCAGACGCGCTTGACGTACTTGAGGTCAAGGCTTCCGTTCTGATTGCTGGGCGTGCCGACGCAAACTAATGAAGCCTCTGAATTGCGTACGGCCTCTGCGGAATCCGTGGTCGCGCGAAGCCGCCCCAATGTGACCATCTCACTTATCAAATCGCCCACGCCAGCTTCCACAATGGGGCTGCGTCCACTGTTGATAATCTCCACCTTTGTAGAGTTGACATCGACGCCCCAGACCTCGTGCCCTTCCTTGGCAAAGCACGCAGCCGAAACGCAACCCACGTAACCCAGACCGAAAACGCTCAGTTTCATATCTCTCCTGAAAGCGGAAGAAGACCTTCCTCCGTTATCGTTCTATTCAACGCGCCTCTACTTTGAATCGTATCCTCGCAGATTTGCGCGAACGCTGCGCTCACTTTGTCCCATCCGAACTTTTCTCTAACGACGCGGGCCGCGCGCATGCCTAAAGTTTGAGCGAACAGCTTGTCATTGAGAAGGCGAACGACTCCGCCAGCGAAGTCCTGCGGGTCATCCGCGAGCAGCAACTCTTCATTGTCTTTAACCGGCAAGCCTTCGGCCCCCACGGTCGTAGAGACGATTGGCTTTTCCATAGCCATAGCCTCGTAAATCTTCAGCCGCGTCCCGCCCCCTATGCGTATAGGCACTATGTATACGCAAGCGCGCTCCATGTATGGACGAACATCTTCCACGCGGCCCGTGACGATGATGGAAGCGTCTCGCTTGCTCAATTCAACCAGGCTGGGGTAAGGATTTCGCCCGACCACTGTGAGCGTCACTTGAGGCACCTCGCGGCGCACGAGCGGCAGAATCTCTTTAATGAAATATTGTATGGCGTCCTCGTTCGGCAGCCAGTCCATAGAGCCTGTGAAGACGAGATTGTGCGGCTCCGGCTTTACACTCCCGCGCGGGCTAAAGAATTCCGTATCGACTCCCGTGGGCACGTCCTCGACATCGCGCAGACCGTAATCCTGCTTCATCTTCTCGCGGTCTTCTTCGGACACGGCCACAACTTTATCGAACCTGCGGCACGCGTCGCGCTCGTACCTGAAACTCTTCCTCCACTGATTCTTCAGATAAAGCTTCTTCAAAGGATTGGACTGAACCTCGTAGTGCCGCTTCCATATCATGGCCTCTACGTTGTGCTGGAAGAGCACTGTCGGAAGCCGTACCTCAAAGGGAACGTTCACGCTCGGCTGTAGAAAGTCGCAGACCAGCACGTCGAAACTCTCTTGCCCCGCGAGCCTCAGAATCTCTCGCCGCATCGCTTCGGACTTGTACTTACGCATGAAGTAGGGCAGAGGCGACGCCAGATTCAGGGCCAGTTCAGCATAAAAGCCTGCGGAGAATTTCGGGCGCGTAGCGTGCGGCACACACACAAGATGGTCGCAGTATTCCAGCGCAAGCTCGCGCGCCTTTGCGCCCCCCGCGCCATCGTCCAGCGTCAGATACGTTATCTCATGCCCCTGTCGCTTCAGTTCCCTGAGCATGTGATAGGTGCGAATCTTCCCGCCCTTATCTACGGGATGAAGCAGTTCGGTTTTAAGCCACAGAATACGCACTCTTATTAACCTTGTCGCTCGCGCAGTTTGAGCCTGTCCATCCTGTTGATTTCTTCCTTTGCATTAAACTATCAACGCACGCCGACCGTCTCTATCAAAGCGGCTTGCGGCTCTTT
Organism: Pyrinomonadaceae bacterium; assembly: GCA_014534425.1. GTDB lineage: Bacteria > Acidobacteriota > Blastocatellia > Pyrinomonadales > Pyrinomonadaceae > JACVRN01. The sequence goes on from JACVRN010000113.1 coordinate 4,739, forward strand.
TGAGGCTTCGCCGTCGAAGAAGGCTCTGAGCCACATCTCGAAATTGACGAGCGCCCACAAGCGTTCGGAATGATTCTCGCCCTTCATGTGCCGCGCGACCAGTTGTCGCACGAACTCTGCATTGAAGAGGCCGCGACTCATTGCGCGCTCGCTCAGGACGTATTCGTCAATGACCGTTTGGAACGCCCCGCGAAACCAAGCGCCGACGGGCACGGGGAAGCCCATCTTCTTGCGCGAAAGGATTGCTTCGGGCAGCACACCTTTCATGCTGCGGCGCAGTATGTATTTGGTAGTCCAGCCGCGCCGTATCTTCAGGTGAACCGGAAGCCGCGCGGTGAACTCCACCAGCTTGTGATCCAGAAACGGCACGCGGCTCTCAATCGAAGCGGCCATGCTCATCTGATCCTGCTTCATCAACAATTCATGTAGATAAGTCTTCATGTCCGCGTAGAGCATGCGGTTGAGCGTCGAGTCCGAATCCGCAGAGTCGAAGTAACGCTGCATCTCCCTGTAAGGGTCAATCTCCCTCACGCGCTCTTTCGTCTCCTTCGAGAGCAAATCCTCCTGCATCCCGCGACGAAAGACAGCGAAGTTGTCGAAGTAGATGTTCTCAACGTCCGGCTCAAGGCAAAGAAACGTGCGCGTCAGCTTATGACGAACACGGGACTGAGGCGGAAGACTCTCTATCCGGCGGCTGAGCATTTCGCGCACGCTTTTCGTCATCCACCTGTGATAACGCGGCCCCAGCGCCAGTTGATAAAGCGTCTTGTAATAGCGCTCATAGCCGCCCATCAACTCGTCGCTGCCCTCGCCCGTCAAGACCACCTTGACGTGGCGCGCGGCTAGACGCGAGACGAAATAGAGCGCGACGCTCGAAGGATGCGCGAGCGGCTCGTCTTCGTGCCAAACCAGACGCGGCAACTCTTGAAAGAACTCTTCCGGCGAGACTACGACTTCGTGATGGTCTGTCTTGAAGGCGCGTGCGACCAGACGCGCGTACTCAAGCTCGTTGGCTTCGCGCTCGGCGAAGGCGACCGAAAAAGTCTTGATAGGCTCGCTCACCATCTTGCTCATGACGGCGGCGATGGCAGATGAATCTATGCCGCCGGAAAGGAACATGCCGAGCGGCACGTCCGCCATCAGCCTGAGGCGCACGCTTCGCTCAAAAAGCTCAGTCCACTCGCGCACATAATCTTCATCGCTGCGGCTTGATTGCTCTTCATCCTGCGGACGAAAGCTTATGTCCCAGTACTTTTCAATCTTCACCTGGCCTTCGCGCCAAAGGAGCGTGTGGCCCGGAAGCAGGCGCTTCACCTGATGAAAGAGCGTCTCTTCGTCAGAGGTTCCGTGATTGGCTAGATAATCCGGCAGCGCGCGGAAATTTATCTCAGGCGCGCCGGAGGCCCGCGCTTCCAAGAGCGCTTTGATTTCCGAAGCGAAATAGAGCGAGCCGTCGTGCGTGTGAACGTAGTAGAGCGGCTTGACGCCCAAACGGTCGCGCGCTATGAAAAGCTCTCGCCTGCGCTCGTCCCAGATGGCGAAGGCGAACATGCCTCGCAGGTGTTCGACGCATCCTGCGCCGTACTCTTCGTAAAGATGAAGGATGGTTTCCGTGTCGCAGTGCGTTTGATAGGTGTGGCCGCGCGCTTCCAATTCAGCGCGGAAGTCCGCGTGGTTATAAATCTCGCCGTTGTAGACAATGTGAAGCGAGCCGTCTTCGTTCGTCATGGGCTGGTGGCCCGCCGCCACGTCGACAATGCTGAGGCGGCGATGCCCCAGGCCCACCGCGCCGTTTAGGTAAAGCCCCTCGTCGTCAGGCCCGCGATGCGTTATCACGTCGCGCATGCGCTTTAAGACCTGCGCGTCAACGCTGCGGCCCGCCCGACTTGAAAATGCTATTCCGTTAATTCCACACATGACTTTTAAATCAGAGACTCACTTCAAAGTTCCGCACGGCTTCCTCAAATTCTGTTCTGTCATCCGATACCGCGTCCGTAAAAATCAGACGGCGCGCACCGAAACACTCTGCGTCAAGCTCCGGCCTCTCTTCTGAATCCACGTACAAAACTTCCCCCACGCGACGCATGAAGAGATAAGCCAACGGTTCAGCAGAAGCCAGCGCTTCGCGCCCGTTGAGCATAAAGCGATGGCCGTTAATCAAGAGGGCCTCGGACGGAGTTTGCGAGCCGTGCTCGAAGCGCAGCCATACCCATTCAAAGTCCGAAGCCGCCAGCGCGTACTCCGCCAGCGCGCCATTCGCCATCAATAGTATATCGCGCACGGCGTTTGTGCTCGTCTCGAATGCGCGCCCCTCTACGGCCTCGACCTCGCGCGCGAAAGACTTGGCAGCGTGCGCCGCCTGAGGGATGATGAAAGAGACGAAATCCTGCGCGCCCTGCACTAGCGCGGAAAACTTCCAGACGGGAGACTGCACGCGCTGGCCGTAACATTGCGAAACCCAGCCTTCGCTTCTTTGCCAGCGTCCTTCATGACCGAACGCGAACAGGGCGAGGCCGGGCGCATCCGCTTTCTCTTCCAGAATCCCTTCGACGCCGCCAGTCGCGTCCGGTTCAGGCACGGCGTCAGGCGCGAAATGAAAATGCAGGCTGGAGGCGTGCGTCCCCTTTGTCTCCACGCGGTCACGCACAATCCAGTAATCGCCCTTGATGAAGAGGATGCTGCGCGCGTGCGTCGCAGGCTCGGTCAGACGCTCGTAGCCATCGTGCGCGCCCTCGAAAAAGTCGAACCTCGCGCGGCTCGTCCAGCGACGAACAGAACTGCGCGCGACCGCCTTCCAATCGAACGCGCCGCCCGGCACGGATTGAGATTCCTCGTCAAGGGTCAGCGTGTTGTGCGCGGCTGTCGAGCGGAAGTAATCGCGCATCTCGCGGGAGCCTGTGTAAGTGTACGTGCCAGGGTCAACGAGTAAGTTGCGCCCGCGCGCGGCCATGTCAAAGGAGAGTGCGTCCGAATGCGCGTGACCGCACTTAAGCCCTCCGTGCGGGCCGCAGTCCACGAGCAGGTAATTCGAGCCGCGAGTCCAGCCGTCGCGCATCACGTAATAGCCGCCTTCGGTGAACGCGCGAGATTCACTTGCGGGCGCGCTCGCGCTCAGCTTATCGAACTCTTCCGCGCCTTCTGCGCCGAGCAGCCAGAGCGTCTCCTCCGCAAAGCTTCCCGCGACGAACTTGTAATCGCCGCGAGAGAAAAGGAGTGCGCCCGTCGAAAGAGCCGCGCTGAAATCGGAGCCTGCGCGCTCGTCCAGCATCACCAGTCGCCCTCCGTCGTCATCACCGTAGAAGGGAGTCGTGCCGTCGGGCCGCGTAATGTACATCAGGTGGTCTAGCAGCGCTTTGAGCTTCTCTTCGACCTTCGGCTCAACCTCACGCCCGTTCGCGCGCGAGAGCAGGTAAAGGTGGGTGTAGAAATCCGTTGTGTAGAGATGATAGTAGCTGGACTGCTCGAAATAGACGCCGTCCGAGCGAACGTGACGGTCAAGCTCTTCTAAGAGTATGCTTCGCCCGCTCGCGCGCCACGCTTCGGCCCTGCGGAATTCCGGCAGGAGCGTTCCCAGGTAAAAAAGCCCTAGCGCCTCTCCCGTCAAGTGCGTGTTCGGGCTGAAGTAGGTTGAGAGATACGTCTCAAGATGGCGCGCGTGCAGATAAAGAAATTTCAGCACGCGCAGGTAAAGCTCCGGCGTCAAATGATTCGAGCACCTGAAGAAATGGAGCGCCCACAGCCATGAGATTGCGCGCAACGAGACCTCAAGGCTACTCGCCCAGTTGATGCCTAGCTTAGGCGGATTCTCGTCCATCCATGAAGAGATGTGCGAGACGAACGTCTCGGCGTAAAGCTCTTCGCCCGTGAGCCAGTAGGCGCGACCTAGGGTTGAGAAATATTGTTGGCGATTCAACTCCCAGGTAATCTTTTTATCTCCAGCGACCTCCGCCTTCAGGTAATCTATGCGGCTCCAATGCTCAAGCGGCGCACGCTTTCCAGATAAAGGCTCAAGGTGCCAGTCAACAGTCTGACCGAAGCTCAAGTCACGAAAGCCCAGAAGGTCAAAGCGGCCTTCAGTGATGCGGCGGGCGCGCCCCGTTATGGCCTCTTCCGCGCCCGGCCACCTTGAACGAAGCTGCGCTATAGTTTCTTCCGGCCTGTCAAAGGAAGCGAAGAAGCGCGGCGCGCGGCGCGTGCGAAAGTTTTCGAGCAAAGCTTCAGCCGTGAGCGTTTCAGTTTCGAGCGCGGCTGCGTTGATAGCTTTAAAGAACTCTTCGTCCCCCGGCACGCGCGACTGTTCAGACCATCCGCGCCGCTCGCTCAAGGCCGCAAGCTGCTGACCTACACGCACGCGCATCTCTCGCAGGCTGCGCCCGCGTAGCTTCTTCAATTTTTTCAGCACGCGTGTCATCTACTAACGGCCTCGCCCTCTCTTTTCAGCGCAATCTCCTCTTTCGTCTCCTCATAAGCTCGGCGCTCACGGCTCTCTTTAGCTCCTGACAGCCCGTGGTAAAGCTCCAGCCACTCTTCGCGCACAGATTCCCAACGATACTTGCGACATTCATCATAAGCCGCACGCGCAATCCTTGCGGCAAGCGCAGGGTCTTCCAGCAAGCGAATGGCGGCACCGGCCATAGCCACGTGGTCATTGCGCTCGACCATCAGGCCCGTCTTCTCGTTCGTCACGATGTAGGGTATGCCGCCCGCGTTGGTCGTCACCACGGGCAGCCCCGATGCGTAAGCCTCTATGATGGAGCCGGGCATGTTGTCTATGTTCGGTGAGTTCAGGTAAATGTCCGCCGCGTCGTACAGTTCATGCATGCGCTCAGGCTTGACGCGTCCGAGGAATTCCACGTTTCTCAATCCAAGCTCGCGCGCAAGCGCTTCCAGTTCAGCGCGCAAGCTTCCATCGCCCGCAAGCACCAGTCGAGCGTCGGGGAATCTTTTCTGAACGAGCGCGAAGGCTCGAAGCGTGCAGGCCACGTTGTAGAGCGGCTCGAAATTACGGTTAGAGAAGAAGACTGGCTTTAAGGGCACGCGCTCACGAAAGCGGAAGCGCTCCGTCTCGACTATGTTGAAGATGGAGCGCGCCGAAAGCCCGAAGCGCTTGAAGACATCAACCAGATAACCCGATGGAGCGATAATCGCATCAACCTTTCGCATGGTCGGCAAAGCCGTGCGCCGCCAGCGCGTGAGATGGTCTTCGGCTTCGCCGCTTCTGTAATTGAGCAGAGTTCGCTTGCCGTAAAGACGGCTGACGAGAATGGCCGGCGTAGGCGCAAGCAGAAAGGAGAAGTAGGAAGCGGAGAAGATGTGAATGACATCGTAATGCCTGACGCGAGCAAGAAGCGTTGCGAAGTACTGCGCGGAAGTCAGAAGCGTGCGGACGTACTTTATGTCCTGCAACTTTCCTAGCGCGCCCGGAAGCCTTGGGTTGACCGGCAGGAAATCTATTTCAAGCGAGGGTTCTGCTCGCAGGCGCGACAGAAGACGCGCTGCCTGAACAGCCTGCCCGCCAAGGATTCCGAGCGAAGGCGCAACCATCAGGACACGCACCTTCGCGGGGCCTGATTCGCGCACAGTCGTCTTCGCCACGCGCTCGTCCAGGCCCTCTAAAGGCATCTCTTTCTCTTCCCTCTTCAGCATTACAGAATAGTTTGCCCTTCGCCGTTGGCTGCCTCTTCGCGCTTCGCATCTACAGCTTCAGCGCCCGCGCCCCTTTCCGCGCTCGGCACACGCGCGAGCAGCCGCTCATAAAGCGCTTCCGTGCGCTCAAGCTGCGCCGCGCAGGAGAATTTCTCTTGAACACGACGCAGCCCGCGCGCTCCCATCTCTTTCGCGCGCTGCGGGTCTTCAAGCAGAGCAATGATGCGAGCGGCCATCGTCTTCGCATCGCCCGGCGCGATGATGTAGCCGGTCTCGCCGTCTACGACCTGTTCAGCCGCGCCGCCCACATTTGTAGCCACCACGGGCCGCGCCGCAGCCATGTACTCTATGATGGAGTTTGAAAAACCCTCCACGCCCTTTGAGCTTAAGACGCACACGTCCGAGACCGCCAGAAGCGCAGAGACATCCGCGCAGCGTCCCGTAAAGAAAGCGTCTCTTTCAAGACCAAGCTCCGCAGCCAGAGAGCGCAAGCCTTCCGTGAGTTGTCCTTCTCCGGCAAGCACGAAAGCTGCGTCCGCGATTTGTGAGCGCACTATCTGAGCCGCGCGCAGGAAAGTCGCCTGATCCTTCATAGGGTGATGCATGTTGGCGACAATCGTGACGAAGCGCCGCCCGTCATCAACCGGCAGCCCAAGGCGAGCCAGCACTTCATCGCGCTTCAAACCGGTGCGCGGCGCGACCCGCGTGGTGTCCATGCCGTTGTAGACCGTGACTATTTTCTGAGCCTGAACTCCGTCGCGTATAAGCTGGCCGCGTACGGCATCGGAGTTGGCTATGATTGCATGAGCAAGGTTAAAGGCGCGGCGCTCCGTCCACTTCTGCGCGGTGGTGCGGACGCCGTCCGTCTCGCGTCTGGACGCTATGCGAACGGGGATGCGCGCGAGCGCCGCCCCCGCCATGCCGAAGATGTTCGTGTAAAAGTCGTGCGTCTCGACCAGAATTATCTCGCGCTCCTTTAGAAAGCGAGCGAAGCGGCGCACCTGTTTGAGCGCATTCGGCTCACGAAAGCTCTTCAGGCGAAATTCCGGTATCTCCTTAAAACCTATTCGCTCCACTTCACCGCGCAGCACGCCCTCGCTCTTCAGACACGCCAGATGCACATTGTATCGCCCGCTCTCTGTGAGCAAACGAGTAAGCTGCACCACCTGGCGCTCCGTGCCGCCCTGGTTAAAGCTGTCTATGAATAGCAGAACGTTGGGTTTCATCAATCTATAGATTCGCCGTCTGCGGGCAATTCGGTTTTCAGAACGCGTGCTGCGGCACCTCGACTCTCTCGGCCTCCGTGGAGCTTGATAAAGTTTCTTCGCGCTCTCTTCTCAACCATGATTCGAGAACGAAGATGTACCACAGTTGGTTCGGCGCTTCGCCTTTCTCCGCCGATTGATTGAGCAGGGCAAGCGTTGCATCCTTTCGTATCCAGCCTTCGCGGTCTAACAAAGAGTCTTGCAGAGCCTCTTCAACCTGAGAGCGCCAGCGACCGGCAATCCAGCGCCCTACGGGGATGCCGAAGCCGCGCTTTCTCCCTCGCGCGACTCGCTCGCCCACGCGACGACGCGCTAATTCACGCAGCACCGCCTTAAGCTGCGACTTTCTGAGGCGTATCTCGAACGGCAAACGGGCCGCAAACTCCCACAACTCCTGATCCAGAAACGGCGAGCGCGCTTCCAGAGCGTGATGCATCGTAGCGCCGTCAACCTTCGTCATGTACTCGCCCACGAAGCGCGTGCGTCGGTCGTACTCCAGAAACTCTTCCAGCACACGCCGACCGGATTCAAGAGACCTCTGGAGCGAGCGCTGACTGACATCCCTCTCCATCATCCTTTCGCCAAGAAGATTGTGACGGCGATACGATGGAAGACCGTCATGCGCGCACGCCACGGCTCCAAGCCCGCCCGTAGCGTAGCTCATGAAAGAGGCCGCACGCTTAAACAACCCGACTTTCGGTAATCCTGCTTCCATCCCTCGCAAAGCGCTCGCAGCGCTTCCGGGCAAAGCACGCGCAAGCTTCTCGGCCATCCATAGGTGGCGATGCTCTGGATAGCCCAGGAACACGTCGTCGCCGCCGTCGCCCGTCAAAAGCACCGTCGCAGACGAAGCCACGGCGCGCGACACCCTCAGCATCCCCAGCGCGGACGCGCAGGCGAAAGGCTCCGCGTAAGCGGCCACGAGTTCATCAACGCCCGGAGCATCGTCGGCGGAAAGATTAAGCACTCGATGCTTGATTCCAAGAGCGCTTGCGGTGGCTACAGCATCTTCCGTTTCGTCCCAGGGGTCGCCGGGCGTGCCGACCGTAAACGCCGTCACGTCGCCGCCCAGGCGCGCAATCGCCCAACAGACCAGGCTCGAATCTACGCCGCCTGAAAGGAGCGCGCCCACGGGCACGTCCGCATGAAGACGTTTTTCCACGGCGCTCAGGAAAAGCTTTTCAGTCTCTTCCACTGCTTCGTCGAAAGTTATGTTTGAAGAAGAGGCTATGACGGGCGGAGTCCAGTATGTTCGCAGGTGCGCGCATCCGTCCGACCATTCGAGGATGGTCGCCGCAGGAACTTTTTTGACGCCTTCGTAGACGGAGCGCTCGTCTGTGACGTACCCGAACTCAAGATATTCCGCAATCGCCTGCTCATCAATTTCCTGGCCGAAGCCTGCGGCCTTCAGAGCGCGTGCTGTAGAAGCGAAGGCTATGCAACTGTCGCTAGCGGAATATAGAAGCGGCTTGACGCCCAGACGGTCGCGCACCAGAAAGAGCTTTCGCCCCAGATTGTCCCAGAGGCCGAAGGCGAACATCCCGCGCAGGCGGTTAACCAATCCATCTATTCCCCACTCTCTGTATCCGTGTATGAGGACTTCCGTGTCGGTCTGACTTTTGAAAGAGTAACCGCGCGCCTCCAATGCCGAGCGCAAGGCGCGCCAGTTATAAACGGCACCGTTGAAGACTACGCCCAAGGCTCCGTCGGGCGAAAGCATCGGCTGGCGTCCGGCGTTGCTCAAGTCGAAGATTGCCAGGCGGCGGTGGCCCAAGACTGCTTCCGGCCAGGACTCAAAGCCACAACCGTCCGGCCCTCTTCTTTCAAGCGCGCGAACCATCAGGCGGACACGCTCTTTCCGCGCATCCAGACCGTCATCAAATCCTACCAGACCTGCAATTCCGCACATGAGATTGAAGCTCGCTCGTTAAAAATCGCGTTACACGGAGGCTAGCTGTAGAGACGCGCCGCCGCGAGCGCGCGACGCGTGGCCCGCATCATCCATAAAGATTCTGTGCCACTCTTCGAGCATGAAGAGCGCCCAGAGTTGCCCGGAGTGGTCACGACGATTGCGCTCGTGCTCGTCCAGAAGGCGTCGCACGTAGCGCTCTTCGATAATCCCTCGCTCGCGCGTTCGCTTATCCGAAAGCGTCTCGCGTATGCGCTCGCGCAACTGCTCGTTAATCCACTGCTGAAGCGGCATGCCGAAGCCCTGCTTGGGCCTGTCCAAAATCTCCGCAGGCACATGGTCGCGCACGGCGCGCTTGAAGATGTGTTTGGCCTCAAGCCCGCGCATCTTCATGGAAGCCGGAATGCGCGAGACGAATTCTATCAAGCGATGGTCAAGGAGCGGCACGCGCGCCTCCAGGGACACGGCCATGCTCATGCGGTCAACTTTGGTCAGGATGTCGCCCGGCAGATATGTTTTGCTGTCTAGATAGAGCATGCCGTCGAGCGGCTCTTTCGTTGTGACGCTCGCGGCTAAGCTTCTGTAACGCTCCACGATTCGCTCGTGAGCTTGAAACTCGCGGCGGAAATCTTCCGTGTAGAGCGAGGGCTTGTTGAGTTCTGAGAAGACGGAGATGCTATCTACGTAGCGGTCAATGGGGTCGAGCGCGATGTTGTAGAGAAAATTTCTGCCCCAGGCCCCGTGCGGCAAGCTTCGACTCAAGGGGCGCATCACTCCTCTTCTTAAAGCGGAAGGAAGATGTGCAAAGCCGCTTCGTCTTCTATCCACAGCGTAGCGAGTGTAGCCCGCGAAAAGCTCGTCGCCGCCGTCGCCGGAGAGCACAACCTTAACGTGTTCGCGCGCCAGTTTCGAGACCATGTAGGTCGGAATGGCCGAAGAGTCTGCGAACGGCTCGTCGAAATGCCAGGCCAGTTCGTCTACGATGTGGCAGATGTCGGGCGTGACTATGAACTCGTGATGGTCTGTCCCGAAATGCTTGGCCGCGACGCGCGCGTACTTCAACTCGCTGTAGCTGTCTTCGTGAAATCCAATGGAGAAGGTTTTGACGGGCTGTGCCGTGTGGCGCGACATGAAGGCTACGACTGCGGAAGAGTCCACGCCGCCGGAAAGAAAGGCTCCGAGCGGAACGTCCGCTACAAGGCGCAGGCGCACGGCTTCGTCTAGAAGCGCAGAGAGTTCTTCAAGGTAATCCGACTCGGAGCGCTGTACAGTTTCCTCTTCAAACGGGAAGTCCCAGTACTGCTCGACTTTTATCTTGCCGTCTTTGTAGGTCAGATGATGGCCGGGCGGCAATTTACGCACGCCGCGAAAGATGGAAAGCGGGTCGGGAACATATCCGAACGTGAGATAAGCGTCGAGCGCTTCAACGTCCGACGAGCGCTCTACCTCTTTGTGTTCAAGAAGAGATTTAAGCTCTGAGCCGAAGACCAGAGTGCCGCGCGGTGTGAGCGTGTAGTAGAGCGGCTTTTTGCCCGCACGGTCGCGCGCCAGAAACAGTTCCCTTTCGCGCTCGTCCCAGATGGCGAAGCCGAACATGCCGCGCAGGTGTTCCACGCACGCCGCGCCGTACTCTTCGTAAAGGTGGACGATTGATTCCGTGTCGGAGTGTGTTTGAAAGCGATGGCCGCGAGCCTCCAAATCTTTTTGAAGCTCGCGGTAGTTGTAAATCTCGCCGTTGAAGACGACCGTGACGCGAGAGTCGCAGCCGGAGATGGGCTGGTGCCCGCCCGCCAAGTCTATGATGGAGAGGCGGCGCATGCCGAGCGCAGCCGTGCCGCGCACCATAGTTCCCTGGTCGTCAGGGCCGCGATGGCTTATCACGAGGCACATGCGGTCAAGCACTTCGGCGCGCTCTGGCCCTAAGCCTGGCGCGTCCTCTTTTTCTCTCTCAACGAATCCTGCTATGCCACACATATTGCGCTATCTTAAAGCTACCATAAATAGAGAGGCGTTACGACCAGATTCAGAGGCCGCACGACGCGAAGGCAAGCGCCATCGCCTACGCTCGCTAGGGTCTTCTCCATATTAAAGGTCTGATTTTATTTCGGGCGAGTTCGTCTTACCGGATGGCCTGTATTTAGCGAACGTTCGAGGGCAAGACCTTCGGGACAAAAGCAGGGAGCGAGTGTGGATGGCTCGCTCCCTGTTCATCATCATACCAGCAGCGCGCCATGAACTACAACGCTTTTGTTGAGACGCTGGCCGTTAAACAGCGTAGGCCGGAAACGATGCTTAGAGACAAAGCTCAAGGCTCGTACCTTTCGGCTTCGACGTGTGCCTCACGCGTCCCGTTACGACTCGTTCCGGCCACGGCTTTTGAAGGCAATGTCGAACGAAGCTCCATCTTGAAAAGATGAAAAGCCCTCTGAGGACGCGTGAAAAGCGTGGGACAGGTGAAGAGGGCCGAGTGCGCCGCGACCTTTGCCAGCCGCCAACGCCCTTCTTCCGCAAGCTTCTGTGACGCCAGGTACTGGCAATGACCGCCCGACCAGCAGTACTCCAGATAACCTTTCCAGCCGAGGCGCGGCATCAGTCCAAAAAGCGAGCGGCCCGCCGAAAAACTTTTACGCCGGTTGCGTAAAGCTTCCTCGTAAATTTTCAGGTAGTCCCCGGCCATTCTCTCAAGGCTGAAC
>JACVRN010000196.1 GCA_014534425.1 Pyrinomonadaceae bacterium
CGTGATCCGTTTGCCAAGACGACGGCTGTGCTGCTGGATGAAGTGCCGTGCAAGCATCTCCAGATCGGCGCCCCGCTCGCGCAGCGGCGGCACGTGTATGTTGATGACATTCAGGCGATAGAAGAGGTCGCGGCGAAAAGACCCGTCCAGGCAGAGCTTATCTAGGTCGTTGTTGCTCGCGGCTATTACGCGAGCCCCTACCTTCACGGGAACTGTTCCACCGACGGGCACTACTTCGCGCTCCTGCAGGACGCGAAGTAGTTTGACCTGAAGCGCGGGACTCGTCTCTGAGATCTCGTCCAGAAAGACAGTCCCCTCGCCTGCCTGCTCGAAGATTCCGGCCTTGTTGGCGATCGCACCCGTAAATGAGCCTTTGACGTGACCGAAGAGTTCTGACTCAAGCAGCGTCTCAGTCAGAGCCCCGCAGTTAATGGCGACAAACGGCTCATGATGGCGAGAGCCGTGCTGGTGTATGGCGCGCGCAATCAGTTCCTTGCCCGTGCCCGATTCCCCCGTAATGAGGATGGCGGCGCGCGCGTCGGCCACTCGTCCAATCATCTTATAGACTTCGAGCATTGCCGGATCGCGTCCCACCAAGCCCGAGGCGAAATCGTTATCGTCCGCATCCGTCCCGCCCTCAATGGCCTCTCGGGGCGAACACACGGCCAAGGCACGCCGAACGGTAGCGACGACATTGTCCATGCGGAACGGCTTACTGATGTAATCGAACGCGCCCTCCTTGACCGCTCGGATTGCCGTCTCGACGGAGCCGAATGCAGTCATCAGGATGACTGGAGTGGAAGGATACTCGCGCTTCACCTGGTCTAGCAGCGTCAAACCGTCATGCCGCGACTTCATGCGAATATCGCTTAAGACTACGTCGGGGCGGAATTGCTGAAGGGCTGCCAGCGCGGCCTCGCCGCTCTGCTCGAAAGAGGAGGCGAACCCCTGTCGCTCGAAAACTTCGCACAGAAGCTCGCAGGTGACGGGGTCATCATCGACTATCAGTATGCGCGACTGCTCATGCGACATCAGTTAATACTCTCTCGTTCGGAACGGCGACCGGGTTAATTCCTGAAAGCGGCAGCGTGAGGCGGAAGCTCGCGCCGCGGCCTTCAACATTCTCCAGTACCTCTATCTTGCCGCCGTGGTCAGTCATGATCTCATCTACGATGGCAAGGCCGAAGCCGCTGCCCGATGTTTTGCTCGTCCACATCGCCTCGAAGAGGTGTTCGCGCGCGTCCGGCTCAATGCCGGTGCCGGTGTCGCGGAAAATCATCTCTGCGGTTTGCGCCTCTTCATTTCTGCTTAATGTTATCTCTATGCGCCCGCCCGCCGGCATCGCATCAATACTATTGTTGATGAGATTAAGTAATACCTGCTGGAGACAGTCAAGATCAGCATAGACATTCACAGGCCCTTCGCAAGGCTTAACCACCGCTTCAATAGCTCGCTTATCCAGCACGGGGCCGACTAACCAGAGTGCTTCCTCAATCAGATTGTTGAGGTCTATCATCTGTAGAACGATACGCCTCTTGTGAGTCCATTCGAGCAGGCTCTTGACGATGCCGACGATAAAATCCAACTGCTTGTTGATGATCCTGATGCGTCGCTGCGTGTCCGCGTGATGCGGATGGTTAGCCGCCAGCAGTTCCATGTGGCCGGAGATGGCGTTCAAGGGCGTGCCTATCTCGTGCGCTAAGGACGCAGCCATCTGTCCTACGATCGCCATCCTCTCCGAGCGCGTCAGCCGCTGCTGCGTCCTGTATAGAGCGCTGTTGGCGGCGGAGAGTTCTGCGGTCGCCGCTTCAACCTTCTGCTGCAACTCCTCATTGAAGCCCTTGATCTTCGTAAGTAATTCCTCCCGCTCCACCTCGCGCCGCCGTATGTCATCCATCAGGCGTTTGCGCGCGGAGTTGAGCCAGCTAATCATCACGGCGACGAGCATAAAAACGCCTGCCCTGACCACGTTGGCGAAGCTCAGCTCAAGAGCGCTGTAAGGCGGCACGAAGTAGTAATCAATCGCCATAGCCGAGAGCGAGGAGACCAGAATCCCCGGCCCCAGGCCGCCGTAGAAGGCTGCAATCATGATTGCGGCGAAGAAGAGCGTGGAGGCCGAAGGCTCTATCAGCGGCCACAGCAGATGCGTCATCAGGAGGGCCAGGCAGAATGCGATTACGGCTAGGCCATACTGTTTAACTATTACTTTATTTCGAGGCGAGATGAGTGACACGTTATTTCCAGTTTCATTTAGATGAAAATTCTGCCCGGAGCAATGCTCTCGGCCCTTCCGATGCACCTCTTGTTCCTAAAGTTCAGTAGACATTTTAGCAGCTTTACAGGTGTGTACCAGGCGTGAATGTATCTGGAATCCAGATTATTTCAGCCGAAAAGCAGAACTTTGCGTATTGAAGGATTAACCCGGTACGAGTGTGGCAAGTTTAACCACTGATGCACTTTTAACCACAGTCAATATACAAAAAGTCACACTCCAGCCTTCACGACAAACAAAATTGGTCTCAATTCTGTAGGGTGACCGCAAGGTTTCCTTCATGGCATCAGTATTGCCTAATTATTTTGCGTCGAAAGGCGTGGGTAAACGACAAATTCTCCTTGTTAACCAATATGCTCACGGAAAGCAAAAGGGTAATTGAGTAGCCTCAACGGCTAATCCATCTTTCTTAGGAGTCCACCTTGATATGGGTCAGCTAAAACCTGACCCATAATTTTTATACACCTGAGATGCCCCCCGAAGGCGGTTCGCTGGAGGAGCAAAGGAGAAACAGGTTATGACGGTGCGAATTCTAGTCCTAGCAATCTCTCTTCTGATAGTCGGGGTATCAACCTCGCAGGCTCAAACAGACCAAACGCAGGGGCTTTCAACAAGGCAAAGCCTTGATGACATCTGGGCCGTGGTCGAATACCCGCAAGGCAAAGAGGTCAGTGTAGATTTGCTCCCTACCTCGCTTCTGCCGAACGCTGGCGGGAAGGCTAAAGTGCTTCGCGCGCAGAATGAGACTACTATTGACTTAGAGGTCACAAATGCAGGTGACGACACATACCATCTGTATGCGGTGGATTCGCTCGGCAATGCCTCATTACTTACCGAGGCGAGATTCGGTGGTGAAAGTAACACCATAAGTGCCAAAACGCCCTTGAGCCGCTTCATGCTCATCCTATCGCCTGACTCTGACCTGACAAGTATCGAGCCCAATACCAGAATCCTGCTCAGGAGCAGCGTGCCGGAGGGGATGACTGTCATCCCCAGAGAGACGGGCGCAGGGCCGGAGGCCGTGACGATGCCGGTCAGTTTGCGCTCCGAGCCTGACACGTCGAATTACGACGCGCCGATGCTCGGCATCACGTCTCTTCCCAAAGGCAAAGAGTCGCAGATGAGGGCGCGTTATTCGACCGGGTTCGAGATGACGAGAAGCAGTATCCTTATCAAGCCACTTAAAAGAGGCGCATCCCAGATTAAGATTCTTCTTCATCTTGGAGAGGAAAGTCTAGAGGACGGCTCGCGATACGTGCTCTGGGCGTTTACTCCAAACCATTCCTATTCCATGCTCGGCCAATTATCCCCAACGGGAAAGAAGGGCGAGATGAAGATTGAAACGCAGACCGATTTAAGGGACTTCGGCCTCTTTATAACTATCGAGGGCGAGGACGTAACGGCTACTCCAGCCGGGCCCGTCTTAGCGACTATCGTCAGGTAGAGCTATTTTTATTGTTCAGGTGAATCTTCCGCTCTCCCTTTACGGTGATAAGACCTTAAAACAGATCAAGAATCGAGAGCCTGGGAGTTTCTGGTTTGAGCGCACTGAGTTTAGCGGCAACTGCTTCCGATTATCAGTTATCCAGAGAGGGAGCGGGCGGGAATCTCGAAGCATTCGAAGAGTTGTACGTGCGTCACAACCGGCGCGTTTACCTCCTTTGCCTGCGCATGACGGGCAATCAATCCGAGGCCGAAGACCTGACGCAGGAAGTCTTCATACAGCTCTTTCGTAAGATAGATACATTCCGCGGCGAATCGCTGTTTACGACCTGGCTGCACCGCCTCACGGTGAATCAAGTCCTGATGTATTTTCGGCACCTTAAGGTCTGTAAAGAGGAACTCCTCGATGGGCAGCGGACTCTCGAAGACATTTACCCGAGAGCGGCGGGGCAGTTCAGTAACCATACACTGGATAGGGTCATGTTGGACAAGGCCATCCGGCAGCTACCAACCAGCAAAAGGTCAATCCTTTTGCTTCACGATGTCGAAGGCTACAGTCATGAGGAGATTGCAGAGATGCTGGGATGCACGAGCGGGACATCGAAGTCTCAACTGCACAAGGCCAGAATGAAATTACGCTCTCTGCTTCTCGCGGCAGATTGACCGTGTTGGCGGCGTACAGTGAATTGAATCTTCATCAATGCACTGACGTGATTACCTCCGAATACTATGGAAATCGGGTTATCAAGCGGAATTTGTGCATCTATTTCATTGAAATCAGCATCTCTTTTTAGATGGCACGTGGGACGACCAGTTTGAGATCCATGCATTTACGGCGCGCAGTAATAATCATCGGCGTGCTTGTCTCGCTGTGCGTTTCAAATAACGTGGGGCCGCGTCTTTTACCGCTGCCTTCACTTACAGCTTCTGCAAGTGCCGTCAAGCAGGTAAGTCTCCATACGACAGCATCACATCTACCCACGCCGAGCGGAACCGATACTTTCCGCGTGGCGATTGCTGCGCCGACGAATAAGAGGGCGGGTAATGAAACTACTCCTCTTCCTCTTGCTACGCACGCGCCGCAAAGCAGCCTTCCGCCGCCCAGCGACGCAGGCAATCCAAGGCGATTCGTCTACTCTTCACATCTTGTAACTTCTCCTTCTCTAACACGGCCTCGTGGCCGTGCTCCGCCTCTCTCGATCTAGTTCAGCATTCGCACAATTTAGTAGCTTACACATTCCGGCGTGGGGACAGTGTGTCTTCATGCTCGGTAGAAGTGTGGGCCATTCCAAAAGAATGTCGGACACGAAAATCCAGGAGGCGTTATGGATTCAAGAATCATAGCCGCGCTCGTTCTCGCGGCAATCTTC
>JACVRN010000176.1 GCA_014534425.1 Pyrinomonadaceae bacterium
AAACCCCCAACCACTATCCCCTATTCTTGAATTTACTTGCCGCCCGTGTCTACCTGTCTTTGAAGCGCGATTGCTTCCTGGTTGTTGGGGTCAATCTGCATGGCGTTGCGTGCGTAGGTCATGGCCGCCGCGCGGTCGCCGCGCTCAAGGAAGATGCGACCGAGAAGGACGTGAGCGTCAATCAGCTTGGCGTCCCAGAAGATGGCTGTCTTCAGAGCGCTGATGGCCTGCTCCTGGTCGCCGCGCCTCAAGTGTATGCGGCCTATCAGCAGGTAGGCTTCGGCGTTCATAGGCTCTATCATCAGCACGCGTCTAAGCTCTGGCAGGGCCTCTTCATCCCGCCCCGCGCTGTAAAGCTCTCTGGCCTTTATCAGCAGGTCTTGCGTGTTGCCGCTCGCAACGTCGTCGCCCTGGTCGGCGCGAATGGTGAACTGCCCTTCACGGTCATAGACCTGTCTGAGACGAAGCGGAACTTCGGCCACCGTCTGAGACTTCTGCCACTCCGTCTGCCACTTGGCATAGACTTGCAGGTAGCGGCGTGCCTGATTGTCGGCATCTGCGGCATCACCGGCTTTGCCTATTCGCTCAAGAGATTTGGCGAACAGAAAGTAGGCATAACCGTCGCGCGGGTCTCCGGCAATAACCGGGCGCAACTGGTCTGCGGCTTCCGAGTACTTGCCCGCCAGGAACAGCCCGTACGCGTAGTTGAAGCGAACCATCGTGTCTCCCGGCGAAGACTGCGAAGCGCGAGAAAGAAAGGTCAGCCCTTGATTGAGAAGACGCGCTCGCTCTTCCGGCTTCTTCTCGTCCCGCGCAGCCTGAACAGAGATGGCCCCGGCGTTGTTGTAAACGGCAGTCAGAGGCATGTCGGTCGTAAGCGGCACGAGCGAAGAGAGAGCGCGAGTTAAATCGCCCATGCGCCAGAAAGCGTAGCCTGAATAAAATGCCGACTCCGCGTAGTGCGGCTCGCGCTTCTGTATGCGCGAGAAGTATTCAGCCGCACCCTTCCAGTCCTGCTTCTTTAGATACAGATGACCAAGCTCGAAGGCGGCCTGCGGGTAGATGGCCCCTGCGTTCGCGTCCGAATAAAGCTTGATGGCGTTCTTCAGATAGATGGCGCGCGTTTCCTCATCGTCTGTCTGCACGCCCTTGATGTAAGCCTCGAACGCCTTGGGCGGAATCTTCGTGGCCTGCTGCACGAACTGGTTCTGCGAGAAGGGAAGCGCCTTGTCTCTTTGATATAGAACCTGATAGGCAAGGCGTCCCTGCATCTCCTGCAATCTCGTCAACGCGCCGCCGAAGTCGAACTCTCTCGTAGCCCACACGCCGCCCGGCATGGTCTCGCCCATCACGCGCCCTTCGTTGACCTTGATGACGCGCGCCGTGCCCGTCAGCGAAGCTGGCGACTCGCCCTGCCCCGGAATGATGCTGTAGGTGCCCAGTATGACCATCGTGGCCTTGGCTTCACGCGCCAGCTTAATTGCGGTAGCCCTCGAAGGCAGCGTCGTCAAAGGAAGCCTGAGCTTCTGGTAAGCCAACTCCCGCTCGTCGCTTGAGACCACTACCAGCCCCGGCACGTTCAGCAACTCCGAGAGCGAGTCCGCAAAGCTCTCGCCCACCCAGTTGAACTGTGCATGGTTCGTAGTATTCTCAAACGGCAGCACCAGCACCACGTCATTATTCACGCGAGCCTGCGCCGCCGCCCCATGCTCTCCCGCAAACAGGAGCGCCGACAGAGCCAGCAGCGCCGTGACGGCGTAAGCTATTCGTCTTCGTCTCAACATGAAACCTATCCTTATTACAAACTGAACACGCGCCAACAGAACATCAATCAGAGCATACCGGCAACATAGTACCCTAATAGCCCTGCGAAGCTCCTGTCAAACAGAGATAAGGCCAGCGCGAGGGGCTGGCCTCAATAACCCTGACATGTAATGGATGCCCCGCAAAAATCTACCGTTGCTCAAATCTTAATCGCCCGGGAGTTTCAAGCAGAAGGATTATAGGAGATTGAAAAAAGGAGTGGCGTCCCGTACGGGAATCGAACCCGTGTCGCCGCCGTGAAAGGGCGGTGTCCTAGGCCGCTAGACGAACGGGACGCACATGTTTAGGAACTTTTTTAAGGTAACGTACATCCCGTTTAAGTGTCAACCGCACAGGCTTTTGATGTTTTGAAAGCTTGAGGCTCATTATAAGCTGCGTCTTCTGCTATCATTGAGGACGAAGCGAGACGCTTCGCTTTTGAGTGCGGCACTCTACCGCAGGCAAAAGGGAAAAACGGTCGGCGTCTTTTAGCTGCCCTGACTTTCCGCAAGAAATCAGGCGCAGAGTCATTCTTTATGAGTGATTGTCCGAGGAGAGCGTGCGGCGTTTGAAGGAGAGACGATGAAGGAAACGAAACTCACGTGGCTGATGCTGGTTCTTCTGTTGGCTTTGACTGCGCCCGCGCGCACGAGCGCGAAAGTATTGGACGCACACGCTGCTCCGAAGGCTTTCTACGCCAGCGCAGTAAAATCTGCTGAATCTCTTGCCGCCTCACAGGGCGATTTGGAGAAGCTCTTCGAGAGGGGTAAAAAACTTTTCGAGGGCGAGCAGTACAAGCAGGCGCTGGATGTTTTTCTGGAAGTCGTGCGGCGCAAGCCTTCCTGGCCGGAGGCGCAGTATTACCTGGGCGAGACCTATTATCATTTCGAGCGCTATGATGATGCTCTGAAGGCTTACCAGCAGGCTGTGCGTTTGAAGGGAGATTATTTTGAAGCCTACAGGTCTATGGGCGACACGCTCAACGCGCTGAATCGCTATTCGGAAGCCATCACGCCTTTGCGAAAGGCCATTCGTCTCAACTCCGAAGACCCTTACGTATATCTGTACCTTGGCAACTCCTACTACAACTCGAACCAGTACACGGAATCCGTAGGCCCGTACGAGCAGGCCGTTTATTATAAGCCCGACTGGTCGCTGGCTCACTTCTATCTTGGTGACGCCTACTTTCAGTTGAAGATGTACGAGAGCGCGGCTTCGTCATACAAAGAGGCCACGCGGTTGAAGCCGGATTATTTCGAAGCCTTCAAGGCGCTCGGCAGCACCTACAACGAGCTTGAGCAGTATGCTAATGCCATAGGCCCGCTCAAGCAGGCCGCGCGTCTTGATCCTAAAGATTCCGAGGTTCAGTTCTGGCTAGGCAACGCTTACTACAACTCCAATCGCTTTGAAGAGGCGATTGCGCCCTACGAGCAGGCCGTGCGCTTGAAGCCCGGTTGGGCGCAGGCCCACTTTTATCTTGGCGATGCCTACGACAAGATGAAGCGCGTGGACGATGCCGTGCGCGAGTACAAAGAGGCTATTCGTCTTGACCCAGGCGACGTTAATTACCACTTCAACCTGGGAGTCACGCTCTTTAATGCCAAGCGGTTTTCGGAGGCGGCTGCTTCATACAAACAGGCCACGCTTCTCAAACCGGACTGGGCGCAGGCCCACTTTTATCTGGGCGACGCCTACAGCTATTCAAATCGCCCGCAAGAGGCCGTGAGCGCGTACAAGCAGGCCATCAGCCTGAAGCCCAACTACGCGGAGGCGCATTACGGGTTGGGCGTGGCCTATATGAAGCTCGGCAACAAGACGGCTGCGATGGAAGAGGTCAAAATCCTGCGTAATCTGAAACCGGCTCTAGCAGATAAGCTGGACGCTGAGATTAACAAACGACCCACGATAGCCGGAGACGTGCTGTAAAGAGTCTCTTTTTGGAAGAACGAATATAATCTGCAATGGAAAGTGCGCGCCCTGGTTCGTTGAAGCGAGCCGGGCGCGAATTTTTTAGAAAGTATTGGGTTGCGCCGAACAACCCGTTGGACGCGAATTCTCATCAGAGCGGGCATCAAGGGGAGTGGACTTTCATCCTTTGCGCCTGCCGTGAGCCTTGGGAAACTACGGCAAGCGAACCTTCCTTCCGAAGTCTTTAGCTTTTAGAGTGCGCCAATCTTTGCGAAAAAGGGACTGGCGCTGTATTAAGCAGAAATTTGGCGGTCGCGGCAGGCCGTATCCTTTGAGCGCCCCGGCGCAATATGTAGTTGAGGGCGACAAAAATCGCACTCGCGCCCGGCCTCCTAGCGGCGAGACATCCTGTAGCATGACGGACGAACAACTGCTTCAAAGAGCGAGCCGTGGCGACGAGGCCGCGTTTCTGCTCCTTTACGAGCGACACAGGGACGCTGTCTTTCGTTTCGCCTACAGGATGTTGGGACAGTCTGCACAGGCCGAAGATGTCACGCAGGAGTGCTTTTTGAGTCTCGTCCGCAGGCCCGAGGGCTTCGACGAATCCCGCGCAAAGCTCCGAACGTACCTGCTCGGAGCGGCACGCAACATCTCTTTGAAATCGCTCAGGCGTCAGGGCCAGGAGGTAGGGCTTGAAGAGTTCACGGAGGAGCCTGACCTTGAGCGCTCTGAAGAGCCGCTTCGAAAGCTTCTGGACGAAGAGCTTGCTTTCGAAGTGAGCCGCGCGGTCGCAGCTTTGCCGCCGCTTCAACGCGAAGCCCTTGTCCTTTACGAGTACGAGGAGCTTTCGTTGAAAGAGGTCGCAGAGGTTGTGGAGACGGACGTAGGCACCGTGAAGGCCAGGCTTCATCGCGCACGCGCTCGCCTCAGACGCGCGCTTGAGCCGTACTGGAGAAGCCAGGACATGGTTGTTCTGGAGAGAAGCGAAGATGACAGACAAGAAAGAGACTCGACTATTTTCCACTAATGAAGGAAGCTCGCGCGGCGAAGACTCGCCGGAAGATTTTTTGGCAGACGAGTCTGCAGAGGATCGTGAGCTTCGGGGGCTGTTGATGCTCTGGCGAGCGCCGGAGCCGCCTGCCCTTCTGGACGAGCGAGTCACAAACGCTTACCGCCAGCAAATAAGTCACACACCCCACGAGAGCGAGGTAACACACATGAAACGCTGTTCCGTATGCCAGGAAGAGTTCGCGGATAAATTCAGCTTCTGCCCGGTTGACGGCACGCCGCTTACAGAGCCGGTCGCCGAAGCAAACGTTATCGTCAGCGAAGGCTTCGATGAAGGCGCTGCCGTATCCTCTAATTATGCGCTTGAGCAGCATGACGAGGGGACGGCGGCTGTAGCCAACGAGTATCACTTAACCATCATAGAAGAGCGCACCATCCTGGGGCGTCTCTCGGAAGAACTTCGTGAGATAGCGCATGACGCTCAACTCACCTGGCCGGAGTTCAAGCGCGACCCCTTCGGGTTCACACGCAGGGCCGCGAGCGCAGGCGCAGAAACCGCCTGGCGCTTCGTCACTCGCCCCAACGTTGCTATCGCTTTGACCACCTCCATTCTGGTCATGATGGTGATAGCGGGAGGCATCATCTTCGTAGAGCGAAGCCATTCAACAATGACAGCCCGCATAGTGATGGCGGTGCTCGGCGTGGCATTCCTGGCGCTCGCAGGCGTGCTTGTCTCTTCGCTGCCGAATCGTTATCGCTCGCTTTCGACGGAAGAGACGGCGGAGACCAAGAACCTCGCTCTGGCGGGCGTCGCTGCTTTCGCTTTCATTCTCTTTCTGGTTGGCGGATTCTACGGCTTTGACAGGTATCGCAGGATACAGCAGGAGCAGGCTGCACAGGCCGCGCAGAATCAAGTCACTATAGAGATGGTTGATATTCCGAAAGAGGAAGAGGAACGCGAGCCTGGGGCGGCGGGCGCTGGAAAGGGCACAGGCGGTGGACTCAAACCTAAGCAGGAGAAGGCCGGAGGCGGCGGCGGCGGCGGTGATGAAGCCGAAACGCGCGACCCTTCGTACGGCAAGCTGCCGAAAGCCAGTCTGGAGCCGCAAGTGGTAGTGCCTCGCCCTGAGCCTCCTCCGCCGAAACAGGCTTTGCTTCCTGTAGAGCCTACCGTCAGGGCAGACCCGACGCTCTTTCCTCCTGATCCTAGGAATCTGCCGTACGGTATGCCTAACTCAAAATCTACAGACCTCTCGCGCGGCAATGGTAGCGGCGAAGGCTACGGCGGCGGAAGCGGCACAGGCGTCGGCAAAGGCGAAGGCGCTGGCGTTGGCCCCGGCAGAGGCTTCAATACCGGCGGCGGAGACCCTAACATTGGCGGCGGAGGCACAGGCGGCGGGCCGGGCGGCGACGACCCGAATAAGATTTACACCACCAGAGACGTGAGCAGTAAAGCTCGCATTCTATCCAGACCAGAGCCGCAGTACACGGAAGAGGCCAGAAAGAATCAGGTCACCGGAACTGTCGTCCTGCGTGCAGTGTTCTCTGCTAGCGGAGCGGTGACAAACATCCGAGCCGTGAAGGGATTGCCTGA
>JACVRN010000062.1 GCA_014534425.1 Pyrinomonadaceae bacterium
GAAGCGTTGTCCTACTTGTCAGAGTATTTACACGGTTGATTCTCTCTCGTACTGCTTGCAGGACGGCTCAAAGCTTGTGGCTGTGAGCGATTCGTCTTCCGAGGAGACGTGGCGTATGAGCGGCGGGTCGCGCTCAGGCTCGGAGCCTGCGCCGACAGAGATAATGCGGCCAGAGGATATGCCTACGGCCAGAATAGAAGCGACCGCTCCGACCAGAGAACAGCAGCGTGCGCGCCCTACGGCACACGACGAAGCGACGCAAGTTGCAACGAGCGCTGCTGCTGCTGCAAGCCCGCGCAGCAGCAACGCGCCCGTCATAGCTCTTTCGGTCGTAGTCGCGCTTCTGCTCCTGACGGTCGGAGGCTTAATCACCTGGGTAATGATGCGCGACAGGGAGCAGACAGAGCCTCGCGTGGCGACTGCGAACTCGAATCAGGATAATACGCGGGCAGCGAACACTACGCGCGCAAACTCAAACGCCAACACTTCGGCCAGCCCCACGCCTTCGCCTTCGCCGGTTGACGTGGCCGCAGCGAGAAGCGAGGTGCAGGCCGCTCTGAACTCCTGGGCCGAGACCGTGCGCCAGCGCAATCTTGAAGAGCACATGAAGTATTACGCAGACGTGCTCGATGTTTATTACAATGCGACGAAGGTGAGCCGCGACCGCGTGCGCTCGGATCGCTCTGCGGCCTTCTCAAAATACAGTTCTATGGAGATGCAGGTTGCGAAAGTCAACATAGAGATTGACCCGTCGGGCAGCCGCGCCACCGCGACCTTCGATAAGACCTTCGACTTTCGCAACGACGAGACCAGCTATTCAGGCTCAGGGCTGAATCGTTTCTGGTTCGTCAAATCGGGCGGGCGCTGGCGCATCAACGGCGAGAAAGAGTTGAAGAACTACTACGTCAATAGACCTCAGTCTTAATTAGAGCGCACGGAGAAGCTTTAGAGGATGAAGCATTGTCCAAAATGCGGGAGCAGCTACACGGACGACACGCTCGTTTACTGTTTGCAGGACGGCGCGACGCTTCAACATTCGAGCGGGCAGGTTAATCCTTTGAGCATGATTTCCACCCTGCGCGACGATGCCCGAACGAATGAAGCTACAAACGAAGGTCTGAATTCCTCTTCCGCTCCGACGATAGAGATTCCTTCGTCTGCGGTTCCGACCGC
This sequence comes from Pyrinomonadaceae bacterium, assembly GCA_014534425.1. Classification (GTDB taxonomy): domain Bacteria; phylum Acidobacteriota; class Blastocatellia; order Pyrinomonadales; family Pyrinomonadaceae; genus JACVRN01. Next base: position 1,174 of record JACVRN010000062.1, read on the forward strand.
ACTCTATCAGGAGGCGCGACCGACCGCTCCCAATTCTGGCGACGCTCGAACGCCTCCCGTCTCCGCTTCGACTACACAACCAGCCGACACGTCGCGCGTCATCATCACCACGGTAGTCATCACGATTCTGCTTCTTGGCTTAGGCGGCATAGGCGCGTGGTGGTTCTTCAGAGGCGGCGGCGACGGGCGAGGGCGCGAGCGTCGTGCAGCCGGTGAGAACTCGAACGCTGCTCTTCCGGCAGACTCGCCCGACGCCGCGAACCCGTCCGAGTCCAACACTCAGGCCAGGGGCGCTAACCGGCCCGACAAGGGCGGGCGCTGGTTCGTCATTCTGGCCTCGTTTCAGAAGGATGAATTGAGTCGCGCTAACGAGCGGCTGGAGGTTGTACGCAGCCAGGGCTTTGACGCTCGCATCATCTCCAGCGACGACTACCCGAATTTTAAGAGCGGCCTGTGGCTGGTTGCCATAGGCCCCATTACCAGGAACCAGGCCGAGGAGCTTCTGGACAAAGTGCGCCCGAAGATTAAGGACGCCTATACCAAGTCGGGCTGGTGATGTAAGATAGTTACAAATTCCGACTCTCATGTCACAAGTCAACAGAAAGAGTTTTTAAACCTGGAACTTTAGACCTGTAACTTCGGAGGGCTTATGAAACGTTGCCCTACCTGCGGTAATACCTACACAAACGACGAGTTGCTCTTTTGTCTTGAAGATGGCGCGAAGCTCGTTCGCCTGAGCGATTCAAAGCAGAGCTTTGAACCGGAGCCGACGTTGCGCGTCTCGTATGAAGACATTCTTCCCGCTCCGGCAGATTACAAAGCGGCGGGCGCGCCGACCGTCCGCCAGCAAGCTCCCGCTCCTACCGATCCGTCGCACAGGCCGGTTTCGACGAGCGACAACCAGCCGCCAGAGGCTTCACCTTCAGGCTCTACCAGGCCCGTCATGGTCGCGGGCATGACGGCCATAGTCGTGCTCCTTCTGGTCGCCGTCGGGATTGGCATAGCGCTTCTAGTGCGTAACTCTTCATCGAACAGCAACACCGCGAACGCCGAGGATAAGAGTCGCGCCGCGAACATAAACTCCAATGGCAACGCTTCAAATGTCGTAAACGACAATGGCGGGAACTCTTCCAACGGCTCTTCCAACAGGTCGGTCGCTAACGTCAACGCGAACCGCAACGACTCGAACCGTAACGACTCCGCGAAAACGGGTGCGGCCCTGCGCGCAGAGAAGAAGGTCGTTGACGGCGCTCCGCTCACAGACGCAGACCTGGCCTCTCTTTCGCAAGATGAATTGAGCCTTCTTCGCAATGCCATCTCCGCGCGTTACGGCAGAACATTCAAAAACGTCGCGCTCCAGCGCTATTTCACGGCCCGCCCCTGGTACAAACCGCGCCCTAGCTTAACCGATGAGGAGGTGGAAGCCGCGCTCTCGCCGCAGGACAAAGCCAACCGCGCTCTGATTATGGAGTACGAGAAGAAGTACGGGAACAGTCAATAGAGCATCTGACGGAGGCTCAAAGAAAAGTTGTTGCAAGAGAGGGTCGCAGGGTGTATAGTCCTCTTCGCATGAGGTAATCTCCTTTCGTGAGGTTTGGAGTTGAAGAGGGAAGCGGGCCGTTTGTGGGAGCGGCCCGCTTTTTTATTTCCACAAAACTCTTCTACCAGGACATCTCTCCTTTACGCACGGGCGAGAGTTTCCAGAGGGTCTCGCCACGGCTATTGACGACGCGCACCGTTTCGTCTTCATTCACGCGCTGCTCGCCCTCAACCCTTTTGTCGTCCACCAGAACGGTGAGTCCTTCGGGCAACTCCACGACGCGCCCGCCCTCTTTGAAGTTGACCTGGCCGGAGCCGTCCATCCTGTAGCTATAATCGCCCACCAGTTCCAGCCTCCGCTCCCTGGCCTTTACGATAAGCCAAACCTTATCCCCTTCGAGCGCGCTTGACCCAGTGGCCGCGCCCCTCTGCTCAAAGCAGAAGAGGAAGACGGGCGAGAGAAGCAGCAGCACGGCCAGAAGCCGTAGAGACTTTCCGAGCGGAATCCGAAGTAATAGTGTTTGCATCTTTTTCTCCTTAAATGATTCTCAAACAGGACTCGAATTTTGAGAATCACACGTCTGCGGCAGGGAAAAGTTCCGGTAAATCTATTGGCTGAAGGCTGCGGCCTGCGTTGCTCAATTCAGATGACTCAGGGCCTTCTGTTACCCATATTCATGTTGCCGTAGCGGTAATTTCCTGTGTTGGTAAGCACGGGCCGGTTGGCGTTAGCAAACGAGGGACGATAGTTACCCGTATTCACGTTCGCTCTGTAGGTGTTACCCGTACCTCTATTAGCGTTGCTAGTTCCCATATTACGACTGCCAGTGTTTCCCATATTGTAGCTGAACGGCGTGTTGGAAACAGTTCTGCTATTGGTGGTGCTTCCCATATTTGTCCCCATATTCGTAGACCTGTTCGTTGTATTAGCGTTCGCAACTCCCGTATTACTCATATTAGAAGTCGTGGCTGTATTGGTCGCGTTGGTATTAAACACACTGTCCGGCTCGCGGCTGTTGACCGAGTCCAGGTTCATGATGATAGCGCCTACGATTATCACGCCTACGATAACGGTGAGGGCGAGCGCGAGTACGGGGTTTAATCTTCGCTTCTCTTCAACCGGGGTCATTGATGGTTTTAGAGTAGACGTCGGTTTGTCCTCGGATGCGCCGGACATCAGAGCGACCGGCGCTGTGACGATGGTATTTTGTTCTGAAAGCTCCTCTGTAGGCTCGTGGCTTGCGGCAACAGTCTGTGCGGGCAAAACTAATGTCTTTGCTCCGGGCGCGCTCGCTTCCGAGAGCCTGCTCGCCCCCTTGAGCGCCTGACGCATTTCCGAAGCAGTTGGATAACGCTGGCTTGGGTGCAGCCCCATTCCTTTCTGTATGACGGCGGCCACGCTGGCAGACACCTGTGGATTCACTTCATTGGCTGGCAGTAGGGGGTCGCCCATGCCGCCTATGATGGAGCTTGCGCGACTCAAGGCGTCTATCGGCACAACGTTCGTCATCAGGTGATAGAGAGTGGCTGCGAGAGAATACAAGTCGCTGTGCGGGCCTGTGCCGGTTCCCTGAATCTGTTCGAGGGGCGCGAAGTTTGGAGTGAAGCCGAAAATGCTGCCGGTGGTAGTAATGCGCGACATCATTCCGGCGACCCCTTTAGCCAATCCGAAGTCCAGCAGGATGATTTGGCCTCTGGCAGTGAGCTTCAGGTTCTGCGGCTTAATATCACGATGTATGATTGGCGTTTCCTGCGTGTGAAGGTAGTCTAACGCGTCGAGCAACTGGTCGCCCCAGCCCAAGACCTCCTGTGTGGAGAACGGAGTGCCTCTCTTTTCCAGCATCTCGGCTACGTCCGCGCCGCGAATAAACTGCATCACTAAAAACTGGCCGTCGCCTTCAATGAAATGGTCGCTGACGTTGGGCAGCGCGGGGTGATGCAGGCTGGCAAGCAGTTCGGCCTCGCGCTCAAACTGCTTACGCAGACGCTCGTCCGTGAAGAGCGTCTCTTTTATCGCCACGGTGTTACGCAGGCGCTGGTCGACCGCTTCATAGACCGTTCCCATACCGCCTTTCCCAAGTTGACGAACGATGCGGTAACGACCTTGCAGGATGGTCTCTGGTGTGAGCATCTATTATTACCGAGACGAGAGAAAGCGTTTGAAATCCAGCCGAGAGAGTTAAAGATTCAGCATCTTAGCTTATTTTAGCTCGACAGACGAGAATTTTATTTAGCCTCCAGCAGTTATGCGTTTGGCGCGAAATTCCGTTTCCCTGCCGCCGTAAAAATGCTAGACTACGCCACATGTCCGGGATGGCAGCGAATACCGGGCACGCCCCTCTCCCGTTCTAACGGACAAAAATTGAATCCAACGCCGCGCGACGCCCGACCTTGAGATGCGCTTCTCTTTTCGTTTCTCCTCGCCTATCCGAGGTGTCTGAAGTCGGAGTCCCGCGAAACCTTTTTGACCTGGGAGGGTCATGAGCAATGGATGTCCCCCACATCATCGCCGGACGATTTCGCATAGAGTGTGAAATCGGCACGGGCGGCATGGGAACCGTTTACCGCGCCACTCATCTGGGACTTGAGCGAGCCGTCGCAGTCAAAATCATCAAGCCCGAATACGCCGCAGACCCGGACGTAGCCGACCGCTTCATGCGCGAAGCGCGTACGATGGCAAAGCTTCGCCATTCGCATGCCGCCATGATTTTCGACGCGGGCAACCTGCCCGACGGTCGCCACTTCATCATCATGGAGTTCGTCGAAGGCTGCACGCTGTCGGAAACCCTCGCGCGCGAAGGACGATTCGCGCCTGAGAGAGCAGTCCGCATCGCATCGGACATCTGCGACGTTCTGTCGGAAGCGCACAAACTGGGCATAGTTCACAGAGACCTTAAGCCTTCGAACATCATGCTCAACGACAGGGGCGTGTGCGTGCTGGATTTCGGCGTGGCGAAGGTTCTGGCAAGCTCAACCGAAGCGACCGCATCGCACGCCACGACAGGCTCAGGCATCATCGTAGGCACGCCGCGCTATATGTCGCCCGAACAATGCCTGGGCCAGCGCGTAGGCGTTCGCAGCGACCTCTACTCCTTAGGCGTCATACTCTACGAGATGCTCGCTGGGCGTCCGCCCTTCGTCGACCCTATGGCTTCCGTGGTGCTGGTCAAGCAAGCCACGGCGCAGCCTCCGCCTCTGCCAAAATTAAGAGAGGACGTGCCGCGTGCGCTCTGCGCCGTCATTCATTCTTTGCTGGCGAAGCAGCCGGAAGACCGCCCCGTAAACGCAGCCTCGACACGCTCTCTGCTGGAGAAGAGCATCACGCAGCCCGCGCGGCAGATTCCAGAAGCAGAGCCTTTCGCTTCGACCGTCGCCACGCAGGAGACCAGGGGGCGCAGCACAGCTTTTCGCATAGCAGCGTCGTTTGCTGTCATCTCCGCGCTGGGGTTTCTGCTCTTCGCAGTGGGCAGAGACGCGGGCAGCCCGAATGCCACAGCATCTTCTGCGGCGCGTAATGCTGTGGGAGCAGATTCGATAACGTCGCGCGATTCGGCCTCGTACTCTGCGGGCGAGAGCATCAATGTTCCACAGGCGCGAGGCGCAGTGGCTTCGGCTCTTGCTCCGACGGCGGAGGCGCGCCGCATGGCCGACGCGCTTTCGCCCGGCTCCGTCTCAGACATTCGTGTGCTGCGCGCCGGAAAAGGCTCGCTCATCGCGGCGATTCACGACGAGCGTAGAAGCGGCACCACTCATCTCTTCATGATAGAGCGAAGCGGCGCAAGCTTTCGTATCATGGGACGCGCGCCCCTGGACGCAGCAGACTTTCGCTCCGCAACCTGGAGCGCGGACAGTCTGGATGTGGATAACGACGGGTACGAAGAAGTAGTCTGCACCGGAGCCAATCCGCGCAATCCCGCCAAGGGCTATCGCCTTGTGCTCTACGTTCCGCGCACGCGCGAGACTTACACTCTGAGGCTCGTGGCGGACAATACTCGCGGCTCAAAAATCCTGCGCGCCATCTGGTCGCCCAACGCGCTCTCGCGCAAAGGAGCAGCCTACCGCGCAGCCCTCCAACAACGCGCACGCGCCCTGACTGCCTCTTTATGAAAGTAGAAAATTAACAGGATGGACAGGATAAAAAGAGAAAGATTGTTTTTTCTTTATCCTGTCCATCCTGTTAATTCTTACCTGGTTTTATTAATAGTAAATTTGAAGACCTTCGTGCGGGCGGCGACGAGGAGTTCGTCGCGGTCGTTGAAGACCAGGCCGAAGGCTACGTTATTGGGGACTTTGAAGACATCCAGGTAGCGACCGTTGGTGTCGAAGACCTGTATGCCTTTCGTGTCGCTGACGAAGACGCGTCCCTGGCCGTCAACCGCCAGGGCGTGTGCCGCTCGAAGTTGTCCTGCCTCGTTGCCTTCGCCGCCCATGCGTGTGATGAAGCGCCCTTCGCGCGTGAACTTCAGAACGGCGCTGTTGAAGGTGCCGAGCGCGTAGATGTTTCCTAAGCCATCGCTTGCCAGCCGCATGTTCAGTTCCGACCTGTCCGTCTGTCCACTGATGGCCTGGCGTATGGTTTGAACGACCTGGCCGTTAGAGTTAAAGCGCACGATGTCGTCAGCGCCGCCAGCGTACGCCGTAGCAAGCAGCCCGCCGTCCTGTGTCAGCGTCACGTCATCGAATCTGGAAGCGCCGCTCGCGCGCATTTCGCCCAAAGATTTTCCGCTCATTCCTTCGTAACGAGTAATGACGCCCTTCTGCACTATGTAGACTGTTCCCTTGCGGTCTACGGCCATGCCGCGCAGGGGCATCTTCGCATCCACCATCCAGCCGCTTAAGAATTTGCCCTGCGCGTCGAAGACCTGCACGCGCCCGCCCAGGTATTCCGCGACGTAGATGCGCCCCTCGCCGTCCACGCCAATGCTTCGCGCGTCCTTGAACTGTCCCGCGCCAATGCCTTCGCTCCCGAACTCAAGCGCGACGCTGGCAAAGCCTGTGGGCGAAGTCGGATTTGACGAAGAAGGAACAAAGGGAATGTTGCCGACCGTCTCGCGCACCTTTGAGAAAGAGAGATAGACTACGAGGGCAACGCTTGAGCCTATGACGAGTAGAATTATGAGAACGGGCGCTAGCCAGCAGCCGCGAGCGCGCGGTCTCGTGGGCGCTTGAAACGCGGTCGGCACGGGAGGAAACTGCGCGGGGTTAATCTCAACGTTGTGGTAAGCCCCGCCCTGTGCGTGCATGACTTCGACGGATTGTCCCCGCTCCAACCTTTCAACAGCCTCCTTGGCGTCCTTGAGGCTCGCGCCGAACAATTCCCTGTAAAGCTTTATGGCAGCAATCTTGTTGCCGCCGCGAACCAGTTGGCCCAACTCTCCGAGCTTGGCTGCCTGGCCTATGATGTTATCCAGAGACGGAGCGGACTGCTGCAAGGGTTGCGCGCCGCCGCCGCCTCCTCCTGCGCGCAACTCTTCCGGCACTATCACGGTGTTTCCGCAGAAGGGACAACGAAGCGTCGCGCCCGGCTGCTCGAAACTGAGCGGCGCGCCGCACGAAGGGCATTTGAAGGGCTGGGTCATGATAATCAGTTTACCTTCCCTGGCTCGGACTTGTCGCGTGCCCTGCTGTCGTGTCAAGATAAGTTCGCTCTTTACGAGATAATATTCCCTGGCGAGAGATGCCCGAAAGCCAGCCGCCCTCTTTATGATTCGTCCCCGTTTCGACCAAGCCGCGTGCGACAACCTGGCCGATTGCGTTCGTGATATAGAGAAGCAGACGAACGCCGAACTGGTCATAGTCGTGCGCGCACGCTCAGGCTCGTACCGCCACGTAGACCTTATCTGCGGAAGTCTTCTGGCCTACGCGGGCCTGCTCTTCCTGCTCTTCTCTCCGTGGATATTCAAGCACTACTGGGTAGCGCTGGACGTTCTACTGCTCTTCGCTTTGGGTTTCTTCATCAGTTCGAAATCAAACGCGATTCGCCGTCTGCTGACTACGAAAGAGCAGCGAGCGCATGCCGTACGCGCGGGCGCGGCGGCGATGTTCTACGAGGCCGGGATAGCGAATACGAAAGCAGAGATGGGCGTGCTCATCTATCTTTCGCTGATGGAGCGGCGGCTTGAGCTTCTGGCAGACAGAGGCGTGCTGGAAGGCGCTCAGCCCCTTGAGTGGAACGAGTGCGTCTTTGATTTACAGCAGGCCGGGCGTCGTCCTCATCCCGAAACTTTTCTACAAGCCCTGCGAGCCTTCGGGGCGATGCTAGCCAAAAACATTCCTGCCACGGAAGACAATCCAAACGAACTCGGCGACCTGCCGCGCTTTGAGTTGAAATGAAAGCGAGCCAAGCCACGAAAACTTTCAAGCGCTGGGCACTGCTTTTGTTGGCTGTGTGCGCCTGCCTTCTCGTCTTCGCTTCTTTCACGGAAGTTCTGGCGCGCGTGGGCGGCGGGCAGGGTTACGGCGGCGGCGGAAGCAAGGGCGGCGGCGACGGCGAAGGCATAGCCTACCTTATCTATTTAATCGTGCGCTTCCTCATCTGGCTGACGATTGAATATCCTGCGGTCGGCATTCCCTTGGACATCATAGTCATCCTCGGCGTCATTCTCTACTTCGTGCGCCGCAAGAAGACGGAGAAGGAGTGGAGTTCTGCCGCGCCTAGCATCGTGCCGCCCGCAAGAGAGATGCAGTCGGCGCAGCGACAAGAAGATATTCAGAAGGAGTTCGGACGCTTGCGCCGCTTTGACCCGAACTTTTCAGAGATTATCTTCACGGACTTCTGCTATGCGCTCTACGGGCGGGCGCATCACGAGCGCGCTGGCGGGCGCTTGGACGAGCTTTCGCCTTACATCAGCCAGGAGGCGCGCAACTCTCTGCTCAGGCTTAATCCGCCTAAGCTGCTTGAGGTGCGCGGCATCATCGTCGGCGCGATGCAGGTCGTAGGAGCGCGCGAGGTGGAAGTCGAAGGCAAGACCTTCGTCAACATCGCAGTCGAGTTCGAGGCCAACTACACGGAGTTTGTAGCGAAGAACGGTAATCAGAAAAGAGAAGAGAGCTACTACGTGCGCGAGCGTTGGGTTCTGGAGCGCAAGCGGGATGTGCTGACGCCCGCTCCGTCTCAATCGGTGGCGCTGCACTGCCCGCGCTGCGGGGCTGCCTTGCAGAAAGACACCACGGGCGCTTGCGCCTTCTGCGGGGCGCGCATAGAGAACGGCGAGTTTCAGTGGTTCGTGCGTTCCATAGACCTTCTGAGCCGAGAGGCGCGCGGCCCGCTTCTCACAGGCAACGCGCCGGAGGTCGGAACGGACGCGCCAACTATTGTACAGAGAGGTTTCAAAGAAGCTCGCGCAGCCTTTGAGCAGCAGAACCCAAATTTTCAATGGGGCGAGTTCATGGAGCGCGCCCGTCTCATCTTCAACGAATTGCAGGCCGCATGGTCTACGCTCGACTGGGAGCGTGCGCGCCCGCACGAGACGGACAATATTTTCCAGATGCACCGTTACTGGATAGAGGCGTACAAGCGGCAGGGATTGAGGAACGCGCTGGATGATTGCCGCATCCTCTCCATGCAGCCCGCAAAGATTACCGGCGACGCCTTCTATAACTCCATCACGCTACGAATTGGGGCCGAAGGCTACGATTACACAGTGGACTCTGCAGGGAAGGTCGTCGCAGGCTCGAAAAGAAATAAGCGGCGGTGGACGGAATACTGGACGTTTATACGAAACCGCAACGCCAATCCCTTGCACTCGCGGACAGACCTTTCGTGCCCTAACTGCGGCGCGCCCTTGAAGGTAAACGTCACGGGCATCTGCGAGTTCTGTGGTGGAAAAGTTACGTCGGGCGAATTCGACTGGGTGCTCTCGAAAATCGAGCAGGACGAATCCTACACGGGCTGACATCCTCAAGACTTTCTAAGACATCGAACAAGTTCGGCCAGATTGTTGTGGCTAGGAAAATTTAACAGGGAGGGACAGGATAAGCAGGATAAAAGAGAAAGAATTGCTTATTCTTTATCCTATTCGTCCTGGCTCTCCCTGTTAAATTTTTAGTCAAGCAAGAGGCCGGTTCTGCGTTCTGTTTCCGGGTGGCCCCTGTGTTACATTTGTTCATCTCCTCTTTCAACTCAGGATTGGAGCTTTTTCGGTGAAACGTAATATTTCTGCCTTAGCGATTCTTTTGTCGCTCCTGTTTTCTTCGCTTGCGCCTGCGGCATTTGCTCAAACACGAGGCGAGCGACCGGCTGCGTCTTCCGCACAGCCTGCGGCGGCTGCTACTACTACTCCGGCGCGTGCGCCGCAAGGGACGCAGTGGGTCAACCGCCAGCTTGGCAACGGCCTTGAGGTAGTGGTTCTGGAAGACCACTCGGTTCCGCTCGTGACGGTCGAGATGGCCGTCAAGAACGGCTCTTTCACGGAGCCGCCCGAATTGAACGGCCTCTCGCACCTCTTCGAGCACATGTTCTTCAAGTCGAACCGCGCGACCGCCAACGCCGAAGATTATCTTGCCAACATTGGCAAGCTTGGGATTGCTTACAACGGCTCAACGCGTGAAGAGATTGTCAACTACTACTTCACCACCACGACGCCGAATTACCCTGTCGCCATGCGCTTGATGCGCGACTCCATACGCTACCCGCTCTTTGACGAGCGAGAGTTCGAGCGCGAGCGGCAGGTCGTCATTGGCGAGCTTGACCGCAACGAATCCAATCCCTACTTCTATCTGAACGAAGCGCTGATGAACAGGCTCTTTTACAAGTACCCTAGCCGCAAACAGCCCGGCGGCAATCGGGAAACCGTCTCGAAGGCCACGACCGACATCATGCGTATGATTCAGCAGCGCTATTATGTTCCCAATAACTCTGCGCTGATTGTCACGGGCGACGTTCAGCCGGAAGAGATTTTCAAGCAGGCGCAGGAGCTTTTCGGGGACTGGGCGCGCACCGAAGACCCCTTCATCAAATACCCGCTCGTAGAGCACCCGCCGCTTCCCAAAAGCGAGGGCGTCGTTCTGACGCAGCCCGTGCAGAACGTGGTCATCACAATCGGATGGCAGGGGCCTTCCATAGGCAAAGATAATCCAGCGACCTACGCTGCGGACGTTTTCTCTTTCATACTGCGCCAGCCAAACTCGCGCTTTCAGCGTGCGCTGGTCGATACGGGGTTAGTGAACGCTGCCGACATAAGCTACTACACGCAGCGCAACGTGGGGCCGATTGTCCTGAGCGCGCAGACCACGCCGGACAAAGCCCGCGCTGCCATTAAAGCCATCTACAACGAGGTGGCGCATTTTAACGACAAGGATTATTTCACGGACGAGCAGTTGGAGAATGCCAAGGCGCTCTTGGAAGCAGACGACCTCTTCTCGCGCGAGAAGCTTTCGGATTACTCGCACACGCTTGGGTTCTGGTGGGCTTCGACGGGCCTTGATTACTTTCGCGGCTACCTTGGGAACCTGCGCCGCACCTCTCGCGCAGACATCAGCCGTTATGTCACGACCTACATTCAGGGCAAGCCGCGCGTGGGCGTCGTCATGATGTCGGATGAAGCGCAAAGAAGCGCGCAGTTAAAACCGGAAGAGGTGATGGGCCAATGAGAAGAGATAAAGTCGCAAGTGGCCGTCCATTCAATCAACCAATGACAGAAGAAAGTGTAATGAAAAGCTTGAATCAAATCCTGACTCGTATGGGCGCGCGTGCTCTGGCGCTTCTTTTCGTACTGAGCTTGATGCAGGGCGCTGTCGTCTTCGCGCAGGACACGCATCAGGTTCCTCCCGCGCGCAGCACTCAGCCGCAGCCGCAGCGCACAGACCCGAAGGTTGACGAAGTTACCAAGGCTCAATCATCCGTCATAGACAAGATAGAGGCCACGCAGGCCGCGCTCGTCTCGGAGTTTGATGTCAACGGCCTGAAGGTTTTGATTAAGCGGCGCGCGGGCAGCCAAACGGTCGCGGCGGGGCTTTTCGTACGCGGCGGCGCACGGAACATCACGCCGGAGAACGCAGGCATCGAGAACCTGATGCTGGCGACGGCTGTGGAAGCGAGCGCCAATTTCCCGCGCGAGCGGCTGCGCTCGGAACTGGCGCGCATGGGCACGACTTTCGGCTCCAGCGTCAACTACGATTACTCTGTGCTTTCCATGGCTTCCACGCGGCCCAACTTTGACCGCTCGTGGGAGATTTTCACCGACATAGCGCTGCGTCCTTCATTTACCAAAGAGGACGTGGGCATCGTTCAAAGCCGACTCGTGGCCTCCTTGCGCGACGACCAGGACGACCCTGACACTTACCTGCAACGCCTTCAGGAGCGAGCGGTCTACGTGGGCCACCCTTACATCAATCGCCCTGAGGGGACGGCTGAGACGGTTGCGCGGCTGACGCCCGAAGACCTGCGCCGCTATCATCAACAGATGATGCAGACCTCGCGCCTGCTGCTGGTCATAGTAGGCGACCTGGACGCGCAAACTTTGCGCGAGCGCATCGCTGCGTCCTTCGGCAAACTCCCGCGCGGAGATTACAAGCCGCAGCCCGTACAGCAGCTAGCCTTCACAGCGCCCTCCGTCGATATTACGCAGCGAGCTATCCCTACCAACTACGTTCAGGGAATCTTCGCCGCGCCGCCCCTGACGAGTGAAGACATCTATCCCATGCGTATAGCCTCTTTCATACTCAGCCAGCGCGTGCTGGAAGAGGTGCGCTTCAAGCGCAATCTCTCTTACGCGCCGGACGCTTTTCTGGGGAGCCAGGGCGCTAACATAGGCGGCATCTACGTGACGGCTGTGGACGCGAACCAGGCCGTGCGCGTGATGCTAGGCGAGATTACGCGCCTTCAGCAGGAGCAGATTGACCAGGACGATATTACGGCAGCCGTTTCTGGCTATCTGACGAACTACTATCTGCGTCAGGAGACGAACGCGGCACAGGCGGGAGAGCTTGCACAGTACGAGCTAATAGGCGGCGGCTGGCGCAACGCCCTGAGCTACATAGAGCGCCTCAGAGCCGTGCGCCCCACAGACGTTGAGCGCGTCGCGCAAAAGTACATGAAGAACCTCCGCTTCGTAGTCCTCGGCGACCCCGCGAGAGTAGACAAGCGAGTATTTACTTCTCAGCTAGGCGAGTAGTTAATTGTAGGGGCAGGGCTTGTTCCTGCCCGTTTTTTGAAAGTGAGAGCGGGCAGGGACAAGCCCTGCCCCTACAATTTTATCTCTGAATCTCGCCCATCAATTTTTCGTAGAGTTTGGCGTCGAGGGGTTGCAGGACACGGCTTTGCGCGACAGCAGCCGTGCGGTTGCCAACTTCAAGGTAGGTCATGCCGAGGTTGTAGTAGGCTTCGGCCAAGTCCGGGCGTATGGCGGCGGCGCGGCGGTAGGCTTCAATCGCTTCGTAGTAGCGCGAGGCGTAATAGTAGGCGTCGCCCAGTTTGTTGTAAGCCTCGTAGGAGTTGGGCCTCAAGCGTATGGCCTGCTGGTAGGCGCGTATGGCCTCTTCATTCTTGCCCTGCTTGACCTTGCAGAAGCCTACCTGAATCCACGCCTCGGCGCGCGTGGGATTCTTGTCCACGGCGTTCTCAAAGTAGCCGAGCGCGGAGTCGTAGTTACCCAGCCAGAGCGAATTAAGACCGTTGCGATACCACCACTCGCCCAGCACGTCCGCCTGCTGGCCGCTCCTTGGCTTTGCAGCCATCTCTTCAAAGGTCACAAGCTTTCCGGCCTTGAGCGCATCGAGCCGCGCAGCGCCGAGCGCAAGGTTTATGTTCTGCCCGTTCGTCACCTTGATGGTGACAACGCCTATGACCTGCCCCTTCATGTTAAAGAGCGGGCTGCCGGAGTTGCCGTGCGAGATGGGCGCTGTAATCTGAATTATCTTTCCAAGGTTCGGCACCTCTCTGAGCGCGGAGACTATTCCGTTCGAGACAGAGCCTTCAAGACGAAGCGGGTTGCCTATGACGAAGATGTCCTCGCCCTCTTCAGGTACCTCTGTCGTGAGCGTGACGGCGCGCGACCTGTCCTGCGGAACGTCAACCGCCAGAAGCGCAAGGTCGCCCTCGTCGTCCACGTTGAGCGTGCCCGTCACCGCGTAGGTCTTGCCCTTGCCGTCCAGCGTGCGCACCTCCGCGCGGGCGGCTCCTTCTATGACGTGAAGGTTCGTGATGACTTGGCCGGGTCGCAGGAAGAAACCACTGCCGCTAATCAAAGGCTCGTTCTTGTCGTTGTAGGTGATGACGGAGACGACCGAAGGCTTAACACGTCGTATAAGCTCTGGAAGAGATGTTTGCGCGCTCGCATGCGCGGGGAGCGCCACGAACAGAACGAAGAAGAGCCACAGGGGGAATAGGCGTCTTGACATAAATACCTATCAATTTTCTGAAGGCTTCCGAAGCAGCCCCCGAAAGAGGGAAGGCTATAACTGTCCCTATTGTTAATTGAAGAACGCGTGCGCGAGAGACTGCTTCCCAGCGCTTCGCTGTTGCTTGCAGGTGATGAAACCTTACGCGGTCGGGAGAATCGCCAGGCTTTCAATCGAGACGCCGTTTGACCTTCGGTGAAGCTATTGGGGAAATAGCCCACGGCCAGAAAGCCAACGGCCTAACCACTATATTTACATCATTGGCTGAGGCCAATCAAGAAATAAATTGCTTTGCTGTTATCCTGTCTATCCTATCCATCCTGTTTCATTCCGCCTGGAATTGAATCACTATCCAAATTTAGAGAGATTTGATTTTGGAACTAGCACTCGGCTCAGGCGTGAAAGGCTGCAAAACTTCTCGGAGGAACCTTTGTGTCATGACGCTTAAAAAGATGCTTCTCTTTTCAGCTTCCCTGCTTCTGTCGGCTTCTGTAGCGGGCAGCAGCGCGCAGGCGCAGCAGGCCACCGCCGCTACGCCCGGCGCGCCGCAGGCCCCAAGCCCCCCGGTCGCCGTCAGCCCCCCGGCTTCTGCAAGCCCCGTGGCCGCCGTGAGTCCTTCGATTGCCGTCAGCCTTCAGGGCGGCAACTACCTGGGCATAGCCACTGTAGAGGTGACGCGCGAGAACATGGGCCGCTTCCAGTTGCGCGAGCCGCGCGGCCTCGCCATCACGCGTGTCGCGGAAGACAGCCCCGCGTCGCGTGCGGGCCTCAAAGCGGGCGACGTGATTCTGAGATTCGATAACGAGCCTGTGACGACTCATAACAAGCTGCAACGGTTGATTAACGAGGCCGCGCCGGAACAGAGCGTGCGCCTTCAGATAAGCCGCAACGGCTCGGAGCAGGAAGTCTCCATCAACGTGGGCAGGCGTCCCAACAGGTTCGAGGACATCATTCGCGCGTACCCTTCGCAGCAACAGGGCGTAGAGCAGGCGCAGCGCGCACTTGAACAGTTCAATCTAGACCGTGGAGGCGTGGGCTTTCTTTCGGGGCGTCGCATAGGCATCACCACTACGCAGTTGACCAAGCAGCTTGCGGAATATTTCGGAATCAACGGCGGGCGCGGGCTGCTCATTACTTCCGTCGCAGAAAACAGCCCTGCGGCACGCGCTGGACTCAAGGCCGGAGACGTAATTACGGACGTTGACGGTGAGCGTGTGGAAAGCTCCGGCGACCTCTCGCGCGCCATCAATCGAAAGACCGAGGGAGCCGTGACTTTAAAGGTCGTGCGCGACCGCAATTCTATGAGCGTCACCGTAACGCCAGAGAAGCGGGAACTGGGCGCAATCACGCCAGAGCTTTTAGAGATTGAGCCTCTAGAGATTTCGCTCCCGACCATAGACATAAAGATGCCTGAGATTAAGCCAATCAAGCTCCCGCCAATCAAGATTCCGAGCATAAAAATCAAGCCCGAACAGCTTGAGCAGTTGCGTAAGATTGAGAACCTGAACCTGGACGAACTGATGTTTCTGTAAAGGGGAGCGAAAAACCATAAGGGCTGAAGCTTAACTCTCGTCAAGCTTCAGCCCTTATGGTTTTTATCCTTTACCTTTCCTTACTGCTGCTGCGCCAGCTTCTGCTTTGCTGCCACGGCTTCGTCGTAGGCTCCGCCCTGCACAAAGCCGAGCTTGATGGCGGCGTCGAACTCCTTCATGGCCTCTGCGGGCTGGTCAAGAAAAGCCAGTATGCGGCCCATAGCTACGTGAGAGCGCGAAAGAACCACAGGGTCAGAGCCAGCCGTGGGTGCCGTCACTGCCATGCGGTAATGGGCCAGAGCGCGATTTAATCTCTCAACCTGTAAATTATCGTCCGTGGTCTCGCGTGCCTGCTGCGTTGCGGCTTCGCCCAGAGCGAAGAAGATGCGAGGCTCGCCCGGATACTCCTGAAGCAGTGCGCGAAGGCGCGCTTCCGCTCCTTCGTAATTCCTCAGCCGCAGCATGTCGTCAACTTCAATCAGCCCCTTGATGAGCGGGCGTCGCTTCGCTTCGCCTGTGTCCTCCGTAGCCTCTGCCGATTGATTCTTGCGCGCTCTTCGTGCTGCCAGAGCACGCTCGCGCGCCGCGCCAGTCTCTTCAAGACGACGAGCCTCTTTCGCCACGTCAAAAGAAGCAATCATGTCTGCCAGAGAGCTTGTGATGTCGAAGCCCGAAGTCTCCACGCCTTTGAGTTGGTCTGCGAAATAGAAGTCCAGCACAGCGCCCCGCTCGTAATCTTCCGCCAGTTGCGCGATTGCCTCATCCGCTATGGCGGCGCGCGAGTTTTGCGCCTCTTTCAGAATCGCGTCACGCGCCGCAGCATCTTTGGTCGCGGCCAATCTTCTCTGCGTATCTCGCGCCACAACGTCAAGGCGCGCGGCCTCGCTCAATCGCGCGTCGGCAGCAGCGACCAGCGAGCGCGCCGTAGCGTAAAACACATCCGGGCTGACGCTCTTGCCGTTTTTAGCAACTCCGTCGAGAAGCTGTTTGATGGCGTCGCGGCGCGCGGCTATGTCCCGATTGAAACGGGCTATGAGCGGGTCTGCGACGTATTGCAGGTACGCTCTTCGGAGTTCCGAAGACGCAGGGTTAGTATCAAAGGGCACGACCGCGTAGTAATCGTCGCCTATGACGCGGAAGTTAATCGTGCCCGGCGCTGCCAGTAAATCTGGCACTATAAAGAAGCGTCGCTCGTGCTCGCGCGTAGTGTAGCGCGGCGGCTCGTTCTTCTTGCTCGCGTCCGTCTTGACGGGGATGCGCTCGATGGTCGTGGTAACGGGACGCGTGTGAAGGTAAGAGAGCGCGGAGCGAACCATCTCGGTCGCGGGCGCTCGCAGGCGCTCTACTTCCGTTTGATAAAGCCGCAGGTAGCCGGGCAGGCGCTCGGCCATGCCGGACTTCGCATAGAACTCTCTGACGAGCGGCGCAAAATCCAGAACCTCCAGCAAGCCAGAGGGAAGGTCAATTGAGCGCGCGGGCGCTTCCAGGGTGGGCACAGGGCCAAGCGCGTAGGCCAAGGAGACGTAGCGCGCGGCCTGCTCTGCCGCAGTGGCGTTGCCCGCAATCAGGTTCGTCCTGTAGAAGTTGCTCAAACGCTTTCGCAGTTCCGGGTCTAGATTCATCTGGTCGCGCCGAACCTGCGCGCGGAAAGGCGAAGGTTCCATGCCTTGCGGCGTGGGGTCAAAGCCTGCGGCATCCAGCGCGGCCATCATCACTATCAGCCTTGGCTCCGGCTGAATGCGTACGCCGTATTCCGAGAGGTCAAAGCCTGCGGCCTGCGGCCTCGTCTGAGCGGGTTGCGGCGGCGGAGTGCGCTGCGGCGCGGGCGTCGTTTGCGGATTCTGCGCTAAAACTATAGAGCTACTAGCAAACAGTAGAGCTAAAAATAGCGTGCTTAAAATTTCTCTTCTCATAACTGATTTTGAACAGGAAGATCTTTCCTTCTTCGGGAAAGGAATTAATAGAGATGACAATTCCCTTTTCAGAGATGCCCCTCGCCCGGCTTTCGCCTGCGGCGAAGAAGACCCAATGTTAATGGATAAGCAGCGAGCGAACAAACCACAGAGAGCGCCATGCCGCCTATGGAAAAGGGCAGCAGTATGTCCCAGGCGTGATGCCAAAGCTCCAGCCAGTAGCTCGCGGTCAAAAGGTGCGGCTCTTTCAGAAGCTGCATCCCCTCTTCGGGCAGCCGCAGGGGCCGCCCCATGACGAGCGCGCCTATGGCGTAAGACGCAAGGATGATGGGCACCAGAGTCAGAAAGGGATTATTGATAAAGGTGCCCGTGTAGATTGCCACCTTGTTGAAGCGAAAGACGAAGGCCAGGAACGTGGCAAGGATAGTATGCAGACCAAGGAAGGGCGAAAAGGCTATGAAGATGCCTATGGAAAAGGCAAGC
This sequence comes from Pyrinomonadaceae bacterium, assembly GCA_014534425.1. Taxonomy (GTDB): domain Bacteria; phylum Acidobacteriota; class Blastocatellia; order Pyrinomonadales; family Pyrinomonadaceae; genus JACVRN01. Next base: position 18,980 of record JACVRN010000062.1, read on the forward strand.
GCCGTCCGCTCCGGCGGGTCATCGATTGCGAGCAGACGGCGCAGAGACTTGCGAAACATGGGACGAGTCTCAGGTTCCAAGTCCCACGTCCCAGGTCAACTCAGTTTTTGACTTGAGACTTGGGACACGGAACCCGGGACTTCTACTTGTAGCTGCTCAGCGCTTCCGACTCGTTTTCGTAAACGTCGAAGACGGTCAGCAACTTTGTGATGGCGAGCAGGTCTTGCAATTTTTGCGTCAGGTTGAGGAGCTTCAGTTGGCCGCCTTCCTTGTTAATCGCCGTGAAGCTTGATACAAGCTCGCCTATGCCGCTCGAATCAATGTAGCCGACGCCTGCGAGGTTCAAAAGAATCTTCTTCTTGCCCTCTTCGAGCAGGCGGCGAATAGCGCCCCTGAGCGCAACCGAACCCTCACCAATCGTTATCTTGCCATCCATGTCCAGAACGGTTACATCTCCGGCCTGACGCTCTTTAATATCAAGTTCAGCCATTTTGGAAAAATCTCCTCCGATTCAATTTAATCATCCTATTTTCTCTTAGTCATACGCACTACGGTTCCGCCTTCCGGGTGGCGGGAATATTGCACGTCATCCATAAAGGTACGCATGAAAAGAATGCCGCGCCCCGATGCTTTTAAAAGATTCTGCGGGTCTGTGGGGTCGGGCACACTGTTAAGATCGAACCCCGTCCCACGGTCGCGCACCGTTATCTCAAGTCGTTCAGGCGAGCCGTGAAATTTGACCTCTACCTTCTTGGCCGCATCCTGACGGTTCCCGTGCAGGACGGCGTTTGTAACGGCCTCGCGCACGGCCATATCAACTCCGTAGGCCGCTTCTTCACTCAAGCCTAAGCGCCGTACAACCTGCGCGGCTACTTCTGCGGCGCGGGCGATTGATTCTATGCGGCTCTCAAGTTCGAGTTCAGTCGTCTCTTCGGTCACGAGATAGGTGCGGCCTTTCCCAGCGCCGTCTCCGGCGGGCTTGGGCTTAAAAACATAAAGCTTCGGAAAGCGAACCGGAATAGTTCGACGGTGTAACACGCCCCGCACCCGCATGTCAAGAAGGGGGAAAAGTATATATCGGCTCACTTTAGGGGGAAAAGAAATTAACAGGGATGGAAAAGTTAAAGTGGATTTTAGCGCTTGCGCTTTTATCTTTGCGGCTTCATCCTCTTGCCTTGATGAGAATTCGTCCGGCAAGAAGAATCAACGGCCACTTGAGCCTGCCCGGCGACAAAGCCATTTCGCACCGCGCGGCCATCATCTCGGCGCTCTCAAGCGGCACCTCTCGCATAGAAAACTTCTCCACCGCAGACGACTGCGTGGCGACCCTTGCGTGTCTGAAAAAGATGGGCGTCGGCGTGAAGTTTGAAACGGGCGGCAAAGCTCTCCTGATTGAAGGCGTAGGTCTAGAGGGCTTGCGAGCGCCGCGCTCTCCGCTTGATTGCCGCAATAGCGGCTCGACCATGCGTATGCTGGCCGGAGTCCTGGCCGGGCAGAGCTTTGAAGCCGTGTTGACGGGCGACGAATCGCTGCGCGAGCGGCCAATGAATAGAATCATAAAGCCCCTTGAATTGATGGGCGCGCGGGTTGAATCAAACGAGGGCCGCGCGCCGCTTCGCATCAATGGAAGCAGGCCGCTCAAAGCCATCTCATACGAGATGCCTGTTGCGAGCGCGCAGGTGAAAACCTGCATACTGCTCGCTGGACTTTTCGCTAATGGACGAACGGAAGTTATAGAGAGTTCGGGCCGGACGCGGGATCACACGGAGCGCATGCTCCATTGCTATGGCGTTGATATCAAGACAAGCGATCTACAGAACGCAAACCTTTTATCAAACAAAATCTCTCTGGAGCCGCCCGCCGAGCTAAAAGCGCACGACGGCGCGATTGCAGGCGACATCTCCTCCGCAGCCTTTTTTATAGCCGCCGCAGCCCTCCTGCCCGGCTCAAAGTTAGAGATAAAGCGTGTCGGGCTGAACCCTACGCGCACACAATTTCTTTCCACGCTACGCTCGCTCGGCGCGGATATACGACAGGAACTGATTGATTACGGCGGCTGGATTGACTTCCCGGATTTCAACGAAATCTACGGAGACCTCTTCGTGGACGGCGGCCCCGGACTCGCGCCCACAGAAGAGGGCGAGTCAAATGTTCTGCGCGGCGCTCTCATTCCGCAGTTGATTGACGAACTGCCCATGCTGGCCGTCCTGGGAACGCAGGTCATAGGAGGTCTTACCATACGCGACGCTTCGGAGTTGCGCCTGAAGGAGACCGACAGAATCGCCGCCACGGTCGAAAATCTGCGCGCGATGGGCGTAGAGGTCGAAGAGCACGAAGACGGATTGACTATACTCAGTCGCACACGGTTGCGCGGCGCGCGTCTGGACTCGCACGGCGACCACCGCATAGCCATGGCCTTCTCAGTCGCCGCGCTTGTGGCCGAGGGCGATTCCGAGATAGAGGGCGCAGATTGCGTCTCCGTTTCTTTCCCTGAGTTTTATACTCTGCTGGAATCTGTGGTTGAAAGATGAGCGACGAAAAGAGCCGCATTGTTATCACTGGCTTCATGGCCGCCGGAAAATCGAGCGTCGCTACGCTGCTGGCCGCGCTCCTAGATTGCCGCATGATTGACTTGGACTACATCATCACCGAGCGCGAAAGGCGAAGCGTGCCCGCGTTGATTAACGATGAAGGCGAGGCTCGCTTTCGTGAAGCCGAGCGGCGCGCCCTGAGCGTAGTGCTTCAGATGAATCGTGCGCGCGTCATAGCCCTAGGCGGCGGCGCTTGGATGATGGAGGAAAATCGCGCGCTCATACACTCGCACGATTGCCTGACAGTTTGGCTCGACGCGCCCTTTGAATTGTGCTGGCAGAGGATTACCGAAGGCGAAGAGGCGCGGCCCCTGGCGCGGGACAGGGAAACGGCGGAGCGTCTTTACCAGGAGCGTCGTCCGATTTACGCGCTCGCACGGCTTCACATCTCTGCGACCCGTGAGAAGAGCGTAGAAGATTTGGCTGTGGAAATAGCGGGCGCGCTCTGAAACAACTCGAAGCATGTTGTAAGATAATGAAGATTACTAGAACAAAGGTGACAGAAGATGAGCAAAGAACAGAGGGACGCCAAAGCCTTAAAGGTCGCGCGCCAGCTTCACAACGCGGACAACTGGAAACACCTTGCACGCTGGAACGGCCTGGGCTATTACGACCTCCAAACCGAAGACACAGGCGACGTGCCCGTGCGCTTGTTCTTGACGCCAACGTTACTGAATGACGCCGAAGACATTCTCTACCGACAGATAGTCAACGCCACGCGCTTTCCAGGCGTCAAGCTGGTCGTCATCACGCCCGACACACACTACGGCTACGGCGTCCCCGTCGGCTGCGTCCTCATCACAGACGTTGACACAGGCGCAGTCGCCATGGGGCCTGTGGGCTACGACATAGGATGTTTTACTGAAGACACGCTCGTGCCAACCATTGACGGGCATTCGTATCCGATTGGCGATCTGGCGCGCTCAGGCAACGAGATTTACGTTTACGCTCTCTCGCCTGAACAAAAGGTCGTGGTATCAAAAGCCACAGCCAGGAAAACTCGCATCAATGCGCCGCTTGTTAAAGTCACACTGGACAACGGCCAAGAGATTCGCTGCACGCCCGACCACGAGTTCATGCTGCGCGACGGCACCTATCGCCAAGCGCAACATCTCACTCCGCAAACTTCATTGATGCCCTTCGATAAACGCAAAGATAAAGAAGGCTATACGCTGGTCAGGCATCCAGCTACTGGCACGAATCAAAGAGTTCACTGGATGATGGCGCGTTGCGGGCTGCTTGGTGAGATTCCTGCTTTCGCGGGGCAGAAAACTATCATTCACCACATAAACTTTCAGCCCTCGGACAATCGCCCGGATAATTTGCGCTTCATGGGTGACCGAGAACACATGAGCTATCACAAGTCCCTTGCTGAAAGGAATGAGCACTTTCATTCGGATGAGTTTGAAGCTAGACGTAAAGCGGCTCTGCGGGCTAAAGCCCTGACGGCAGAGGGGCACGAATATTTCGCTGCACGCGGAACAAAAAACATCCTCAATTATATGGCTAATAACCCGGAACACTTTAAGCTGGCTGTTGCGGGCAACGAAGAACGCGGAAAGAAATACCTACAGGCTTATAACGTCAGCTTGGCTGGTCGCCAGAAATCATCCGAAGTCGCACACAAACAGCACATCTGCGAAACGTGCGGAGAAGTCTTGATTGGCGGGTTCGGCATTCACAATCATCGCAGGTGGAAGCATGGATACAATCACAAAGTTATCTCCGTTGAGGTTCTCGATGAGGTCGCGGATGTTTACTGTCTGACTGTTCCTGAGTATGGAAATTTCGCGTTGGACGCGGGCGTGTTTGTGCATAACTGCGGGATGATGAGCGCGCAGTCGAGTGTGCTTGCGGAGGCGGCTACGCCGGAGAAGAAGCTGGAGTTTAATCGGGCTGTGATGCGGCGTGTGGAGATGGGCTACGGCGGGAAGAGCCATCGCCTGGGGCGTGTGACCGAGAGCGAGTTCAATAATCTGGTGCGAGGCGGGGCGGAGTATTACGTTGAAAAATATGGCGCGACCTTTGACCGCAGCCGCGCGGAGCGGCACCGCATCCCGGTTGAAGATGACTGGCAGATTCCCTGGGGCGGCAAAGGCAGACCCGAACGCGGGCTTGACCAGTTGGGGAGTTTGGGCGGCGGCAATCACTTCATAGAGTTACAGCGCGAGGAAGCGACCGGCGCGCTCTTTCTACAGGTTCACACGGGCAGCCGTGGCTTCGGTCACGGGCTGGCGACGAACTATTTCGAGTTGGCAAGAGAAGAGCGCCCGGAAGCGATTACGGATATTGACCTTGGATATTTCACGCCTGAGTCGCGCCATTACAAAGATTATCTGAACGCTGTGGCGGCTGGCGGAAACTATGCAATCCTAAATCGCCTTGTCATCTTCGAGCAGGTCGCGGACGCTTTCCGCGAAGTCTTCGGCGCAGACCTTGAGTTGATATACGAGATTAGCCACAACCTTGTGCAGAGGGAATGGCATCCCGATTTCGGCGAGGTGTGGGTGCATCGCAAAGGCGCTACGCGCGCTTTCCCTGCGGGCCATCCTGCCTTGAAGGGAACTTTCTGGGAAGAGACGGGCCATCCGGTTTTGATTCCGGGCAGCAACAAGGACTACAGCTATATCCTGCGCCCGATGGAAGGCGCGAGCCGAAGCGGCTATTCTGTCAATCACGGCGCTGGCCGCCGCCTCTCTCGCGGCGAAGCCTCTCGCACGCTTTCGCAGAGACAGATTGATGACGAGTACGCGGCGGCAGGAATACTGGTCAACACAGACGGTCGTGTGCCACTGGACGAAGCCGCGCCCGCCTATAAACCTTCCGAAGAGGTCGTGCGCGCCGTCGTAGAAGCCGGACTTGCGCGCATAGAGCACACGCTCTGGCCGCTCGCCTCCCTCAAAGGCGTGGACGAGCGCAAGGCGAGAAGACGAAAAGGCGGAAGGTCAAAGAAGTCCAGCGACCATTTTTAATAGAGGCGGAATTCAAACAGGATGAAAGAGATTGATTCATCGGTTCATTGATTCAATGAAGAAATGAATCAATGAATCAATTTCTTCTTATCCTGTCCATCCCTGTTAATTTCTCCCTTAGCTTTACGCTCAACTTTTTGATTGCGGATTTTCTGAATCCCTGATAAAAGTAGCGCTGCCCTCCCCTTAAACAGCCAAAACTTCTAAACAGCAAAGCGAGGTGCCGTGATGTCGCACATTCATCTTAGAAGCGTCATGCTGCTTCTCTTAATCACTCTCCTCTCTTCTTCCGAAGCCTTAGCGCAAAGCTCTTCTGAGCGCGACCGCATCATGAAAGAGATAGAGTCTTTGCAGGAGCAGGTTAAAGCTAAAGAGAAGGTGCTGCTTGCGCCCGCGCGCGAGGATGCCGCCCCTTACGAGGATTTTCTGAACCAGCCCGGCACGGGTTTGATTCGCCTGCTTCCCAGAGAGAAGTACGACGGCAAGCTCTTAATTAGAGGCGGCGGCGCTTACTACTCTTTCGCCAGCCTCAAGCATGAGTACGGACAAGGCTCCGATATAGAGCTACAACAGAACAGCTTCAGCGTGGGCTTTGCGGGCGCAGACTTCGGCTATCTTTGTCTGCTCGGCGAGGTGCCGCTTCAGGAAGTAGGGCTTGACCACGCGGGCGCGCAGTTTCTTTTGAACTACGCCGCGCCGTCAGCCGAACCCGAAGCGCGACAGGCCGCCATGCGCGCACGCACAGATTTTCAGGCGAACAATTACGTCTACAAGGACAGGCTGCCCGTGCAAGTAGGCTCGACCTACCTGCTGCGCTCCATCAGCTATGGCGACTCAGACACGCTCGTAGCCTTTCGCGTCCTCAGAAAAGACTCGGACGGCAGCGTGATACTGCTCTGGAAGATGCTCAAGAAATTCCCCAAGCCGCAACTCCAGCGAGACAAAACGGCTAAGATGTAAAGGCAGATTCAAACAGGGATAGACAGGATAAGCAGGATAAAGAAAAAGGCAATCTTTCTCTCTTATCCTCTCTATCCTGTCCATCCCTGTTAATTTTTCGCGCCGTTTGGCTGTGCCTTGAGCATCTTCAGGAGAGCTATTTCTTCGGGCTGGTATTCCGGCTCTATGCGGCGTATGTAGCGCTCAAGGCGGCGGCGAAACTCCTCTAGGGTGACTCCCTTCAAATAAGCTTCGAGCACGCGCGGGTGTATGTAGCAACTGCGGCAGACCGTGGGCGTGTTGCCCAGGTGCTCCGCCACTACCTTGACGGCTTTGACCAGATTCCTCTTCGCCTGCTTTTCATCTTCGGAAGCGCCAATCTCGGCCAGCTTGACGGCTGCAAGCAGCGTCCCGCCCCAAGTGCGAAAATCCTTGGCCGAAAATTCCTGCGAAGTAGCGGCCTTGATGTACTCGTTGACTTCTCGCGGCTTAATCGGTCGCGCCTTGCCTTCCTCGTCGTAATAGTTGAAGAGACGGTGGCCGCCTATCTTTTTGATGTCGCCTATGAGCATGGCCAGCTCTTCGTCCACGATGATGCGGCGATGGCGTATGTGATGCTTGCCGACGAAACTGAAGACGAGACGACCGCCCCGTTTAATCTCAAGATGGCGGTTGCGTAGGGTCGTGACGCCGTAGGTGCGGTAGCGCTTGACGCTCATCTCAGAGCCGACGCGGAAATACAGGTCGTTGATCAGACGAACTATGACCGCCAGGACGCGCTCCTTCGTCAAGCCTTCACGCGAGATGTCTTCGTTGGTCTTGCGGCGCAAGGCCGGGAGATGCTCGCCGAAGCGCTCTACCTTCTGGTACTTTTTGCGCTGC
>JACVRN010000146.1 GCA_014534425.1 Pyrinomonadaceae bacterium
GCCTTCGATTCCTACGTCAACGACCCGTTGTGCAAGGCCGTGCGCCGGTTGGTTGACGCGGGCATCGTCGTAGTCGCAGCAGCAGGCAACGATGGTAAAGACGACAAGGGCAACAAAACTTACGGTCGCATACATTCGCCCGGCAACGAGCCTTCGGTTATCACTGTAGGCGCGACCAACACCTTCGGCACGGACGTGAGAAGCGACGACGTTGTTGCTTCATATAGCTCGCGCGGGCCTACACGCAGCTACTGGACGGACGCGAGCGGCGTCAATCACTACGACAACATCATCAAGCCCGACCTTGTGGCTCCCGGCAACAAGATTATCTACGCGGAAGCTCTTGATAACTACTTGGTCACGAGCTATCCGACGCTCGATGCGGGACGCGGCGGCGACACCAAACGAATGATGTACATGAGCGGCACCTCCGTCTCATCGCCGATCGTCGCGGGCACTGTCGCCCTCATTCTGCAAGTCAACCCGAACCTGACGCCCAATCTCATCAAGATGATTTTGATGTACACGGCTCAGCCATTGGCAGGCGCGAACATGCTTGAGCAGGGCGCGGGCCAGCTTAACGTGGAAGGCGCAGTCCGACTGGCTCAGCTTGTGCGAACGGATTTGAAATCGACCACCCCTTTGGGCGCAACGCTTCTGGTCAGCAAGTCGCTACCAAGCGCGCAGACGACCATAGCGGGTTACACCTTCCCCTGGGCGCAGGGCATCGTTGTCAATTACGGCTACGGCACGGGCAATGACCTGATAGCCAGGTATCAGAAGGCTTATGCGTTGGGAATTCTCTTTAGCGACGGCGTTGTCATGGGCGACGGCCAGATGTCTAGCGACGGCATTCTCTTTAGCGATGGAATCTTGTTTAGTGACGGGATTCTCTTTAGCGACGGCGGCGTGATGGGGAGCGGCCAGTTCGTCATGAGCGCCGGAATCCTCTTCAGCGACGGCATTCTCTTTAGCGACGGGATTCTCTTCAGTGACGGAATCCTGTTTAGCGACGGAATTTTGTTTAGCGATAACACAACGACCGCGAACAGCACGAACTACACAGGCAAGAATGTGCTGGTCAACGGCGATAACACGGCCTGCATGAAATAGGCCATGAACAAACTCGATTTGAAAGTATCTGCCATGTATCTCTTGTCCAAACGGTTGTTGAAAGGAATCGAGATGAGAAAGCTCAAACCTTCTTCCTCAATCTTAAAGCTGACCTCGCTTCTGCTCGTGGTCGCGCTCGCCTGCGCCTCTTTGATGGGCGTGGCGGCGAGCGCTGACTCCAAGGGCAAAAAGGGTAAGGACGGCGACCGCAACCATAAGAGCAAAGTCTCCTCTGACCTGAAAGATAAAAAGAGCGGCGGCAAGAAGGACTCCAAGAAGGCCGAAGTCATCATACAGCTTCAGGGCAAACCGACCGGGCGTTTAAACGCGCTTCTCAACAGCAACGGCGTTCACATTCGCGGCCAGTTCGATAACCTGAACATGCTCTCCGTGGAACTGCCCACGGATGTCATAGATGAACTGGCCTCCTTTGACGAAGTCTCTTACATCTCTTCCGACAGGGAAGTCGTCTCGCTCGGCTATCTTTCCACGACTACGGGCGCGGACTCTGTGCGCCAGCAGATGAGCGCCACTGGCATAAGCTACACGCTGGATGGAAAAGGCATAGGCATAGCTTTCCTGGATTCGGGAATCTATAGCTCGCACAAATCCTTCACGGGCCGCATAGCCGCGAGCAAGGACTACACGGGCGAGAATCGCACGGACGACCCTTACGGCCACGGCTCGCACGTCATAGGCATCGCCGCCGGTAACGACAGCGTACAGAAGGGCAAGTACGTAGGCATAGCTCCGGGCGCGACCATCTACAATCTGCGCGTGCTGAACTCCCAGGGCACAGGCAAAGTTTCCAGTGTGCTCGCAGCCCTCAACGACCTGCTCCTTTATCACTCGTACTACAACATTCGCATCGTCAACCTGAGCCTCGGCATGCCCGCGATCGATTCCTACAAGGACGACCCGATTTGCAGGGCCGTGCGGGCGCTGGTTAACGACGGCATGGTGGTCGTAGCGGCAGCAGGCAATGACGGAAAGGACGCGGACGGCAACAAGGTTTACGGACTGATTCACAGCCCCGGCAACGAGCCTTCGGCGCTTACAATCGGCGCGAGCAACAGCATGGGTACGGTCGACCGTAGCGACGACATCATGACCACCTATAGCTCGCGCGGGCCTACGCGTGGCTACTGGACGGACGAGGTGGGCGTTAAGCACTACGATAATCTAATCAAGCCTGACCTTGTTGCTCCAGGCAATAAGATCGTCGCTCCCGAAGCCGTCTCCAACTATATAGTCAAGCGCGACCCAACGCTGGATGCTGGCGTGAGCAAGTTTGACAATCAGAAGATGATGCGTCTGAACGGCACTTCGATGGCGACGCCCGTAGCCGCAGGCGCTGCGGCGCTGCTCTTGCAGGTCAACCCAAAATTGACGCCGAACATGATTAAAGCAATCCTCATGTACACGGCGCAGCCTTTGGCTAACTACAACATGTTCGAGCAGGGCGCGGGCGAGATAAACATAGAAGGCGCAGTCCGCCTTGCCAAAGCGTTTAGAACAGACCTGACGGCTTCGACCGTGGTCGGAAGCCCGCTCCTGTCCACCACACAGACGCCGACGCCGCAGACGACGCTTTCTTATCTAAACTCGCTCGGCACTACTTCCTACACCAGCTTCCAATGGTCGCAGGGAATCATAGCGGACAAAACCTACGCGACCGGCACAAACCTTATCACGAAGTATCAGGGCGTATACGGCACGGGCGTTCTGCTTTCAGACGGCGTGCTCTTTACTGACGGCGTGCTGATTAGCGATGGGGTAATGTTTAGCGACGGCGTGCTCTTTGGCGATAACATTCTGACGAGCAACGGCATCGCCATGAGCGAAGGCGTGCCCTTCATGAGCACAGGCGTCTTGTTCGGCGACGGCGTGCTCTTTGCCGACGGCGTGCTGTTCGGCGACGGAGTCATCTTTAGCGACGGCGTGCTCTTCGGCGACGGCACCATCAAGGGCGATTACACCATACGCGCGCAGTCCATACTGCTTCGCGGCGACAAAACGCTGGACGGAGCCGAATAGAAAGGATAAGCGGAAAGGGGGCAGCGCCCCAAATTGCTGCTCCCCCTTTCAAATCCCTTACACCTCACCAGAGAAACCCCTGTTGAAGTAAGCTACTTCAACTCCCATCAGGACACGCCACACAATGGAAGTTGGAAATAAACATCGTCTCACGAACATCTACTTCCGGTTCTTGATTGCCTGCGGCATGGGGGCGCTCGCCTTTTCGATTTACCGCTTCACCGCAGCACAGGTCAACGGGCGTTTTCTGTTTCTGGTCATCGCCACACTCTTCTTAGGCTCCAACGTCACGGTTCAGATTCCAAAGCTCTCTTCGCGCATCTCCGTCTCGGACACTTTCATCTTCCTGACGATGCTGCTTTGCGGCGGAGAGGCTGCGGTGTTGCTGGCGGCGCTCGACGGCTTCTGCTCAAGCTTGCGCGTAGCCAAGACGAAGCTCACCTTCCTGCTCAACATCTCTGTCACAGCCTTCTCCACTTTCGTCAGCGTCTGGGTTCTCAGGCTCTGCTTCGGGCCGCTTGAAGGGCTGACGCGCGAGGGCTATTCGTCCATCTTCGTCGTAGCCATCTGCACGCTGGCCTTGGTTCAGTACATCACCAACTCAAGCCTCGTCGCCATCGGCCTTGCTCTCAAGACCAATCAGCCCTTGTGGCAGACCTGGCGCAAACATTATCTCTGGACTTCCATCACCTACTTTGCCGGAGCATCGGCTGCCGGAATCATCAGCAAGGCCATAGGCGTCATAGGCTTTCAGGCTTTCCTGGCCGCAGTCCCCATCATCGCCATCGTTTATTTCACCTATCGAACCTATCTCAAGAATATAGAAGCCGCAGAGCGCCACGTGGCCGAGTTGCAGGAGAGCGAAGAGCGCTTCCGCTCCGCCTTCGATAACGCAGCCATAGGCATGGCGCTGGTCTCTCCCGAAGGCCGTTGGCTTCAGGTCAACCGCGCCCTCTGCGACATAGTCGGCTACACCGAGCAGGAACTACTTGAGACGAATTTCCAGTCAATCTCGCACCAGGACGAACTGGGCGCTGTGCTGGCGCACGTCAAAGATTTGATTGAGGAGAAGATAAGCTCTTACCAGACCGAAGCCAGGTATTTTCATAAGGACGGCCAGGAAGTCTGGAGCCTGCTGAGCATCTCTCGCATACACGACGCGCGGAAGAAACTGACGCGCCTGATTTTTCAGATTCAGGACATCACGGATCGCAAGCGCGCCGAAGGCCAGCTTCTTCACGACGCCTTCCACGACACGCTAACGGGCCTTCCGAACCGCGCCCTCTTCATAGACCGCCTGCGTCAATCCTTAGCCAGAACCAAGCGCCTGGGCGCGCACAAGTTCGCAGTCCTCTTCCTTGACCTCGACCGCTTCAAAGTCATCAACGATTCCCTGGGCCACATGGTCGGAGACCAACTGCTGATTGGCATAGCCCGCCGACTTGAGACCTGTTTGAGGCCGGGCGACACTGTGGCGCGACTCGGCGGCGACGAGTTCACAATCCTGCTCGAAGATATTGAAGACATCTGCGAAGCGATTAGCGTCGCCGAGCGCGTCGAAAAAGAGTTGTCGTCGCCCTTCAACCTCGGCGGCCACGAAGTCTTCACCAGCGTCAGCATAGGCATAGCATCGAGCGAGATAGGCTACGAGCGGCCCGACGACATACTGCGCGACGCGGACACGGCCATGTACCGCGCCAAATCCCTGGGCAAAGCGCGCCACGAAGTCTTCGACAGAACCATGCACGCGCACGCCATGAATCTCCTGAAGCTTGAGACAGACCTCAGGCGCGCAATCGAGCGAGAGGAGTTCGTGCTCTTCTACCAGCCCATCATCTCGCTTGAGACGCTCAGCCTCACGGGCTTCGAAGCGTTGATTCGCTGGCAGCACCCGGAGTACGGCTTTATCTCTCCGGCTGAGTTTATCCCCGTGGCGGAAGAAAACGGATTGATTCTCCCCATAGGCCAATGGGTCTTGCGCGAGGCTTGCAGGCAGATGCGCGAGTGGCAGGAGCTAACGAACGGCGATTCAACTTTATCCATGAGCGTGAACCTGTCTGCGAAGCAATTCATGCAGCCCAACCTCATGCGGCAGGTCAAAGAAGTTCTGGAAGAGACAGGGCTTCAGCCGCACAGCCTCCAGCTTGAGATAACGGAATCGGTCGTCATGGAGAACATCGAAACGGTCACGGACATGCTCAGTCAACTGCGCGAGTTCGGCGTTAAATCCAGCATAGACGATTTCGGCACAGGCTATTCTTCCTTGAGCTACCTGCACCGCTTCCCCAGCACCACGCTGAAGATTGACCGCTCCTTCGTCAGCCGCATGAACGACCACAGCGAGAACGCAGAGATAGTCAGGACTATCATCATGCTGGCGCGCAATCTAGGGATGAAGGTGATAGCCGAGGGAATCGAAACGAAAGCGCAGCTTGAACAGCTACGCGCCATGAAGTGCGACGAGGGCCAGGGCTACTACTTCTCAAAGGCTCTGCCGAGCAAAGAAGCTTCACGCCTGCTCGAAGGAGAATTCATAGGCCATCCCATCACGGCGCTGCACGAAGAGACCAATCAGTCCGGGAAAATCATCGCCGCCTAAACTCCGGCTCTCACCTTTCTGCCCTCACGCCTGCTCTTCTAGCTTGCCATGAGGCTTGCGGGCCTCGGCGCGCCTTTCAACTGCACGGGCACTTGCGGCGCGCAGCAGAGCTTGATTAGACGCGAGCGGTCTCGCTGCATCTCCGCGTCCTGCCTGAGCCACTCGCGCACCTCTCTGAAGATGCGCGCGGCGTGTTCTTCGGGCGGCTCCGCCACGCGATAATGCATCCACTTGCCCTCGCGCCGCGCAGAGACCACGCCCGCGCGCCTCAGGTAAGCAAGGTGCCTGGAAATCTTCGGCTGCGGCATCTTCAAGCCTTCGACCAGAAAGCAAACGCAGATTTCGTCCCCGCCCATTAAGTTCAAAAGCCTCAGCCGCGTCCGGTCGGCCAGCGCCCGAAACAGCAACTCCATATCGAATGCTCTCTTCTTTCCGCTCATGAAAATATTTTAGCACGGGAATACATATTTGTCTTGACAGATACGTCGCCGGGGCGTATGCTGCTCTCATATTCGCCAAGGCGAATGTGAAATTTCGACTGTGAAGGAGCTAAAGAAGATGGAGAAAGAGGGAGCATTAAGGCCGGTTCAGGTGCTCAAGGCGCACTTGGCCCTGAACGTGCGCGATGTGACACGGAGCATAGATTTCTACAGGAAGATGCTCGGTATAGAGCCTGGAAAGGTGCGCGCGGGCTACGCCAAGTTCAATGTGGAGAACCCGCCACTCAACCTGACCTTGAATCAGGTGCCGTTTAACGAGCGAGGTGCGCTCTCGCACATGGGGTTGCAGGTCGGTTCGACCGAAGACGTGCTGGCGATGCGCGAGAGATGGCAGAGCGAGGGGCTTGTCACTCGTGACGAGATGCAGACTAACTGCTGCTATGCCATTCAGGACAAGACCTGGGTGCATGACCCGGACGGCAACGAGTGGGAAGTCTTCGTAGTGCTGGAAGACAATCTGGCGGAGTCGTCTGCATGCTCTACCGAAAATGTTTCGAGCGCCGGAGCCTCTTCGTCATGCTGCGTGCCGCAGGCCGAGCCGGTTTCGATTTCGCGTTAAGAGAGCGTAGTGTGAAGAGATTAAAAGAGCAGCTTGAGGGATGAAGTAGGTTTCATCCCCCAAGCTGCTCTTGTCGTTTAGCTAAATTATCTTCAGCCCTTATTGTACTTCAGGATCGGCGCTGTCGCGGCGTTTACGCATCTCGTCGCGGCGAGACTTGCGCTCCTTCTCCATCTCTTCCAGCTTAGTGCGCTGCTCCGGCGTCAGTATCCCTAAGATTTCCGCGCGCATGGCTTTTTCGGATTCGCGTATGCGCTCGCGCAACGCTTTGGCCTGTTCTTCAGAGTTTGCGGGGGCGTTGCCTGCGCGCGACTGCTCGCGCAACGCCATCAACTGTTCCCGTAGCGGGCGTATGGTTGCGGCGTAGCGGTCGAAGATGGCGTGCGCCTGTTCTTTCTGCGCGTCCGTCAGGTTAAGCTCGCGCAGTCCACGCAGGCCGAAGCCTGGGCCGCCTCTGCGTCTTCCTTCACGCCCTTCGCGTCCCTCGCGTCCCTGCTGTGCGCCAGGGCCGCGACCGCCGCCTTGAGGCTGCTGCGCGAAAACAGACGCGCCTAAACAGAGCATAAGCCCCAGGGCAAGCGCGGCGAATGTTAAAGTTTTCTTCAGTATCATGATTCAAATGCTCCTTCAAACAGAATTGCGGGTTGATGACTGTGGGGAATAATTTTTTAAGCTCTGTGAAGGCGACCGAAGTTCGTCTGCCTCGCTCCTTTAGACGCGGGCCGGGATCGTTTGGTCTTAAAAAAAGGAATAATCGTTGACTTGAAGTTAGATTCTGTTTTAGAAGACCGTTGCTCGTCTCAATCCCTGGCAGGCACGGTTCCTGATGAAAAATCTTCTAGGCGTAGCGATTCTCGCGTTCGCCCTGTCGCTCTGTAATCTGGGCGATAGGCTCAAAGACCTTGGCAAAGCGCAGAACGGCAACCAATCAACCAACCAGAATTCCAATCAGTCGAACGCCAACACGTCTGCGGAAACCGAAGAGCCGCCCGTGGATTCGAACACTGCTGCTCCGGCGGGCACGGTGTCCGGCGGAATGCTCAACGACAAAGCCGTCAGCCTGCCGAGGCCAGCGTACCCGCCTGCGGCTAAAGCTGCGGGCGCTTCCGGCACGGTCATAGTTCAGGTGATAGTTGACGAGACGGGCAAGGTCACGTCCGCGACGGCTGTGAGCGGTCATCCTCTTCTCAGACAGGCAGCCGTCCAGGCTGCGTACCAGGCGCGCTTTAAGCCCACCATGTTATCCGGCAAGCCCGTTAAAGTCTCCGGCACGATTAGCTACAATTTCATACGCGATTAGCAAAAACGCTCTGAGTCGCGCTACAATGTGCGGCCAGGATGGAACTCTTACACGAGATTAACTCGCCCGCAGACCTGCGCCGCCTGAAGCCGGAACAATTGCAGACGGTCGCAGACGAAATTCGACAATACATACTTGAAACCATGTCGCGCATAGGCGGCCACACGGGCGCAAGCCTCGGAGCAGTGGAACTGGCCGTCGCACTTCATTACGCTTTCAATACGCCGGAAGACCGCGTCGTCTGGGACGTGGGCCATCAGGCATACGCGCACAAGATTTTGACTGGAAGGCGCGACCAGTTGCCGACCATCAAGCAGTACGGCGGCCTCTCGCCTTTTTTAAGACGCGACGAGTCCGAGTACGACGTGTTCGGCGCGGGCCACGCGTCCACCTCCATCTCAGCCGCGCTGGGGATGGCGATTGCGCGTGACCGCATGAAACAGTCGCATCACGTCTGCGCCATTATCGGAGACGCTTCACTGGCGGGCGGCATGGCTATGGAAGCCATCAACCAGGCGGGCCATCTTAAGACTCGTCTCATAGTGCTCTTGAACGACAACGAGATGTCTATTGCGCCTGCGGTCGGAGCGCTGACGGGCTATCTCAACCGCATACGCGAGGCGCACGGCTATCATCGCTTCAAGGATGAGGTCGAAGGAACGCTGCTCTCTATTCCGGGCTTCGGCGAGCGGCTTCATCAAGCGGCCAAGACTATGAAGGACGCTCTGGCGGCGGCTGTGCTTCCGGGCGCGCTGGTCAACGAGCTTGGCTTCAAGTACATAGGCTACGTGGACGGCCACAACACGCGCGCACTGGTGGCTGCGTTGCGCGAGGCTCAGCAGATAAAGGACGGCCCCGTCATCGTTCACGCTCTCACAACCAAGGGCAAGGGCTTTCCGTCTTCGGAGAAGAATTACTACGCGTGGCACGCCACGGGGCCTTTCGACATACGCACGGGCGAGCCTGTTAAATCATCCTCCAAAGCTCCGCAGTACACAGCCGTCTTCGGCGACACACTCTGCGAGTTGATGGCTAAGGATGAAAAGATAGTCGCGCTCACAGCCGCCATGCCCGACGGCACAGGCATAGACCGCGCGCTGAAGAGATTCCCCGAGCGCTCCTTCGATGTTGGAATAGCCGAGCAGCATGCCGTCACCTTCTCGGCGGGCATGGCCTGCGAGGGACTCAAGCCCGTGGCAGCCATCTACTCGACCTTCCTCCAGCGCGGCTTCGATCAGTTGATTCACGATGTCTGCATACAGAACCTGAACGTCACCTTCGCAATGGATAGAGCGGGCATTGCCGGGCCTGACGGGCCGACCCATCACGGGCTGCTGGACATAGCCTACTTGCGCGCCATGCCCAACATCATCCTGATGGCTCCCAAGGACGAAGCGGAACTGCGCGACATGCTGCTGACGGCCATAGAGCACCCCGGGCCTGCCGCTCTGCGTTACCCGCGCGGCAACGGCGTGGGCGTTCCTCTTGATAGAGAGCCGCAGGTGCTTGAAGTGGGCAAAGGCGAAATCCTGCGCGACGGAGGCGAGACTGCAATCGTAGCCTACGGCTCAATGGTGCATCCGTCTTTGCAGGCTGCGGAGCATCTGGCAGCCGAAGGGATAGAGACGACGGTCGTCAACGCGCGTTTCGTCAAGCCATTGGACGCTAGCCTGCTGCTTGCGCTGGCGCGCACCAAACGGCTCATAGTCACGGTTGAAGAAGCTTACCTTGCAGGAGGCTTCGGCTCTGCCGTCATGGAGCTTCTTGAAGAGAACGGCCTCCTGGACAGCGTGCGCGTAGTGCGTATAGGGATTCCAGACCGGCTGGTCACGCACGGCGACGCAAAGCTTCTGCTGGCGAAATACGGCCTGGACGCCGATGGCATCTACACGCGCGTCAAAGAGAGCGTCGAAGTCCTGGACGACCGCCGCGCCAAAAGGCAGAAGGTGCGCGGCTAATTCATCAAGCCTCTGCAAACCACAGGTCAGTACCGCCTGCGGTAGCGGGCGGGTCTCAAGCTTAGACTTACGACCCGCCCGCTACCGCAGGCGGTACTGACCTGCTTTTATTATCGCTTACTGCCTAAGCAGGACTGGCGGCGCGGGTGGAGCGACTCGCCTGGGCGGGTTGCGGCGCAGTTCTTCCATAAGGTATTTCACGGCCGCCTCCAGCGACGGGTCTTCGCCGCGAGCGAGCGCTTCCGGCCTGTCAACGACTTCCGTGTCAGGGTCAACGCCGGTGCCTTCTACGGCCCACTGTCCTTCCGTGTTCATGAAGCGGAAGGTGGGCGTGCTTAGGCTGCCGCCGTCCGCGAGTTGTGGGTTGCCGGAAAGACCTATGAGTCCGCCCCAGGTAGTCGTGCCGAAGATTCTGCCGAGGCCGCGCTCGCGGAAGTAGTAGGGAAGCGCGTCGCCGCCTGAGCCTGCGTAGCCGTTAATCAGCATGGCCTTTGGCCCCAGGTGCGCGAACGCGGGCGTGGAGGTCGCGCCTATCCCACGGCGCGCCCAGTAGCTCAAGGGTTTCCGCTCAAGCAGTTCTATCATGCGGTCGGGTATGAAGCCGCCGCCGTTGTAGCGGTCGTCTATGATGAGCGCGTCCCGCTTTGTCTGACGGTAGAAGTTTTTGAAAAGCTCACGGTTGCCTTCGACCGCAGTGTTGGGTACATGTATGTAGCCTATGCGCCCGCCCGACAGCCTGTCCACTATCGCCTGTCGCGTCTGCACCCAGTCCAGATAGCGTAAGTTGGTTTCGTTCTTGATGGGCCGCACGCGTTCGTCTCGCGCGCCCGCAGTGTCCGCGCGAGAATTAAGCGTAAGAGTTACTACGCGGTCGGCTTTGCCTTCGAGCAACTCGTAGAAATTCTTCACGCCTCGCGTGGAGCGACCGTCAACAGCAAGTATGAAATCACCGACTTTCGCTTTCACGCCCGGCTCGGTCAGTGGCGAGCGAAAGCTGTCGTGCCAGTTTTCGCCGGGAAAGATTTTAGTGATTCTGAAATAGCCTGAAGCGTCGAGCGCAATCTCTGCGCCGAGCAATCCGCCGTCGTTGCGCGCGACCTTCGGCGCGTCTGGGCCGCGCTCAACGTAGATGTGACCGGCCATCAGTTCGCTTCCCATCTCCGTCAGGACGAAGTTGAGGTCTTCGCGGTTGGCGATGAATGGTACGAGCTGTTCGTACTTGGCGCGGATGGCGGGCCAGTTGACGCC
>JACVRN010000046.1 GCA_014534425.1 Pyrinomonadaceae bacterium
ACGGTCGGGGGCAGCGGGCCGAACTTGCGCAGGAAAGTGCCGAATGGCCGCTCTGCGCGGGCCTGCTGCGGCTGCTCCGCGTCCGGCACGCGCTCGCCGCGAATGCAGAGCCTATCATTATTCAGGCTGATGTCCAGAGCCTCGCGGCTCACGCCCGGCAGGTCAACCACAATCAGGTACTCCTCCTCCCGGTTGTAAACGTCTGCCGTGGGCGTCCAGTCGGCGCGCTCTATCTCTGCGCCCTCCTCACCATCTTCGCGCGCACGCCTCTGCGCCGCCTCATCAAACAGGCGATTCATCCTATCCTGCAATGCAACCAAATCTCGCAAAGGGTCCCAGTACTGAGCCATAAACAACTCCAAGTTATGCTGCCGCAGCAGCCGTCTCGGTTGAGAATTTCATCTTGTCGCCGTCGGCTGAGACGCGTATGGTCTGTCCGGGCGCAACTTCGCCGCGCAGGAGACGCACTGCGAGCGGATTTTGAATGAGCGTCTGTATGGCTCGCTTCAAGGGCCTCGCTCCGTAAGCAGGGTCGTAGCCTTCGCGCGCCAGAAGCTCTTTCGCGGAATCGTCCAGGACAAGAGTGATGTTGCGCTCATTCAACATCTGACGCAAGCGCTCAAGCTGCACGTCTATGATTTCGGAAATCTGCTCGCGCGACAATTGACGGAAGATGACTATGTCGTCGATGCGGTTCAGAAACTCCGGCTTGAAGTGCAGGCGAAGAATCTCCGCGACCGCCGCGCGTATCTGCTTCTCGTCGCCTTCGGCAGCCTGAATCTCCCGCGAGCCTAAATTCGAGGTCATAATCAGCACGGTGTTTTTGAAATCAACCGTGCGCCCCTTTGAATCCGTCAAACGCCCGTCGTCCAGAATCTGCAACAGCACGTTGAAGACATCCGGGTGCGCCTTCTCTATCTCGTCAAAGAGGATGACCGCGTAGGGACGACGACGCACAGCTTCCGTCAACTGCCCGCCCTCTTCATAACCGACATAGCCCGGAGGCGCGCCAATCATGCGCGCGACCGCGTGCTTCTCCATGTACTCGGACATATCCAGGCGCACCATCGCGCGCTCGTCATCGAAGAGAAACTCCGCGAGCGCGCGGGCCGTCTCGGTTTTACCGACGCCCGTGGGGCCTAAGAAGATGAAAGAGCCTACGGGGCGATTGGGGTCTTGAAGCCCCGCACGCGCGCGACGCACTGCGTTAGAGACAGCCGTCAAAGCTTCGTCCTGGCCTATGACGCGATTACGCAGCCGCTCTTCCATAGAGACGAGCTTCTGCATCTCGCCTTCCAGCATCTTCGAAACGGGGATGCCAGTCCAACGCGCCACCACGTCGGCCACATCCTCTTCGTCAACCTCTTCCTTGAGCATCACGCCGTCCGATTGCAACTCCTGCAAGCGCGTCTGCTCATTTGTGAGCGTGCGCTCAAGCTCTGGAATCTTGCCGTACTGAAGCTCAGCCGCACGCGCAAGGTCGCCAGCGTTTCTGGCCTGCTCAAGCTGAAGCTTTAACTGCTCAAGCTCGTTCTTGGCTGTACGCATCTTTTCGATCTCTTCCTTCTCCGACTGCCACTTGGCCTTCATGGCAGAGGATTTCTCTTTGAGATCGGCTATGCGCTGCTCTATGTCTTTGAGGCGAGCGAGCGAGCGTTCGTCCTCTTCGCGCTGTAGAGCCTGGCGTTCGATTTCAAGTTGAAGAATCTCTCGCTCAAGCTGGTCTATCTCCTGCGGCAGAGAATCAATCTCTATACGCAGGCGCGAAGCCGCCTCGTCAATCAGGTCTATGGCCTTGTCCGGCAGGAAGCGGTCTGTGATGTAACGGTTCGAGAGCGTGGCGGCTGCGACAATAGCGCTGTCCTTGATACGCACGCCATGATGCACCTCGTAGCGCTCCTTAAGCCCGCGAAGAATCGCAATCGTGTCTTCGACCGAAGGCTCGCCCACGTAAACCTGCTGGAAGCGGCGCTCAAGCGCTGCGTCCTTTTCTATGTGCTTCTTGTACTCGGCCAGTGTAGTCGCGCCGACGCAGCGCAACTCGCCGCGAGCGAGCGCGGGCTTCAACATGTTCGAGGCGTCAATAGCGCCCTCAGCAGCGCCCGCGCCAACCAGCGTGTGAAGCTCGTCAATGAAGAGCACAATCTGTCCCTGCGCGTTCTCAATCTCTTTCAAAACAGCTTTAAGACGGTCTTCGAACTCGCCCCTGTATTTCGCGCCCGCGAGCATGGAGCCGAGGTCTAAACCTACCAACCGCTTGTTGCGAAGCGTTTCCGGCACGTCGCCGGAGACAATGCGTTGCGCCAAGCCTTCGACGATGGCGGTCTTTCCCACGCCGGGTTCGCCTATCAACACGGGATTGTTTTTCGTGCGCCGCGAGAGAACCTGAATCGTGCGGCGTATCTCGTCATCGCGCCCTATCACAGGGTCTAGCTTTCCCTGACGCGCAAGCTCCGTCAAATCCTTGGCGTACTTGGAGAGAGCCTGATAATTCGCTTCTGCGTTCTGATCCGTGATGCGTGCGCCGCCACGCATCTGCTCTATCACCTTCAAGAGGTCGTCGCGCGTGACGCCGTGCTGGCGCAGGATTTTCCCTGCCTGCCCGTCCTTCTCATCAGCAATAGCCAGCAGCAGATGCTCCGTAGAGATGTACTCGTCCTGCATGCTTTCGGCCTGCTTCTGCGAGGCCGCAAAGACCTGGCTGAGACGCGGGCTGAAGTACTGCTGCGGCGCGCCCTGAACTTTGGGAAAGCGCGCGACTGCCGCCTGCGTGTCATTAAGTACGACCTGCACGTTCGCGCCGAGTTTGCCGAGCAGTGGGCGCACAGTCCCCTCCGGCTGCTCAAGCATGGCGAAGAGCAAGTGCTCCGGCTCTACCTGCTGGTTCTGATTGCGCTCTGCCGCCTCTATCGCCGATTGGATAGCCTCCTGGCCGCGCAGTGTGTAACGATCTAAACGCATTGCTTTCGTGCCTTATAACTTGAGTATAAAAGCGGAGCGGCTCAGGAAGCTTTCCGCAAAGAGCCTGCTCCGCCCTTAAACTGAAACCCCTTGAAATTAACGAGCAGCCGTAGTGGCTTTCTTGCTCTCGCCGCTCGTACCCGACTGGGCCTTGGCCTCTATGGTGCGCGGCTGAGCGGTTTCGCTTTCACCCTTAATCTCTATGCGACGCGCCTTGACCTCTTCGCGCTTGGGCAGCGTGACGCGCAGCACGCCATTCTTGTACTCGGCGGTTGCGCCTTCTGCCGAAACGGTCTGCGGCAGCGTAAATGAGCGGGTGAAGGTGCCGTAAGCGCGCTCTACTCGATGATAGTTGTCGCCGTCGTCCTTCTTCTCGAACTTGCGCTCGCCGCGCAGGGTGATGATGTTATTCTCAATCGAAAGGTCGAAATCCTCCCGATTCATCCCCGGCAACTCGGCTTCAAGCACTATCTGATCCTTGTTCTCGTAGATGTCCACGTTCGGCATCCAGGCCCCGCGCGCAATCCCCTCGTCGTCAAAAGCGCGCGACAGATTGGTCGAAAAGAGGCGATTTACCTCGTCCTGCAAACTACGCAAATCACGGAATGGGTCGTAACGAACTATGCTCATATCTCAAATTCCTCCTTAAAACAGTCGCTCAGGGCAGCAGTAAAAGGTTTAAGGATTAAGAGAATGTTCGGCTGCTGAGCGTGATGGAATAATAAAGGTTGAGTCCCTCTTTGTCAAGTCCCAAATCGCTCCTCCTGCCCCTACGAGATTCCGTAAAAGATTCGGAATGGGCCAAGCTATCAGATAATATAATTTGCTAAATCCTACGACCAGGCGTATATACTTAGCTTAAGAAGGAACTTTGGCGGCTATAGTTCGTATTATGCCTTGAACCCCTTATTTTTTAGACTTACGGCGTGCGCGGTTTTACTTTATTGACAGGAGCGTACAAGGGATATGGCCCTGCAACTGAAGAGTCACTGCGAAAGATGCGGGCAGGGGATTGCCCGTCACGAAAAGGCTTATATATGCGTTTACGAATGCACTTTTTGCCATGCCTGTACCCTTTGGATGGGCTTCGTCTGTCCGAACTGCGGGGGCGAACTGGTGCGCCGCCCCAGGCCGAAGGGCGCGGAAAACGAGACGGAGCAGGCAGATCAGGCCCCTGCGGATAGCTGTGGAGTAATGAGTAGATGATTGATGAAAAGGACGCGCGCATCCTGGAGTTGCTGCAAAAGGATGGGCGCATGACGAATGTCGATATAGCGCGAGCTGTGGAATTGACGCCCTCTGCGACGCTTGAGCGGGTCAGGAAGCTGGAGGAGCGCGGCTTTATAAAGGGCTATACGGCAACACTTGACCCGCACGCGCTGGGGTTGGGGCTGATGGCGTTCATCTTCGTGCGTGTGGATGACAAGAACGACACGCTCGGCTGTGCGGAGCAGACGGCAGAAGAGATTGCGGCGCTCCCTTCCGTGCAGGAACTTCATCACCTGGCGGGCGAGGACTGTTTTCTGGTCAAGGTGCGTGCGCGCGACACGGACGACCTTTACAGAATCCTGAAAGAGGAGTTCGGGCCGTTCAAGGCGATTCGCTCTACTAGGACGACTATCGTGTTGAAGACGGTCAAGGAGACTCAGCACTTGGCGGTCGGCGAAAAAGGCGGTGGGGAATGAGTTCAGGCAAGGAAAAATTCAAGCCTCTGGCGGCGTGGGCTGCGGTCTGCTTCTTCTGGGGCACAACTTATCTGGCTATACGCGTAGGGTTGGAGACTCTGCCTCCGACGCTCTTTGCGGGGTTGAGATTTCTGACGGCGGGCGTGCTCCTTTTCGTAATTGTGCGGGCCTGGACGCATAGCGCGCGTCTGCCGAAGGGGAGAGAGTGGTTCGATCAAGTGATAATCGGGCTTGCGCTCCTTGGCGTGGGCAACGGCTTGGTAGTGTGGGCTGAGCAGTGGGTGCCTAGCGGGCCTGCGGCTTTGCTGGTGGCTACGAGTCCCTTCTGGGTGATGGGGCTTGAGAGAACCCTGCGCGAAGGCGAGCGCCTACAGGGGCGTGCCATAGCGGGATTGTTGATAGGCTTCGGAGGGCTGGCCCTGCTGGTTGCGCCGAACCTTTATGGGACGACGGGCGCAGGCGCAAGCTACCTGTGGGGAATGCTGGCGCTTCAGGCCGCGTGCGCTTCCTGGTCAGTAGGCTCCGTCTATGCGAAGCATCACCCGACGGGAGTTGCGCCTTTGATGGGCGCGGCGATTCAGATGCTGGTGGCGGGCGCGGCCATGACGTTGATAGGAGTCGCGCTAGGCGAATGGAACGAGCTTCATTTCAGCACACGCTCTCTGAGCGCTTTCGCTTACCTGATAGTGTTCGGCTCCATAGTGGCGTACGGCTCTTACACCTATGCCGTGCAGAAGCTGCCGCTCTCGCTCGTTTCCACTTACTCGTACATCAACCCTGTAATCGCAGTCCTGCTGGGCTGGCTGATACTCAGCGAGCCGTTGGGCTGGCGTGTGATGACAGCGATGCTGGTCATCCTGTGCGGCGTGATGATGGTGAAGAGCGGTCGCGGAAGATTAAGGAAGGACGCCGCCAGGAAAAGCTCTCTGGCAAAAGAAGAGGGAAAAGTTCTGAGGGCTGCTTGAAAGAACAGGTCAGTACTACTTTGCGGTACTGACCTGTTCTGCTAATCGCACTAATCCGCGTATTGCTTGAGTGATTTTTTGAAGGCGAGATAGGTCTGTCGGTACTTGTTGTAGACGGTCTGATTCCTGTACTTGATGCCGAAGACGGTGCGGTTGTTGGTGTTGGTGTTCTCGGTATCTTCTATAGAGCGCTGGTAGCTTCCGTCTTTAGCGCGAATGGTGACGCGCCTGATTTTGATGCCCGCGTTCGTCTGCGTGTCCTGCGAGACGTACTGTTCCGTAGCTTCGTTAATCTCTATGTCCGTAGGCTCGCCGTTCCAGATGGGCGAGTAGACGTAGAACTCTACGCTGCCGTCGGGCGCAGTGAAGAAGGCTGAGTCCGGGTTCTGGTCGCTGCGAAGCGACGGGCGAGGGCGAAATCCTGCCGGGTATTTGATGTCGAAATAAGCTCCCTTAAAGGTCAGCCACTTCGCCTGAGACGCATCGGCAGCGTTCGTCCAAGCTGCGGCGCTTATGATGAGCGCAAGTAAAAAGAGCGTAACGGTTCTCATTTCGAATTTCTCCTGATTCAAAATCCTGCCGGTGGTGGCGGCGGCTGAGGGGCGGGCGCAAACGCCTGACGATAAGCGATTGACCACGCCGCATAATGCAGGGGCAGAACAAAAAGCGCCCCTACATAACAGGCCAGCACGCCCAAGAAGCTGAGAGCCATCATCATCAGCACCAGCCCCAGAACGCCGCCCAGGTTGGCGGTCGCGGCCCTGAAGCTGACCTTGATGGCGTCAATGCCTGAAAGCCCTCTATCAACTATGAGCGGATAAGTGAAGATAAAGAATACCGCCTCGGCCAGGCTGATGAACATTATCAGCAGCATGACGACCGAGAAGGCTGCGAAAAATGGAACCATGTCGGGCGGCGCGCCACGGCGACTGCTCCTGATAGCCGAAAAGTACAAGGGGAACATGATGGCGTAGCTCGGAAGCAGAATCAGCAGCACCGGCACGACCTGTATGAGCGCGGCTATGAGACCGTCTTTGAAGTAGTCAAAGCCTTTGAAGAGCATGTCGAACTGAACCGGCTCGCCTCTCTGGCGACGCAGGAGCGTCAGGTAAAGACCGCACATCATAGGCCCAAGCAGTATTCCCATGGGAACTGCGCTGCCTATGAAGAGGGCTAAAAATGTCATGCCCATAAAGAGCCAGTACTGATCCTTTATCAAGTCCCATCCGCCGCGAAGACATTCCATGGGCCTGACTGCGCCGCGATTGAATACGGGTAGACTCGCGCTCATAGTTTGCTAACCCTCCTACGAAATTAACTCTGCTTGAAAGTGCGCGATGCCGGACTAGCTCATGCCGAAAAAGCGCTTGATAGAACTGATAAGCCCTGCGGACTCTTCCGCGTGACGCTCTGCGTCCTCCTGCTTGGCGGTCAATCCTATGCGCCGTTCTGCGATGATGTGGCTCAGGGCTTCAACCAGATCGGGATTGGTGTCGAAGAGATGCTTCATGGCCTGATGCCCTATCTCAAGCACCTCAGTTTCTTCCATAGCGATGACGTTGGCCGTGCGCGGCTCGCCCGTAAAGAGTGCCATTTCGCCGAAGAAGTCCCCGTCTTTCAAAACGGCCACGATGCGAGACCTGCCGTTGTCTGAAATCTGCACGCTCACGCGACCGTTGTGAACCACGAACATGCTTGCGCCTTCGTCGCCCGCGCGTATGACGGTCTCGCCGGGCGCGAAGACGTGCCGCATGGAAGCACTAGCAAGCTGCTTTATCTCCTTTTCGGTCAGGGGCGCGAAGATGTCTACGGCTGCGAGTCTCTCTATCAACCCTTCGGCGTGCGTGGCCTCGCCGTTCGTCGCGCTCTCAAGATAGAGCGTGCGAGTCGGAAAAGCGAAGCTCAAGCCTGCGCGGCGGAAAGCGTACCAGATTCTCTGGCGCACGAGCGCGTCCGTGTCGTTGAACTTCGCGTAATCTTCCAGCCAGTATTTGACTTCGTAATCAACGCTGCTGTCGTTGAAATTGCGTATGCGAACCACCGGCGTCATGCGCTGCGAAACATTGTCGGCCTCGCGCACTGCCTCGCGCACGACGTGTATGGTCTTGGCCGGAGAGTCGGAGTAGAGCGTGCCGAAGAAGACTATGCGCGCGTTCAGATTCTCGCGCGGCGCGACCTCTATAGCTTCTTTGGCAGCGCTCGAATTGCTGATGAGGACGATGCGATTGGTAAAGGTTCTGATTTTTATGCCGCGCCACGTAATCTCTTCTACCACGCCCGTCCATTGGCCCACAGTGATAACGTCTCCGACCTGAAAAGGCTTGTCCGCCTGAAGCGAGATGCCCGCGAAGAGATTGCCGAGGGTTTCCTGCAAAGCGAGACCTATGATGACGCCGAAGATGGCCGAGGTGGTAAAGAGCGCGCCAATGTCTACGCTTGGGTAGAACCACTTGAAGATGATAACGAAGCCTATGATGTAGGCGATGATGGAAAAGATATTGCGTACGAGGCTAGGCGCTTCGTAGCCTCTGCGCGCCTTAAACCCCAGGCCGAAGATAAGCTCGCCCATCGCTCGGACGACGACAATAGCGAGCAGCATCCAGAGGACAATCTTCGTGATGTTGAGTATGTGATCCTGCGGCGCTGCCTGGTTCTGAGGCAGGATTAGATAGTCGCTCAGCACCAGCCCCAGATTGAGGTTGTAAACCAGGTAGAGCGCCAGCACCGCCAGCAGCGTTACCACCAGGTATGCAATCGGCTTTCTTAAACGGGAACGACGCGCAGCAGCCATAGGGATTCAAGCTCGCAAGGCAAGCAGAAGGTCAAGAGTGCTTTTGATAGCCCCTAATTTTTATCATTAACGCGCGCCATTTGCGAGAGGAATTATTGCGGGAAGAGATTCGGAAAGATGGTCGCGGTGATGAGCAGCAGCGAGAGGGCCGAGACGATGACGGTCGCAAGCCAGGCCACTGTGTTGAGAAAGCGGCTGTTGCGATGCTCGCCCATAAGCTCTTTGTTGTTTACCAGGCGCAGGACGGCTATCAGTATGACGGGCAGGAGCAGGCCGTTGATGACCTGTGTGACCAGCAGGACGCGAATCAGTGGAAGGCCGGGAATCATGGCGACGAGCGCGCCCGTTGCGACCAGGAAGGTAAAGATGCCAAGGAAGATGGGCGCTTCACGAAAGCTGCGCGAGACGCCCTTCTCAAACCCTAAGGCTTCGCTGATGGAGTAAGCCGTCGCTAAGGGCAGCACGCCCGCCGCGAGCATAGAAGCGCCGAAGAGTCCTATGGCAAAGAGCATGCGCGCGTAAGGCCCCGCCAATGGCTCAAGCGCACGGGCCGCCTCGGCAGCCGTCTCGATGCGTATGCCTAGCGGGTTGAGCGCGGCGGCTGTCGAGATGACGATGAAGAAGGCTATCAGGATGGCGAAGATTGTCCCCGCCCATACGTCCGCCCTCACCAGCTTGTAATCATCTGCGGTCATACCCTTTTCGACTATGCTCGATTGCACGTAGACCTGCATGTAGGGCGAGATGGTCGTGCCGACGAGCGCTACGAAGGTGAAGATGTAGGCCGGATGGAAGCTGAAGCTTGGCCGCACAATCTCTCTGGCGACTTCTCCCCACGCGGGGCGGGCCAGAAAGGCCGAGACGATGTAGCCCAAAAATACCAGCGACATGATGAGAAAGATTCTCTCCACGCGTTTATACGAGCCTTTGACGACGAGCCACCAGACGAGTCCCGCCGCCAGTGGCACGGAGACGAAGCGCGGGACATTGAAGAGTTCCGTCGCGGCGGCTATGCCTACGAACTCCGAGACCGTGACGCCGCCGTTGGCTATCAGAAGCGCGAGCATCACGAGCGCAGTCCAGCGCACGCCGAAGCGCTCGCGTATCAAATCCGCAAGTCCCTTGCCCGTGACCGCGCCCATGCGAGCGCACATCTCCTGAATAATGCCCAGGCTGATGGTGATGGGAATTAAGACCCAGAGAAGAGTGTAGCCGTGGTCTGCGCCTACGGTCGCGTAAGTTGCTATGCCGCCCGCGTCATTGCCAGCGTTGGCCGCGACCATCCCTGGGCCAAGGATGGCAAGGTACGCGATTAGCCCTCTGCGCTCTCTGAAGGTTCGGCGCACACCCGAAGCGCCGCGCCGCAACAGACGACGCGTCCTTGCGCCTCTCACAACTGCGCCTGACTCGGACATAATCTGGAGGGTCTCCTGCGTTCATACGAGCAGTAAAGGATTCTATAAATGTTTCAGACCGAAGACGCATACTAACACAATTCCCTGAAACCGATTTAAAGCTAAGAAGAGAATTAACAGGATGGACAGGATAATAAAGAGTCATTCGCTATCCGAACAATCTGGGCAGTCTATGCCGCCAGCCCTTCGGCACTAATATCTCCATCGCGTCGTCAACCGTGATGATGCCGAGGATGTCATCTTCGTCGTCAACGACGGGCAGGGCCAGGAGATTGTATTCGGCCATCTTCTGCGCGACCTCGCGTGCGTTGTCGTCAGGGTGCGCCTTTTGAAAATCGTAGCGCATGACATCTTCGAGGGGCACGCCGGGGTCTGCGAGGATAAGGCTGCGTAGGGCTATGACGCCGGAGAGCTTCCATGAGCCTTCCTGTTCCACCACGTAGAGGTAGTAAATCATGTTCGGCGTTTCGGCCATCTCGCGCAGTCGCGCGAGCGCTTCGCCGACGGTGAGCGAGCGCGGCAGCGTCACGAACTCCGTAGTCATCAATCCGCCCGCAGTGTCGTCTTCGTAAGGAAGAAGCTCTGCCACGTCCGCCTGCTCTTCGCCTTCCATACGGTTGAGCAGGTCTTCGGCCTTCTCTTCGGGCAGGTCGCCTAAAACGTCCGCCGCTTCGTCCGGCGACATCCATTCCAGAATGTCCGCCGCGCGCTCTTCGTCCATATCGCTGATGATGCGCGCCTGGTGCTCTGCGGGCATCTCTTCCAGGGTCTCGGCAGCCGTCTCGTCGTCTAGTCCTTCAATAATCTCCGCGCCCTGATGATAAGAGAGCGATTCTGCGAGGCGCGCAATCTCTACCGGGTGAAGGCGAGCCAGCTTGTCGCTAGAAGATTTCAACTGCACAGTGGCCGCGTCTGTCGCAAGGTATCCCACGTCTGCCCAATCAAGCACTTCGACGGGGCGGCGGCTTCCAGTGAAGCCCTGCGGAAGAAGACGACGCCAGAGGCCCTGAAGGGAAACGTCCGCGCCCGTCACGCGCCATTCGCCTGCGGCCTCTATCAACTGCACGTCGTTGACGCGCACTACGCGCTTGCCGTCCACGTCAATCAACTGCTTGTCCAAAACGTCTCGCGCCAGCAGCACTTCCGATTCGCGCCGCACGAATGGCCGCAAGTCAAGAATGTCTGAGTTGAGACGCGCGCCCTGCTCCCCGAACTCCGCCACGCGCCAGCGCGAGAGAAAGAAGTCGCGGCGGCGATAGCGCGCTACAAAGCCCGTCACAGGCGGGTGCTCGCCCTCGCCCAAACGCACAATCACATCCTTAATCGTCGCCACACGCTCCCCCTCCATGTCGCGTATAGGACGACCCAAAACTTGCGATAGATACAGCATGACTCAAGAATAAGGGGAAACGCGCAAAAGGTGAAAGGCAAAATATATCGCCAGAGTCCTAATTTACGATGAGATAAGCGATTTTTACCTGGATATGGTCGTTTCAAACGCTGATATGACCGATTTTCACAGTGATATGGTCGATTTTGACGGTGATATGGTGGTTTAGAATTCTGCAAAAGGCGCTTTTGACAGTGATTTAGCGGTAAATAGTGGGATTTAGTCGGAAAGAAGCGGGGCGCAACGGTGTTTTGCTCTCGCGGTGCGCCCCGTTTATGGCTTTCTGGTTGTGCTTCAGGCGGTTAATCGTTAGTGGAAGATTCTCCTGAAAGTCCTGCTTAGCCAGTTGCCGGACTTTTTGGCGGCTTTGGCCGTCTGGTCTTTGGCGTCTTCGGCCTTGTCGCCGACTTCCGCGCCCACAGTTTTAGCTTTTCCGCCCGCATCCTCTATTTTATCTGCGGCACCTTCGCCGACGGCCACAGCCGTCCCGCCTGCGACCTTAGCGCCTTTTGCGGCCTTATCCTTGGCATCTTCGGCCTTGTCGCCGACCTCCATGGTCGCGCTCTTGGCTTTGCCGCCCACGTCTTCGGCCTTGTCCGCAGCCGTGGAAGCTACCTTTTTCGTCTCTTTTCCGGCAGCCTTAACGCCACTGGCCGTCTTGTCTTTTACATCCTCAGCCTTATCGCCGACCTCTGTGGTAGCGGCCTTGGCTTTATCCCCCGCGTCTTGTCCTGAACTGCTCTGCTGCTGCGCCTGAGCCATAGTCCCGATTGCAAATGCAAAAGAGAACAACAGGACACAAAGTAACCTGCGAATATGCATGAAAGAAATCCCCCCTCCTCTGTACTAAAATGAGCCTTTTCTCACCCTCTGTAACCCTCTGCCAGCAAGTAAAATGCCATTTATCTTGAAAGGGATAGAGGATGCTGGTAAGCTTAGAAATCGGGGCAAATATAGGGCTAAATCGGCGCAACCGTAAGCGCCTTGGGTGCATCTTATTTCCGATGCTTTGAGATTGGCAAAGCAGTTAATTGGCCCCTTCAATTAAGAACTTTCCCATAATTTAGACAGGCTTTAGAGGAGAGAATCCGGCCTGTAGGAGATTCTGCCAATGAGACGTGTTGTCCGCTTACCCTTTCGTATGCTTTTCGGAGCTATCATAACGACTCTCCTCCTTTCCGTTGCTTCCTTCGCCCAGACCACGCAGCAGGAAGGCTCCTTCTCCAACATCAAGATTAAAAACTTCGGCCAGATGGATGAGCGCTTCTATCGCGGAGCGCAGCCGAAGAAAGAAGAAGATTACGCGGCGCTCAAAGCGCTCGGCATCAAAACGGTCATTGACCTGCAAGAGAAGCCGAAGGATTACGAGAGACCTATGGTCGAAGCCCTGGGCATGCGCTACGTCAACATCCCTATGGTTGACAAGGAGTATCCGAAGCAGGAGTGGGTTGATGCCTTCCTGAAGGTGGTCAACGACCCCGCGACCGGCAAGTTCTACGTGCACTGCGCGGGGGGGCGTCACCGCACGGGAGCGATGGGAGCGGTTTACCGCTACACGAAGTACGGCTGGAGCTACGACCAGGTTTATGCGGAGATGAAGAAGTTTGACTTCTACACTTCATGGGGCCACGGCGATTTTAAGACGTTCGTGCAAGACTACTGGCAGCAGATGCAGGCCACAAAGGGCGCTGCCACAGCAGCTAAAACAGCTTCCGGCACGCGCTAAAGCAACCATCTAATTTCACTAAAAAGCGACCGCACTTGAATTCAAGTGCGGTCGCTTTTTTATGTTCTCAAACTATAGCTTTACTGATAAGCGTTGTTAGACTTCTGCTGGCTCCACTCTATGGTGTCTATGTTGGCCTGGTCGGAAGAGAGAATTTCGTCGCTCAGTATGTCGGTGCTGACCAGTGGATTCATCTCTACGCAGAAGACAATCTCGCCCAAGGGGTCGTCGGCGTCCTCTCTGTTAAGCGTCCTCAACTCGGAACTGAAATCGTGCTGCCTGAGTATGCCTTTGATAATCGTGTGAGTCTCCACCAGGTTCCGCGTCTTGACCTTCAACTCCATAGTCCTTGAGATCATCTCCTGCTCTCTGTACTCAAGCGCCCAGAGTAGTATCAAAACGAAGAGGCTCAGGATGGCTGCGAGTTCCCAACGCCCGACGCCGGTTGCGAGGCCGACCGCTAGACTCACGAGCAGCACTGTAATCTCTTTGGGGTCGCGTATGTTGGTGCGGAAGCGCACGAGCGAGACCGCCGCGAAGATACCGAAGGCACGCGCGGCGTTATCGCCCACGACCATCATCAGCGCCGAAGCGACTACGGATAAAAGTATCTGCGTCTGCGCCACGAAGAGGTTGCGCTTGAAGAGCACTGCGAACTTGCGCGGGCGAAACGCGAGCATGGAAGTCAAAAGCGCCGCGAGCGTGAGCCTGACCATCACGCGCAGCAGCACGGTCGTCCAGCTATCCGAGTGAGAAGGGTCTGCGCTTGCGCCGGGGCCGAAAATCTCCGTGAAGAACGAGCCGCCGTTACTGCGCCTGCCGTTCGTCTGAGTCTGCGCGTTGTCAGCCGTCACGGATGGCTGAGGCGTGGCGGCGGCGGTCGTTTCAACCGTGCTCGTCGTCGTATTAGCTCCGGGCCTGCTGCCGAACAGGAAATAAGCGCCAAGCGCGCTCACGACGAAGACGACCAGAATGATGAATAATACCTTTGCGTTGTTCATACTTTTTCACTCGCGTTCTTCAGAGAGAGAAGCGATGCCCGGCTCTGGAAGATTTACCAGCTCATTTATTCTACGACGGACGGCTGCCGTCAGCATACTCACCTTCGACGGGCTGTAGTTGGCTGCGCGAAAGGCGTCGGCTATCTGCCGGTCGCTCAATCTGGACAGAAGATTCGCCACCCACTTTGCGTCCTCAAGCCTTATGTTCTTGAAGAGGCCGCGATTCTTTCCGCCGTAGCGGAAGGCCACGCGGTTGCCTTTGACTTTATCTATGAAGCTGGCCTTGGCGTAATCTTTAGGGTTGTTGCGGCTGCGCGTGATGCGCCAGAAGAAGGGAAGGCGGCCCGTCTTGCCGAACGTTGCGCCGAGGTCGCTGATGACGTGCTGCGATTCGCCTATCCCGCGATTCGGCACAAAGAGAATGACGTTGTTGGAATCCTTTATGTCCCAGTTATTGAGAAGGCCCATCATCACTATCAAGCCCTGTAGCTCGCGTGTGCCGACGAAAGGATTCCGCTTCCACTTCCACTCGCCGCCGCGCACGACCGCCTCCGGCCTCGCCTCAAAGCGCACGTTGCTGAAACCCTGCCCCTCGCAGCGCTCAACTTTTTTCCGTGGTGCCGGAGCGCCTTTGATGTGAACGCAGGGCACAAGGTAGTTAATCTCTGTCGGATAACCTATGGCCCAGAGCAGGCGCACGGCTGCGGTCTCGCTCTGAGCCTCTTTACCAAGCTTCGCAACCCACTCCTGCCCGCTCCCGTCTTTGACACGAAACTTGGGCGAGTAGCCGCCCTTCTCAGCCTTGATAAAAGTAACTTCGCTCAAGTCCGGTTTCATCACTTCGCCGCCCGGCCCAAGGAAAAGGTCTCGCGCCGAAATGTTGCCTGGGTCTTTCCAGAGAACGGGCCGTCCGACCGGCACAACCTTCTTACCCTTTCGCTTTCCCTGCGCGAAGGCCGCGTGTGAAAAGGTAAAGAGCAGAGCGCACGCTAAGATAATCAGCGCGGCAAAATTCTTCTGTCTACGCATTTCTATAACTTCCCCTCTAGTAATCATCGCCCGCCGAATGTCAGGCTGTTTAGCTGGCTAATCCTCTGGCGCACGGCACCGGCCAGCATCTGCACTTCTTCCGCCGAGAAGTTTCCTGCGCGGAAGGCATCTTCTATCTGCTTGTCCGAGAGCTTTGCGAGCAGGCCGCCTATCCACTTGGCGTCCTCGACCGTGATGTTGTCCATCAGCCCCTTGTTCTTGCCGCCGTAATTGAGTTTCACAAGGTTGCCCTGAACGCCCGTGACGAACTTAGCCTTGGCGTAATCCTTCGGCGCGTTGCGGCTGCGCGAAAGGAAGCTGCCCGTCTTGCCGAAGGTCGCGCCCAGGTCGCTCAAGATGTACTGCAACTCGTCCTGACCGCCCGTGATGCTCGACGGGACATAAATCACCTTGTTGTTGGCGTCCTTCAAGTCCCAGTTGTTGATGAGAGCCATCATCACAATCAAGCCCTTAAGCTCTTTCGTCCCGACGAAGGGATTGTTCGCCCACATCCATTCGTTGAGGCGCTTAATGCCTTCG
The DNA here is from genome assembly GCA_014534425.1 of Pyrinomonadaceae bacterium. Lineage (GTDB taxonomy): Bacteria > Acidobacteriota > Blastocatellia > Pyrinomonadales > Pyrinomonadaceae > JACVRN01. The sequence continues at coordinate 15,504 of JACVRN010000046.1, forward strand.
GGCCTGGCTTCAAAGCGCGCGTTGGCGAAGCCCTGGCCCTCGCACCTGGGAACATTCTTGGCGGGCGTAGCAGGCGCGCCGTTGACCTTGACGCAGGGGAAGAGGTAGTGAATCTCCGTCATGTAGCCCACGGCCCAGAGCAGACGAGAGGCGGCAGTTTCGGGCTGTGATTCTTTGCCAAGCTTGACCACCCATTCGCGGCCCGCGCTGTCCCGCACGCGCATCCCGTAAGAGAAGCCCGTCGCATCCTCTTTGAGAAAGGTCAGGTTGTTGAGGTCGGGCTTCATCTCTTCGCCGCCGGGGCCAATAAGCAGGTCGCGCGAGCTTATGTCGCCGGGGTCTTTCCACAGAACGGGCGTGCCCGTGGGCTGCGGCTTATCATTATCCTTTGATTTCTCTTGCGCCAGCGACGCAGAAGAAAAGAGACCAAATAAGAGCAGCCATGCTACTACGGCGAGCGCTGCATGATATTTGATTCGTGGCATCATTCATCTCCTCCAACATGTTCTTTTTATAGTGACCATTTATTTTAGAGCTTATAGTAATTGCTTTATCTTTATCCTGTCCATCCTGTTAATTTTTACTGCTCTGAAGTCTTAAACGTTCTAGGGCGCGCTCAATCGCTCTGTCCTGTCCCGCGCGAATGTCTGAGAGGCTGAGCGTGATGATTTCATCGGGCGCGACTCCCACACCTTCCAGCCTGACGCCTGAGCTTGTGCGATAGTCCATCTCGCTGACATCCAGTTCGCCGCCGTCCGGCAACAGGTGGCGGCGTCGTATAGCCAGCACGCAGCCGCAGGTGCCTGTGCCTATCAAGAGCGCTCGCCGCGCTTCTTTGATAGAGGCCACGAAGATTTCCGCAGCGCTGGCCGTGCGCTCGCTCGCCAGGATAACGAGCGGGCCATCGAAGCGCACGATTGATTCTGCGGCCATGAGCATGGAGGTGCGCGTTTGCGGCTCCACACTTGTGCGTCCCGTGCGGTCTGTGAAGCGCCCTAAAGATGTTCTAGGCGAAAGAAAGGCGGAGGCCACGTCCGTCATGGCTTCCGAATCGCCGCCGCCGTTGTTGCGAAGGTCAATGACAATCCCGCGCGCCTTCCGCAAACTGCTCTTTAGAGCACGCATGAGATCCAGAGCGACCTTTTGTGTGAAGGCGTCGAAGCGGACTATGAAGAAGTCGCCGCGCTTTTCAAGGACGAGCTTGGCTGTGCGGTCTCTCCACTCGCGGCGAAGCACGCCCGCGCGCTCTACTGCGTCGCTCGCGCGCCAGGTGACTTTCACAGTCGAAGCGGCATCGCCCGCCAGCAGCGTAGCCATCACACGCGCACGCGCAGATTGAACAGTCGATGCGCCCGTCACATTCTCAAGCCGCTTCATGAAGAGCGTGAGCGCGGGCTTGTCGTCAACGCTCGTGATGATGTCGCCTACTCGAAGTCCTGCGCGCTCCGCTTGAGAGCCGCGCTCAAGACTGACGACCACCGGCTGGCCCTCTACTTCGCGCACGGAGATGCCCGTGGTAATGACGCGCGGGTGTTGCCAGTCGAATTTTTCTTCGGGCGCATAGACGCGCGTGTGAGCGTCTCGCAGGGTTCCCACCATGCGCCGCAGGACTGCATAAAACTCCGCGCCGTCTTTCGCTTCCGCAGCCTGCGGACGAAATCTTTCGCGCGCATCCTCCCAATCCAGGCCGTTGAAAGACGCGTCGTAATAACGGTCACGAATCGTCTCCCACACATCATCAAAGACCGCCAGCCGCCCCTCTCGCGTCTCCGTAGAGACAAGAGCATCGCCGCGCGCCGCGACCGAGGAAGGCGAAAGGTAAAAGGCAGAAAGCAGAATGAAGAGCAGGCAGAAACAGGACAGTACCGCCTGCGGTAGCGGGCGGGTATCATGCTTATTTCTTCTATGCTTTTCCACTTTGCCTTTTACTTGTTGCTCTCTACAGGCGGTTTGCGAAAGTTGTAGCGTAGGAGCACGCGCATGGGGATGGCTTCACCTTTTCGCATGGCGGGGCGAAAGTGCATTTGCCGCACAGTGTCTGCGGTCGCCTCGTCCAGACCGAAACCGGCCCAGCGCACGACTTCGACTCTTGAGACTTCGCCGTCCGCGCCTATGTCAGCTTCCACGTCAACGGTCGCCTGGGCTTCTGCCCGCCGAGCCGTTTCAGGATAAGGAGGTCGCAGTCTGCGATAGGGAAGCGGAAGACGCAAGCCTTCTGCGCTCGCAGCCTTTGCATCGTCCGGCGCTTCTTCTATCAAAGGAGCCGTGCGCCCGACAGCCAACGCCCGCATACGCATCTCGTCTTCGAGCGCGCGAGCTATAGCGACCGAGTAACGCTGGCGAACATCCAGGCCCGCAAGTTCTTTCATTAGCCTTTCTGTCGCAGCCTCCGGCGTCGATGCCTGAAAGCTAGGGCGCTCCCACATGATTAGACGGCCCGTGCGAGAACTGACCAGAAAAATCGAAGCGTAGGCTTCGAAGTAGACATCGCCTTCGGAGGGCGAGCGGCGAAGAGTCTGCGCGTCGCCCGTGATGAAAAAATCCGCACCGATGGTAGCACCCAACTCTCGCGCTTCAGCCAGAGTCATGTTGAGCGAGCCTGCGTAGCCGCTCCCGCGCGCGGCTGCACGCGCCTCTTCGCGGTCGGAAAGCTCAAGCCCGTCGCTGCTCCTCAAAGTCTGCCACACTCTGTCTGCGGCACGCCTTCCCGTCTCCGTCTCACCGAAATCCAGAACGGCGACGGAAGTTTTCCGCACAGCCGTTCGCGCCGTAGAGAGCGTTGCCGACATGCATAGAAACAGCAGAGCGAAGATAAAGCCAGCGCTCACTGCGTAGCGTGTCGCTGTCGATTGTGGGATGAGTGATGAGAGCGAGGCTTTCATGCAGCGTGCGCTCTGTCGCCTGTCGCTGAAGCTTCCTGCTCCGGCTTGCGATAGACGACGTAACACCATGTAGCCATGTTCATGCGCGCCAGCAGACGGTTGAAGGGGTCTTGCTTCCAGCTTGCCCCGCCCGTTCCCTTGTAAACCGTTTCCAGCCCCGAAAGCCGTCCCAGCAGTTCCAGATTCTCAAGCGAGAAGACGTAGTTGTGATGGCCCAACGCGAGGTGCTTGAAAGGGCGGCTCTTCAGATTTCTCTTCGAGAGAAAATCCTTGATGCGCGTGTCCAGGCTTCTGTAGTTCGGCACCACTACGACTATGAAACCTCCGTCGTTGAGAAGCTCTTTGCAGCGTTTGATGGTGGAGACGGGCGACTCCGTGTGCTCTAGTACGTGAATCAGCGTGATGATGTCGTAGGACTTGTCAAAACGAATCTCTTCAATCGAGCCGTGATGAACGGGGACGCCGATTTTCGCCGGAAGATTTTCGCAGACGTGGCGAGAAACGTCCGTCCCTTCCGCTCTGTAGCCGCGCTTCGTGGCAAGAAGCGGGAGCAGTCCGTGACCCGTGCCCACATCCAAAAGGGTTTGCCCTTCAGTGTGCGCGCCTATGAAGTCCAGGTATTGATTCGTCAGTTGATGAAGATTCTCGTCATGGCTCCCGGCGTCGAAATCCTTGTCGCTTCCCCAACCGCTAAAATATTCCGGGTCGTCGTACATCTCTGCGGACGCGCCCGATTGCACAGGCTCCGCTTTGACCAGCATGCATTCGGGGCAGCGATAAATCTGCACGCCGTTAAAGTCGCGCCCGAAATCTTCCATCAACACGTTACAGAGAATGCAATGCATCTAAAACGCCACCTCATCATCTCTTTAGTCTCCGGCTCCGACTGCGGATTGCGGCGAAGCGTTGCTGTGATAGAGAGCGTAGACCTCTTCCTTGACTTCGGGCGGGAAGCAGACGCGGTGCAGTTGATAACCGCGCGCCAATCCTCTGACGGCATCGCTGACTTCGCTTATCTCTCTGATGCGCGGACGGGCATAGCCGTCCTCAACGTAGATGCGCGCCTTAGGCTCCGCTCCTTCGGCAGTGTAGTAAGCGTAATAAGGAACGTCGCCCGCTTCATCTTCTATGAAGTAGTATTCAGGGTCAAAGCCGCGCCGCATAGTCACCTCGCGCGCAGCCGCAAGGAAGCCTGCGTGCTCTTCATCCGGCATATCAACGTCTATGGCCTTGAAGAGACGACGCTGCACGAACCTACGGCTCAGGTCGCTCAAGATAGAATCTGAGCTTGCCTGCCACTGCTTGACGTGAAAGATAACGTCGGAGTCATCCATAGCCAGATGCTCCGAAAGCGTCAGAGGCTCGCGCCTGAGCATCTTTTCGAAGGCTGTGCCGGGCGCGCACCAGACCTCTTCATGAGCTTCCAGTAGCTTGAGCGCGCGTCGCAGAACCGAGCGCAGCACCGCCTCGGCAGAGCGCAGCGTGCGATGAAAGTAGACCTGTCGGAACATGTAGTAACGCGCCTGCAAATATTCTTCTACGGCGTAGAGGCCGCGCGCTTCTACGTAAATGCGGTCGCCCTCGCTGTCAATCGCCAGCGCGTTGATTATCCATTCCAGGTCATAGATGCCGTACTTCGCGCCCGTCATCAAAGAATCGCGCAGGAGATAGTCCATGCGGTCAACATCAAGCTGAGACGAGACGAGTTGAGCCAGAGCAGCAGGCTGAAACTTACCCTCTATGATGTGCGCTATGCTCTGCGGCAACTCTTCCGAGTAAGCGCGTAGCTCCTGTCCGACTTCCGTCTCTTCGCTCAGGACTGCGCGCACAGTCCAAGCCTCGTGATGAAACCCCAGCACCTTCTCCATGACATGAGAGAAAGGCCCGTGGCCTATGTCATGCAGGAGCGCAGCCGCGCGAGCCGCAGCCCTGTCCGCCAGGCTTATCTGGTACTTTTCACCCAGACGATCCAGCACGCGCGTCATCAGGTGAAGCACGCCTAAAGAGTGCGTGAAGCGAGAGTGCTCCGCGCCTTGATAAGTGTAGAGCGCAAGGCCCAACTGCTTTATGCGGCGCAGGCGCTGGAACTCTCTGGAATCAATCAGGCTCACCATCAAACGCCCCTCCGCCGTGCCTGTGCCGAGACGTATGATGTTGTGAACTGGGTCTCTATAAATACGGTCAGCCACTTGTAAGGTTTACACTCCCCTCTCCCTGCGAGCCTTCTGGAAAACTTTCGTCGCACGCATTCTACCACTGCTTTGCAGCGCACCTGCTAGCCGTAAAAGCCTGACATAAAATAGCGCCTAACATGAAACTCCCGCCTTAGGGCCAATGTTACGACAATTCGCTGATACTTCTGGATTCTGGATACTCACCAATTTTTTGGATTTAATATACATTCTTATACCATTCTCACCAGGGGCTAAATCTAACGAGAGAAGGGCCTTGTGGGTTTTCATGGGACTGGGCATACGAGTTGCAATTATTCCGCAGCGATGAGTTTGCTCAACATCCCAATAAGGATTTTTCGCAGACGCTGCCATATCAGCAGCAAGACCAGCTAAAGCCCGCACTTTGTTGGCCGGAGTTACTAGGAGACTCCGGGGCGGCGTAAATGAGCATACAGGAATCGTTAATTCAGAAAGGAATAGCCAGCATGAAAATCTCCATGCGAATTGTTACCCTGGCGTTGCTCGCCTTGTGCATGGCGCTCTTTACAACGGGAGCGTTTGCACAAACGTCAACGACGGGTACGATTGAAGGTACAGTCGTTGACACAAACGGCAACGCTGTGCCGGGCGTGACCGTGACTGTGACAAGTCCTAACTTGATCAGTCCGCAGTCTGCCACGACGAACGATGAAGGACGCTATCGCATCCTGAATCTTCCTCCGGGCAGGTACACTGTGGCGGTCGCTGCCTCGCAAGGCTTCGCCGAATTCAAACAAGAAAATGTCGAAGTCAATCTCAGCAGGTCATCGAGCGTAGCGGTTACGCTTCAGCCTGCGGGAACGACGGCGGTTGTCAACGTGACCGATACCTCGGGCGCTAACGTTGACGTTACTACCAACACTACGGGAACCAACGTTTCCACAGAGCAGTTCTCGAACTTCCCAACACAGCGCACTGTGCAGTCGCTTTATTCGATTGCTCCGACGGCTACGCAGTCGGGATTGCGCGATGCGGCAGGAAGACCCCGCGATCCTTCGGTCGCAGGCGCATCCGGCCCTGAGAACAATTACATCCTCGACGGTGTAACCACCTCAGACCCCGCTTACGGCGGCGGCGGCGCTAACCTTCCGTTCGAGTTCGTGCAGGAAATCGAAATCAAGACCGGCGCTTTCGGAGCCGAGTACGGAAAAGCGACGGGCGGTATTTTCAACGTCATCACCAAGTCGGGCGGCAACGAGTTTACCGGAGACATCTTCGGCTACGTCACCACCAAAGGAATGGTGCGCGAGACGAAGAACTTCTCCTTCTCCACCGCTTCGAATAACGGCTTCTCTGAAATCGACGCCGGATTCGATATCGGCGGCCCGATTGTCAAGAACAAACTCTGGTTCTTCGGTGCGTTCAATCCGCAGCGCCGCAAGAACTTCTACCTCGGTCAGTCGACGCGCGCTCCCTTTGACAACAAAGTGACGACGCCGTTCTACGCTGGCAAGCTCACCTGGGCTGTCAACACGAACAACACGCTGACCCTCTCCACCTTCGGCGACTTTACGACCATCGAAGGCTTCCAGATTAACCAGACCGGTTCGACCGGCGGTTCTTCTAACGGTTTCGGCGTTGACCCGAGAAGCTTCCTCGGAACGACCAAATCCGGCGGCCACAACTACACGGCTCGTCTGAACTCGGTCATCAACCCGAACTGGATCGGAGAGTTCTCCTTCGGTCTGCACTTCCAGCGCTACAACAGAACTCCGACCGAAGGCTTTGAAGTTCAGCCTGCAACCTTCGATAACTTCTCGATTCTGACGACGGGCAACGCGGTTGCTCCGATTGTTCAGACCGGGTTGTTCTTCGGCGGCGGCACTGGCTTCATTGATTATTCGTACTCACCGGGTGGACGCCTGCAGCGCACGGTCTTCCGTAACGGCTATGCCCCGATTTTCCAGGGCAAAGAAGATCGTAACCGTTGGGAGTTTGCCGGCAGATTGCAGAACATCTGGGGCAAGCACACCTTCAAGTACGGCTTCGAGTACACGCGTAACATTTACGACATCAACAACACCTCGACCGGCCCGACCATCACGTTCAACAACACGCTGAACAATCTTCCGGTCGGAAGCGGCGCGAGCACGACCGTGAGCGGTTTCCGCGTTGACCATCGCTTCCTGCTCTGCACCGTCAGAGGCACCACGCTCGTTTGCCCGAGCCAGGCTGCGGCGGATCGCGCCGCGCTGCTCATTGGCTCGACCATTCCGGGTGGAACGACCATCACGGCTGCGACCGTCGGCGCGCTGACGCTTGCAGAAGTCACGGGCAACCCGTTCCTTATCCGCAACCAGACGCGTATTCGTGACTTCAGAATCATTGCCAACACGAAGACCAGCGTCGAGAGCTTCTACTTCCAGGACGACTACAAGATTTCCAAGGACGTTCAGGTCAACGCAGGCATTCGCTGGGACTACCAGCAAGCCTACGGTAAGCCTGGTGAAGGCGTGCCTTTGAAGTTCAACGACTGGATGGACAACCTCCAGCCGCGCCTGGGCCTGATCTGGGATTTCACCGGCAAGGGCAAAGGTAAGCTCTTCATCAACTACGCGCGTTTCGTCGAGACTCCGATTCCGCTCGACATCAACGTTCGCGCTCTGTCCGACACGGCTCAGACGGATAACAACATCCGCCTCGACCGCTACGGATTCCCCGCGAACCTGGCTGCTGCCCGTATCGTGACCGGTCTTGTCGGCGCGACCACTCCGGGCGGCCCTGCGGTGAGCATCGCGGCTCAGAACCTGGGCCACGACCACACACCGCCCGATCCAGACCTGAAGCCGCAGACGGTCAACGAAGCGACCGCAGGTTTCGAGTACGAGATCGTTAAGGACTTGGCGATTGGCGCTCGCGGCGTTTACCGCGCGCAAGGCTCCGTTATCGAGGACGGCTCGTTCGACGATGGCGACAGCTACTTCCTGTTCAACCCTGGCGAGAGTCAGACTGAGCAGCTTGCCAAGACCCTGTTCGGCGCAGGCTTCGGTCGCGCGCGTCGTTACTACCGCGCAATCGAGTTGACGGCCACGAAGCGATTCTCGAACAACTATCAGTTCATCGCTTCCTACGTCTTCTCCAGCCTGACCGGCAACTACGAAGGCTTGTTCCGTAACGACAACGGCCAGGCTGACCCGAACATCACCAGTTTGTTCGACCTCGTCAGCTTGCTCGACAACACTTACGGACGCTTGCCGAATGACCGTCCGCACCAGTTCAAGTTTGACGGCTCTTACCAGACGCCGTTCAAGTTCTTGATTTCCGGTTCGTTCCGTGCCCAGTCGGGTACTCCGTTCAACGGGTTGGTGCCGCACCCTGTGTATGGCAACAACGAAGGGTTCGGCTTCCCGCGCGGTACGGCAATCATTCCGGCGGACGCTCCGGGCGGAATCAGAGGGGGTGAGATTCGCTCGCCTTTCACCTGGCAGTTGGATTTAGGCGGTTACTATCCGATTAACCTCGGAGAGAACAAGCAGCTCCGCTTCACTGTGGACTGGTTCAACGTCTTCAATAACCAGCGCGCTCTGGTGCAGGATCAGACCTTCTCGCTCGGCACCGGCCTGGCGGGCGTGCCTGATGTTCCGAATCCGTTCTGGGGAACGGGCACTGTCTTCCAGTTCCCGTCCACTCTTAGATTGGGTGCTAAATTCAGCTTCTAAGCTGATTACTTCCTGGGCGCGCTTGGGGGCTGACTTCGAGCGCGCCTGAAGGAACTTCGGGGAGAAGCGTTAAGATTGACGCTTCTCCCTTTTCTTATTTGTGGTATCATCCCGCAATCAAAACCACAGTCCGTGGAATCTCGACCTACATGGCCGTATGAGAAAGGAGTAGTCCAGTAATGTTTATCCTTTCAGGTCGGACAGCCGTTCATAATTTTATCCACAGTTCCGTATACACAGCCTTTATTCTCTTACTGCTCCTGGTCGCTTGCGCGCCCGTCCGCGCCCAGGGCGGCACCGACAGCACTGGCACGGGCGGGCTGAACACGATTGCGGGTCGCATCTATTTTCCTTCTGGCCGCGCCGCAGACATGCGCGCCAAAGTACTGCTTGAGACTATGACCTCAAGCCGCCTTTCTGTCATAGCCGACAGCGACGGCGCGTTTCGCTTCAAGAATCTAGCGCCCGGCTCCTACACCGTCATCATAGAAGCCGGAGAGGATTACGAGCCTGTCCGAGAGCCTGTCTTCATAGAAGGGAACAGCAACCTCGGCAGAGGCACGCGAATCCCCATGATGCCAAGCACCGTCATGGTTCCCATCTATCTGAGACCGAAGATGACGGGCAGGAAAGAGGCCAAGCCGGGCGTGCTGAACGCTGCGCTCGCCAGTGTGCCCAAGCCCGCGCAGGAGCTTTACGAGAAGGCGCAGGCTGCCATTCAGGCAAACGATAGCAAGCGCGCTATAGAGCATCTTCGAGCGGCCATCTCCATCTATCCTGACTTCGCGCTGGCGCTTAACAGTCTGGGTGTCGAATACCTGAAGCTTGGTGATGCGAATAAAGCGCTGGAAGCGCTCGGCGCGGCAGTCAGGCTCAGCCCGGACGCCTTCGTCCCGCGCCTCAATTACGGAATAGCATATTTAGAGAAGAAACAGTTCGCGGAGGCCGAGGCAAATCTGCGCCAGGCGCTACAGAAAAATGACGGCTCGCCTTCGGCGCACATGTATCTGGGCATCACGCTCATCAGCCTGCGCCGCTACGACGAGGCGGAAAAAGAGTTGCAGCGCGCCGTCAGCCTGAAGGGCGGCGACAACATGGCGCAGGCCCACAAAATGCTCGGCGGCCTGTACTGGAAGAAGGGGCAGTTCAAAGAGGCCGCAGACCAACTGGATGTTTATTTAAAGCTCATGCCGAAAGCGCCCGACGCCGAAAGGATACGCGCCACCGTCAAAGAGCTACGCAGCAAAAGCCAAACCTAGCGAAGAATTCAAACAGAATGGACAGGATGAACAGGATAAAGAAAGAATTGCTTCTTCTTTTATCCTGTCCATCCTGTTTGAATTTCCCCTTGCATCTGGGCTATAAAAGGAAATCTTCCTGACGGATTTCACTAGAACCCCCTACGAAAGGAATTCCGGTATGTTTTCCCGTTCAATTCTAATAAAAGCAGTCCCGGCGAGCCGCGCGTTGGCGCGCTTTCTGCCGCTTATACTTTTAGTCCTCCTTTCATGCTCCTCGCTCGCGCACGCGCAGGCCGGAGTCGGAAGCACGCGCGACATAGCGGGCGGCACGGGCGGCTCCAACGCCATTAAGGGGCGCGTCTATGCTCCTTCGGGCCGCGCGCCCGGCGCTCGGCTGCGCGTGCAGCTTGAAAGTTCGGAGCGCGGGACTATGACCACTATGACCGAAGACGACGGCTCCTTTAATTTCGGCGGCCTGCTCGCAGGCTCTTATACGATTGTCATAGACGCCGGCAAAGAGTATGAGGTGCTGAGAGAGCCTGTCTACATTGATCGCGGCAACAACGGTCGCAGCTTCACGGTTCCCGTTTACCTGAAGCCGAAGGGCAGCGCTGGCGGCGGTGGTGCTGACGCCTCTAATCCAGCTTTCGCAGGCGTGCCGAAGGCTGCCGTAGACCTTTACATGAAGGCTGTAGAGTCTTCGAACAAGAACGATAACAAGAAGGCCGTGGAGCAGTTGAACGAAGCGATTGCGCTCCATCCGAATTTCGCGCTCGCGCTCAACGAGCTTGGCATTCAATATCTGAAGATGGGACAGCCCGACAAGGCCGTCGAACCGCTTCAGAAGGCCGTCAAGATTGCTCCAACGGAATTCTTCCCGCACCTCAATTACGGCATAGCGCTTCTGAACAAGAAGAGCTTCGCGGAGGCCGAGACGGAATTGCGCGCCGCCTTGAAGATTAATAACGACGCGCCGACGGCGCACATGTACCTGGGCGTGGCGCTGCTCACCTTGAGCCGCGATGCCAAGACCAACCAGTACGACATGGCTAAGTACTCGGAGGCGCAGAAGGAGCTTGAAGCGGCTGCCGCTTCGGGCAAGCCGGAAGTCGCTATGGCGCACAAATACCTGGGCGGCATCTACATGGGCAACAAGGAATACAAACGAGCCGCAGATGAACTGGAAATCTATCTCAAGCTCACGCCCAAAGCGCCCGACGCAGAGAAACTGAAGGGCATCGTCAAAGACCTTCGCAGCAAGCAGTAGAAGAGCAACTGGCGATAAATTGTAGAGGCAGAGGACAAGTCCTCTGCCTCTACAATTATGGTGACGCTTTTTTTTAGAGGTTGAATTCCAGCAGGTGCCCCAGCTTCTCTTTCTTCGTGCGTAGGTACTGCTCGGCGCATTTGGGAGTCTCTACGGCGAGTTGAACTCGCTCGGCTATCTGAAGCCCTGCTTCTTCCAGCGCCTGAAGCTTCAAAGGATTATTCGACATCACCTTCACCTGGCACAGCCCCAGGTCAAAGAGGACTTCGGCGCACTGCTTGTATTCTCTGAGGTCAACTCCGAGTCCCAATCGCTCGTTAGCCTCTACGGTGTCCGCGCCCTGGTCTTGCAGCGCGTAGGCGCGAATCTTGTTAATGATGCCAATGCCTCGGCCCTCCTGCTGCTGGTAAACGATTGCGCCGCGACCCTCGCGCTCAATCATCTCCATCGCGCGCCGCAACTGTCGACCGCAATCACACTTCATAGAGCCGAACACGTCGCCCGTCAAACACTGCGAATGAATACGCACGAGCGTGGGCACTTCGGGACGCATCTCGCCCTTGTAGAGCACCACGAACTCTTCCGGGCTTTCGAGCGAGCGATAACCCGCTATGCGAAACTCGCCCACCTCCGTGGGCAGTCGCGCCTCCGCCACGCGCTCTACTGACAAAGAGCGCGGCGCGTGCGGACACATCATGGTTTCCTGTTCTTTCAATTCAACTACTCCTTGCTTCATGCAATTATAGAAGTAACCCGCCGCGTCCGACAAGTTTGCCTTATACCTTTTTACTTTCCTTGTACTCATGAGCGCGTTAAGATGTGGGCGCAAAATGGGGCGCGTTAATCTTTTTTAGGTGAAGCAGAAGTGACCAGCGATTCTTCAAATGAAGAGCTTCCGCAGAAAACGATTATGAGTCGGGAGACTTCTGACCTGGTGCGAGCTACGAGCGAGCGGCGGCCCGCACTGGTCTTTTTGCGCGGCGAGCTTCTGGCCGTTCCCATTCCGCTTGAGCGCGATGAAGTAATCCTGGGGCGTGCGCTCGAAGCCGACGTGCGTATCAACGACCCGCGAGCCTCTCGACTGCACGCGCGAATCAAAATAGAGCATGACAGCGAGACGGATGAAACTCGCTATCGTATCAGCGACCTGGGCTCCACCAACGGCACTCTTTTGAACGGCCAGCCTATCTCCGAAGCGTTCCTCAGAGACGGCGACAAGATAACCATCGGCGAGCATCTCATGCGCTTCGACATGCTGGACGAGATAGACCGAGAGTACCAGCGTCAGATTCATCGCCTGCTGGCGCACGACGAGTTGACGGGACTTTTGACGAGCAAGTCTTTCTTCTCGGAACTGAGGCGCGAATCCGCACGCGCAGAGCTTGAATCCCGTCCCTTCTGCGTGCTCATGATGGATTTGGATCACTTCAAAGAGGTCAACGACACCTACGGCCACTTGGCAGGAAGCCAAACCCTCGAAGAGACAGGGATGGTGATTACGCGCGCCCTGCGTGCAGGCGACGTGGCCGCGCGCTTCGGCGGAGAGGAGTTCGCGGCCTTTCTGCTGGACGCGGACATAGCGCAGGGCATCGTCGCCGCCGAGCGCGTGCGCGCAGAAGTCGAGGCACACGCTTTCCCCGCCACGCGTCACGGCGCAAACGAGGCCGAGCCTAAGACTCATCACATCACCATCAGCATAGGCGTCGCCGCGTTTCCCGAAGATGCGCGCGACCCCATAGAGTTGATGGAGATGGCCGACTCTGCCCTTTATCGCGCCAAGGCCCTCGGGCGCAACCGCGTCTGTACCTACCGGCAAGTCTCCAGAGAGAACAAAGACCCGCTCCCTTCAAGACGAGAATAAATCTGCAACGCTGTGGGATTTCGTGCGTGTAAGCGTCTGACTGGCGATGGTTGCGCCCGCTCGTAGTCGCATGGATGGTTGCGCCGGTTCTGCGCTCGCGTGTATGCTTCTCACTTGAGAAGCAATGAAGTGAACGCTGAAAGGGCTTGCAGCTTCTTCTAGACTCACAGCCGGAAATTTGAACAGTGAGCGCAAGACTTAATCTCGCCAATCAACCATTTCGCAATCACACGCTGCCGTGGACAATCGCCAGCATTATCACGCTTGCGTCCATCGCCGCGCTCGTCTTCATCGTCGTCAAGAGCAACGAGATGAACCGGCAGGCTGCTATGGTAGAGCGCGACGTGAGCGCGCTCGGCCAGCAACTACGTGAGTACGAGCAGAAGATGAGCGAGATACGACAGGCGCTCACGCCTGAGCAGCGCACGCTTCATGACGCGGCGCACGCCCTGGTAGACCGCAAGCGCTTCTCTTGGTCGCGCCTTTTCGCAGACCTCGAAGCGGCCACGCCGAACAACGTGCGCGTCTCGCGCATCAACGTGCGCGACGTGGGCACGCGCGGCGGTCAAACGGTCGCAGACCTTGAGCTATCTGTCATCAGCAAAGACCCTGCTGAAGTCACCGGCATGATGAGCCGCATGAACCAGACGGGCGTTTTCCGCGCAGACCTCGTCTCGCAGAATCCGTCCAGGGGCCGTGGCGAAGGAGCCGAATGGGTCATCGCAGTTCATTACACGCAGCGCAAAGCGGGATAAGTTCTTAGAATGAGCAATCAAGCAGCTACAGGAAAGACCACGGAAGCCGCCACGCCAAGGCGTGAGCGTATTCGCATACGTGTCGAGAGCCTTCGTCGTGCTCCCAAGCTGGGCATCCTCGGCCTTCCTGAAATGATTGCGCTCGGCGTCAGCTTCGCGCTGCTCGCGGTCGTCCTCTTCACCTACTTTTATCTCTTCATCCCTGCGCGCACGCGCCACCTGCGCGCACAGGAGCAGCGCGAGGCTCTTCAGAAACGGCTGCGCGACGCGCAGGTGGGCTTTAATCCTCTGGCGAGCACGGGCGCGACCGTCGCGCAGATAGACAAGAGCTTGCAGGATTTTGAAGAGACAAAGCTTTCGCCTAGCGAAGAAGGCCGCATGGCAATCTATGAGGAATTGAACGACCTGATTCGTCGCAACGCTCTGCGTACGACGGGCGGCATAAAGTACAGCCCGCTTGACCCTCTGGGCGAGCAGCAAACCGGAACGGGCACGTCTTCAACGCGCACCGGCAACGCCAAGTGGCAGAGCGTCTATCCCGGCTTAGGCGTCGGCCTCACGGTCGAAGGCCCTTACGCCAACGTGCGCCGCTTCATACGCGACATAGAGGCCAGCCGCCAGTTCGTCATCATCAACGCGATAGAGCTTGAAGGCGCAAACGACACGGCTGCCGCTCGCGCCGCTCAGCCTACAGAGCCTGGAGCAGCGCCGAACACGAACGCCCCTCCGTCCTCAATCGTCAGCCTGCGACTGGACATGGCTGCCTATTTCCGCCGCACCGCATCCAACACAGGGACAGAGCAACAACAGCAGACCGGCACGCCCTGAAGTTAAGAAGTTTTTGAAGGAGTTGTCGAATGGCTTCACCGGGAGCGAATCCAAAATCGGAACGTAAGAAAATGATAGCCGCGATTGCGCTCGGCGTCGTCGCGCTCTTCACTCTCTGGTACGCCTTCTTCGGCTCTACGCCCAAGCCTGCGGCTTCGCAAGCCGGAAGCACGGGCACAGCTAACAGAGGCACAGGAACGCTCGCGCCGCGCTCGCCCTCGGCTACTGGAACAGGCGAGGGCACAGCGCCAGTGATTCGGCCAGCTTCCCTGAACGCTGAAGAGGCGCTCGTACCGCCCAGCCCCATCCCTGTTGACGACACGCCGATTCCGGCAGTGCCCGAAGCCAGCCGCAACATCTTCGCCTATTACGTTCCGCCTCCGAAGCCTGTTATAACTCCGACGCCTCTGCCACCGCCATCTCCTACGCCTACGCCGCCCGTAATGCTAGCTTCCGTTGCGCCGTCGAACGTCTACGCGCGCACGAGCGATTTCAAGTTGGATGTCTCGGGCGACAGGTTCACTCCGCAGACGCGAATCTACATCGACGGGCGCGAGCTTGAAACGCGCTACGTCAGCCCGCAGCAGCTTTCTGCGAACGTGCCCGCCACAGCCATCGCTTACGAAGGCGTGCGGCAGATAGTCGTACGCACGCCCGACGGCACTCTTTACTCCAATCCTGCGAGCATCAGCGTCACTGCGCCTCCCGCGCCCAACTATACCTACGTGGGCCTCGTGGGCGGTCGGCAGTACAACGACACGGCCATTCTCAAAGATAAGAACAGCAAGAACCTCGTCAACATACAGCGCGGCGACACCGTAGGCGGTCGCTTCCGCGTCACAAGCATTTCGCCACGCGAAGTCGTGCTGGTCGATACATCTTTGCGCGTCAAGCATCGCCTGCCTTTAACGACGGAGGCGAGTACGCCAGGCGGCCCGCAGCGCATACCACAGCAGCCAGTTATTAATGATGACGAGCCTGAATAAAAGAGCAAAGCAGTCGACTTCAGCAGAGCGCAAAGGCGAGCGCGGTTACACGCTCTTTGGCTTGCTGGCCCTGATGACGCTCATTGCGCTCTTTGCCACGATTGCCGCGCCCAGTATTCAACAGCAGGCCGTTCGTGAGCGCGAGCAGGAAGCAATCTTTCGCGGTGAAGAAGTCGCCGAAGCCATACGTTTATACTTTCGCTATACGGGGCGCTTGCCAACCTCTATGGAACAACTCTTGGAAGGAGTTCCGCGCGGGACAAAGAAAATTCAAGTCCTGCGGCCCGCCGCCGCCATTGACCCTCTGACGAACGACGAGTGGAGACTCATACGCCCGCGCACTCAAACGATGATTCAATTCCAGCGCGCAGTCATGCTCTATGCAGGCGGAAGAGTGCCACAGACTACGCGCGACCCGCAGCTTTTCGCGCGCTACGGCATGCAGATAACCAATATCGTTGACACAGGCTCAAGCGGCACAACTACCTCCATCGAAGATGATTCGGCGAACGGCATAGGAGAGTTTATAGGAGTCGCCAGCCGTAACCGAGATGAATCCATCATCACTTACTACGGCATAGACCATCACGACCAATGGGTCTTCACACCGCTCTTCCGATGAAATGAATCAACTCTTACTCAATCATTTGTCGCCTCTACGAGACAGTAATCTGGTCGCACAACAAAACTGCAATCTAATCACCATCAAAACGTCGCCCTCTTTTTGCATGAAGAATCTAATATGTGCGATGTTCCAATAAACATGCTTGTGCCGCCACCCCCCTAGTGCGGAAGAGGAGTAGCTACACAGGCATCTCCAACGTTCAACTTTATAAGTTAGTGAACAAGAAAAGGAGATGTCGTTATGATGTACTCCTTGTCCCGTACTCCTCTCTCTAATAGTCGGTTTAACCGAAGCACATGGCTCGATACTATACGGGCGCTGACCGTAGTAGGCCACAACCTGGAACCTGCAATATTTGCTCATTTTCAGCCGCACGCGCACGCCACGGCCCGGCTCGCACGCCACTTTGCTGCTTATTTATTCGGGGACGGCAAACACCGCCACTGGCTGGATGAGATTGAGGTCGGTGCCTACATGCATGATGTGGGAAAGTATTTCATCACACCGGAGATTCTACTCAAACCCGATCTGTTAGATGAAGAGGAACGAAAGGTAATGGCGCTCCACTCTGTTTACGGGGCGCTGGCTATTTCCAAGCTCCCCGGAGTTACAGACATCATCCACAGCGTGGCGCTTTGTCATCACGAACACTGGGACGGGTCTGGATACCCGGACGGACTATCAGGCCCATCTATACCACTCGAAGCGCGCATTGTGGCTGTCGCAGATGTCTACATATCTCTTCGCGCAAAGCGCCCCTATAAGTCCACGCTCAGCAAGGACGAATCCTTCAATACACTTCAAAAGATGGCAGGGCTGGAACTTGACCCTTCTCTTGTAGAAGATTTTCTGAGGGAGTTTGAACGAGGCGCGATGTTCCGCAGATTGACTTAGCGCGGATGCCTTATCGTGATGGCTTCTGTGCACGCTCTGTCAACTTAGATATTCAATAAAGAAGAATACTATTAAGTGGACGAGTGACTAGAGTATGATTAAACATCTCAGCAGCTTTCCGACAATGTCAGAAGCGTCGTACCTCATGGCTCGCTTTATCAGTTGATTTCAGTTGGCGATGGTGAAAATCAGTAAGGGCAGAAAAAATTTTCGCCGGAATGATGAATAAATTATTGACATCTGCGCGTAATGCGTTTATATACCAACATGTTGTGCGCCGTTTACTCTAGGCCACAAGAGAAATTTCAATACAGTATCTTGTGGTGATAGCAACTAAACCAAAAAGGAGCAACTGAAACCTATGGCAACTAAGAAAGCAGGAAAGAAGTCAGGCAAGGGTGGTGGCGGTTCAAAGGGCGGC
>JACVRN010000056.1 GCA_014534425.1 Pyrinomonadaceae bacterium
GCGTAGGTGGCGATTACTACGACTTTCTCCCCTTGGAGAGTCAACAACTGGGTGTCGCAATTGCCGATGTGGCGGGCAAAGGAATTTCCGCCGCGCTGGTGATGGCGAGCGTACAGGCTGCGCTGCGTAGTCAGACCATGACGCAGAAAGTGGCCCAGGGCTGTTCGCCAATCGCATTGACAGACCTAGTGGTAGCCATCAATCGCCTGCTCTATGGCTCAACGCGCCCGGCAACCTACGTCACCTTTTTCTACGCGCAGTTCGACGAGCATACGAAGCGTTTGACTTATGTTAACGCAGGCCACAATCCGCCACTGCTTTTCTGCGCGCGGGACGGGCAAAGAAGGAGATTGACGGAGACGCACCACGCTATGCCTGACATCACAGGCGACTCGACCCACGCCTCCGACGCGTCGGAAAATGTTCCGGCTGAGGCGTTACCTCTACAGGATTCTCCGCCGAAGATAAGACTCGTCGAAGAGGTTACCAAGCGTGGCTGGCTGATGCTGGAGACGGGCGGCATGGTCATAGGTCTCTTCGATCCCTGTCTGTATGAACAGGAGACCATCCAATTGGAAAGCGGAGACATTTTAGTTGCCTATACGGACGGCGTGACCGAGGCGCTCAACAAGGCCGGAGAAGAGTTTGGCGAGCATCGCCTGCAAGATTCTATAGCCCGCACGGCACACCTCAGAGCCGACCAGATACGCGAGTTGCTCGTGCATGAAGTCGAGGATTGGTGCGATGGCACCCCTCAGCACGATGACCTGACGTTCCTCATCATGAAGGTTAAATAGCTCGTGACTGTTAACCTATCTTCCTCCATCCTGCGGGTAACGCTGTAGCATGCCTTCCTCACGCATGAGGAGTTCAATGCCTGAGATGTCCATGGGCACGAAGGTTGTAAGAATGTCTGCCTTCTTCTCGCCAATGACAATCACGTCCTCAAGTCGTATGTAAATCTTCTCCTCCGGTACGCGCAGCGCAGGCTCAATCGTGAACACCATTCCGGGGCGCAGAGGCCCGCAATCCTGTCCCACGTCATGCGTAGCCATACCGACCCAGTGGCCCAGCGATGTGCAGGGCGAGGCCGCGGACTTCTCGTAACTGTCTACGAACTCCCTAGCGCCTGCCTCATAAGCAGGCTTCGAGAACCTGGTGCGTCCGAGCGCACGTCTCATGTCCGCTACAGCCTCGCGCTTGATAGTCGCTGCCGTTACACCCGGCCTGATGTGATTGAGTATGGCCCTGTAGCACTCCAGGTAGAAGCCATAGAGTTCCCTCTGCCAGTCGTTAAACTTTCCATTCACAGGCCACATGCGCGTCACATCACTCATGTAGTAGCCTACGTCCGGCGCATAATCCATGAGCAGGAAATCACCGTCACGCATCACACGCTTTCCCACGTTGTAGTGCGGGAACATGGCATTCGGCCCACTGGCTATGAGCGAGTAGTAGGCGTCACCCTGCGCCCCATTAAGGTAGTAGATGTACTTGGCTACGGCATCAAGCTCGTATTCGCTAATGCCTGGCACAGTCGAACGCATAGCCTCCATCAGGGCCAGCCCAGAGAGTCGCGTGGCTTTTCGTATCAACTCTATCTCACGCGGGCTTTTGATTAGCCGAGCCTTGTCCAGGGCAGGCGTCAGGTCACGTACCTCAAACTGTGGAAAGCGCGTACGCAGCATCTCAATCAGCCGCCCTTCTCGTGAAGGGGTGCCGTCCCAGGGGTCTGACGATGCATCTGCGACCACGCGAGTCGCGCTATCGCGGCTGGTCGCCATCCCTTCCGCAGGGCTGAAGGGCGTCCAGACGGTTCGCAATTGTGTGCCGCGAGCGTAGCGTGCCAGGTGTTCGGAGAGAAGGTCTATGCCATAGACGGCATCTACTCCCGAGAGGCGCTTGATAAGGTCTGCGTCTTCTGCCGAGAGCACCTTCCCTTCACCACGCTCACGCCCCTCGTTACGGTGCGGCAGGTAGAGTGTGGCCGTTCGTTGTGCGCCGTTCAAGAGCAGGTAGGCATGCGGGGATTCAATGCCGCAGAGGTAGTAGAATTCATTCGTCTGACGAAAGCGCACGTAGCCTGCGGGACTGGGCGCGCCCTGCACAAGGGCTAGACCGCCTTCACCGATTGAGTCGTAGATTTTCGCGCGGCGTGCGGCGAACTCCTGGGGCTGAAAATCTGTAGTGAAGAAAGGAATATCTTCTTGGGCAAAAGCACTATGAGGCAGGGTTAATGTCAGGCAGAAGGCTGTCAATATAAGTAAACAATACCAGTAAAGTAGACTCATGTTCACTATTCCTGAATAAGGCAGATTTAAGATAGAGCATTCGCCTCATCATAATGTTCCTTAAACGAGCAAGCAAGGCGGGTCGTTTAAGGATACGTACCATGATTATCCCATTCATCACTTTTAGTAGTGTTACAAATCTTAGCCGTACGCGACCCCAAGCACGCGCTCGGTTCCGGCCCGCACGAGACCGTAACACTCGCAGGAGGCGGCTTCTAACCCTTGACGGTCTAGGATGTGAACGTGACCACGCTTGTAATCAATCAATCAGCCCGCTCTCTCTGAGGGCACCGGCGGCCACAGTCACGCCCGCCCGGCGCGCCCCCAGCATCACGGCGAGAAATTCGTGTGTGAGTTCAAGATGGTCAGACGGTGCCCGGTCGTGCATCGCCAGCAGCCACCGAGCCAGCCGATCCTGTATTCTGTGCTGAGTCCCGCACAGCACGGCCTGGGAAGTCTGCGCCAATAGCGCCTGCGTGTAACGCAGCAGCCCGTCGTGGAGCGCGCCGCACCGGTTGAACTCCTGTCTGAGCGCACCGGAGCGCACCCTGATCGCGTCGCCGCCGGTTTGCACGAGGCCCTTCAAGAGCATTGCATCACCGCTCAGGAACACGCAGACGCCTGCCACACCTTCGTTGCCGACTACCCCCGCCTCGACTTCCGCGCCGCTTTCATCCAGGCAGGTGAGAGAGACGACAGAATTGACTGGGAAATAAACCTCGCGTAGAGGTTCGCCTGGAAAAGGTCAGTTACTTTCGCGTTAGGAACCTTCGCGCATAATATAATTCAAGCTCGCGTGAAGTTACTACAGAAGTATTCGCTGCCTATAGCCGGTGAGGTCGATGAAAAGAACGATCAACGAGCAGGAGTTCGTGAGGCTGTGCGAGGAGGTGGGGCGCAGACTTCCGCCATTTTACCGGGCACGGCTGACGGCGCGAGCGGAGGCGGCCCGCTCAACGAGTCGGAGAGTACCGCCCTCCTGTTCAGGGCTTTATTCGTGCGCGTGTGCCATCACTTGGAATTAGACCCGGAAGTGCAGGCGTCGGAACTGGGTGACGATGACGGCTTCGCGCTCGCACAGACGCTTGAGGAGCACATGGAGCCGGAGTTCCTCTACCCCCCCATCATCGATGACTGCTTGAATAAGCGGAGGTAATTGTCGGCACCCGGCTCGGTTTAAGACTAAGCGCGAGCCTGTTATGATGAGCGACTCCGCGATAAAAGTAGCCAGGGCCGGGGTCACAAGAGGAGATGGTCGGCGCGCCCCTGTTCCTCAGGGAGAGGACGACCACGGCCAAGGCGTTCGCGCAGACGGCGGGCCATGGGATGAGGATGCGGGCCGAAGACTTCATCAGGGAGGTTATCGAGAGGGGCGGCCCACTACACGACCTTCTGCACCGCTACACTAACACCTTCATGAGCCAGATTTCACAGTCGGCGGCCTCCAACCGCCTCCACACGACCGAGCGGCGGATGTGCCGATGGATACTGATGATGCATGACCGCGTGAGGGAGGACAGGTTCCCGCTTACTCAGGAGTTCTTGTCGCAGATGCTTGGGGTGACACGCCAGAGCGTTTCCGCTACAGCAGGCGCGCTGCAAGAGGCGGGGTTGATCACCTACACGCGCGGCATGATGACGGTGCTTGACCGGCGTTCTCTGGAGGCTTCGGCGTGCGAATGTTACGAGAGAATCCGGCGTCAGTTCGACCGCATCTCCGAGAACCCCCGGCCCGAGCCGAGGGCGAAGGGATAGCTAAGCAGGCCGATTAAGCTACTGAAATGAACTGAGTTCGCTTATATTCCTCTGATTCCATAAGGAGATCAGGAGAAACATCTCAATGGCTTCTCAGATGACAACTCACGCTTTGAAGCGTGTGGCATTTCTGAGCTTCTCGGCCAGAGTGCGACGGCTCGGATACTCTAGCTTGCACCACTGTCGCTGGTCTTTAGCCCTTCACCGTTAGTAGCCATCTGCCTCATCATCTCGGCCCGTCGCTGTGCCTCGTCGGCGCGTTTGATGAAGGATTCGGCAGTGGGTTTGTGCTGGCCTTCGCCCAGGTGCTCGGCCATGTGGCGCATGAATAGCTCGCCCTCCTCGAAGGCGCGAATAGAATTCCAGAGCGCGTCGTCCATCTTCTCCGTGATGTTCGCCAGCAGGCTCTCTATCGAATAAGCGTGGCCGGTGTGACAGCGCTCTTCAGTTCTCGACCGGCTGCACACTCTCTCAACGTCTCTATCGCGGGAAGCGCCATCAGGATGAAGAAGCACGAGTTTGAGCGGGAGTTAGAACGTGCGGAGGGACTCCGGCAGTTACTCATGGCTTACTCAGAGGAGCACATCACGCAGGTATCGCAACGCGCCGCCTGCTCCATCCTGCACCGTATGGAGCAGCGATTAGCCGTCTGGTTGCTAATGCTCATCGACCGCCTCGACAGCGATGTCATCGAAATCACGCAGGAGCGAATGGCCCAGCACCTCGGCGTGCGGCGCGCCGACGTCACTTTAGTCGCGGGGGAGCTACAAGGTCGTGGGATAATCAGTTACAACCGTGGGAGCCTACGCGTAGTCAATCGTCAGGCGCTGGAGACGGTCGCCTGTGAATGCTACGGGACACTTGCCAGAGAGGGCCAACAAACCGCCTCAATTTAAGCTCTTCCCTTTTCTCTCGCACGGCCACCGTTCGGAAGTGTACAGACCGGAAAAGCCTACCCCTGATAAAAGCATAGAAGGCTATGTCACCCCGGCGCAACCTTCTATGCGGTGAAGGGCTTTAATGAAAAATTCTGACAGGCGACCTCAGACGATTCTGATCGTCGAGGATATAGATTGGATACGCTCCGGCATGAAGAGTGCAGTCGAGCGCTTCGGCTACCGCGCCGCCGAGGCCACGGACGCCACAGATGCGTTCAAGAGCGCCGAACTAGAATCAATCGAACTTATCCTGACGGAAGAGCAACTCCCCACCTTCGACGCCCTTATGGCTCGTCTGCGTGAACACCCCGCTTTAAGCAATGTCCCCGTAGTGATAGTCAACCCGGACGCCGAAGAGGGCACGCGCCTCAGCGACGCCTACCTGCTCACGGACTACGCCCATATCCCGTCCCTGCTCGCCGGCCTGCGCCGATGAGTGCGCCTCACAGAGAACCCTTAGCACTGTTTACGTCAGTAGTGACCGTATGAAGTGAAGCGACGCCTGATGGAGTTGTGTGGTGAGGTAAGGGTGACGTCGGCGACACGGAAATGAGGTTGTGCTTTAACATATTTGCCGTAATCGGATTCCTAGCCAGATGCATTAAGGTCGCTTCTTCTCAGATTGCCTCTCCTCGCTTCCTCACTGTGGCACTACCAGGGTATGTGGCGCTCGGTGCTCAATCTGCGTCAGGAGCCACGCCTGCTGCCGCTTGTTCTCTTCATCCATCTCCATGCAGGCTTCTAGAAGCTCACGGTCGCGCAACTCCTTCGAAGCCTGCATCACTATCGTGAGCGAGATGTGTATCTGTGCAGAGAGGACGTAAAGAGAGTGAAGGTCGCGCAGGACGCCGAAAGAGCCTGCGCGCACGGACGGCAACAGCGTATCACGCAACTCATCCGTCTCGTCCGTCTCGCGCTCGCCGTACTTTTCTGTGAAGGGACGCAGCACCGCTATGGCTTTGGTAGAGAACTCCGAAAGCTTCGTCATTCCCATTCGTATCTCAATCTCTTCCATGTGGCGTGATGAGACCTCGCCGCAGGCTTTGGCAAACTCTTCATTCGCCTCTATCAGGATTCCTATGTAATCGGAGACGCGCCTGCGCTCCTTGTGCGCGGAACTCATCAAGGTGTCTGTCAACTCGCTGGCCTTGTCTATCACCTTGCCCGCAACATCCGTCACCTTCGCGGCGATTCCTTCTGCCCCGGCTTTACTGACCTTGACGGCTGCGTACTTGTAGTATGGCTGCTTGCTCACAGCGTCCCACGCCGTCAGCCGCCCTGCTTGTTCAGTGAATGTATCAAATCCTGACTGTTATCAAAGGACTCGTCTGTACTGAAAGGTAAGAAAAAGCCGGCGGAAGGGCTTGAACTCTTTTCTCCGTCGGCTTATGGCAGATACAACACCGTAAACTTACATAACATATTGAAGAACCGTCCGTACGAAAGCGAACAAGAGAGATTAGGCAATACAAAGTACGTTACCAAACAGAAGAAACGCCGAGAAATTCGTACAATCATCAATGAACCAAAGGAGAATTATGCGAATAATAGTTGCACAAATTATCAGAAGAATTCTGTCCAGGTGGCTCAATTTAGCTGAGCGAAGGTCTGCCCGGAATCTTGATTGAGTTTCCGCCTGTAGCCAATGAGCAAAGAGATAGAGGTGTGGCAGGTTTCGCTAACACGCCCTCATTACCTTTATCGAAGAATTAGAACAAGCAGGGAGTAAGTTGAAGGAGATATGGTTTGGAATATCACTCGCGCTGAGTTGAAGGAAAAGATTATTAGTGGCGATAAGTTTTACCTGATTGAGATAGAGTCGGCAGAGCACACCAAGCAAGCTCACATACCTGGCGCGCTGAGAATACCCCTCGGTGAAATCAGAGAACATGCGGAGAAGGTTTTGCTCAACAAAAGCCCCGACCTGGTCTTTTTCTGTCAGGATGATTCATGTCCTTGTGCGGGCGAAGCCAGGGATATATTTACGACTATGGGCTATGAATCCATCCGCCATTACAGTAAGGGTGTAGAAGATTGGGTCGGTGCGGGATTGCCCTTCGTGGTAGAAGAGTCTTAAAGAGGAAGAGAGAGCCAGCTTCTCCAGAAACAAAATCGGCCTGGCTACTGAACGTTTACGGAGTTGAGCCTGTTCGGGATAGCTGCATAGCTCGGATACCTTCATGCCTCAATTCGTCTTAAAGTATTTTTCGCAACAGAACCCGTGATACCCCGGCGGCGCATGTCCTGGCCGCTTATCGTCTGACCGATCGCAGCCTCCAAGAGCGGAGCGAGCAATGTGGCCCCTATCAGAGTAGTCCCGCCCGCGATTAACATCCTGCGCCTTGTGAACCCCTTGCCCGATTGGTCTTCCGGCTTCCTTTGGCTATTCATTTCCATCTACCTCCGGTGCTTGAAATAGGCAGGCGGAGGGTGAAACCATCTCTCACGCTTTTTCCATGGGGGCCATGCAGTAAAATTATGGCGTACTCCGCGCCCATGATTACTTGACTGGCAGAAGACGTCTAACCTTGAACCCGGAACGGGGAAGCTGATAGCGTGTTAACACCTGACTATCCGAAAATCCACGAAAGGGTGATGTAATTTTCGCTAAGACTGTCTCAACACCGCCCTGGCCCTGCCTTCAAAGTTCACTACAGCGACTTCAGGTACTCAACCAGGTCGCGCTTATCCTGCTCGCTCAGATTCAGGCGCTTCAGGTTGTTGTAGTGGTTAATTACGTCGAGCAGAGTCGCAAACCGCCCGTCGTGATAGAAGCCTCCCTTCTGGTGCGACCACAGCCCCTTGAGCGGCGTCGTACGATATCGCTCATCCGGCGAGCGCTTGGCCTGGAAGTCATCAATTCCAATCTCCTCGGGCGTGTGCATGTTCCAGCCCGGCTCGGTAAAGAGTGGCGGCACATGACAGGCAGAGCACTGCGCCTGTCCCTTGAAGAGAGCCTCGCCACGCAGGGCCGCCTCCCGGTCGAAGCTTCCTTCGGGCGGTGAAGGTGCCGGGATGGCTAGCTGATAGAACTGTAGGGCCGGGAGCTTCGGTGTTATCAGGTCGGGGGTGGCGCGCACGTTCCCGAAATTATTCCTCGCTGCGACCGGAAATTTATTCGGGTCATTCAGGCGCGGGTCGTAGAAAGTCCCCTGCCCGTGCATCTCCAGGTTGGCGACAAACGCGTTCCAGTATGTTACCGAGCCCCACCCCGTAGAGGTATGCAGATTCACGCCCGCCAGGCCGAAGGCTGGCGGAATAAGTGTTGCAGCCGTTTTTCCATCAGGGCGGAACGCTTTCCCGTCTAGGAAAAGCTGTGCGTCAAACTTTCCAGGCCCCCAACTGGCGAGCACCTGCTTGACTGTGGGAACGTCAACTCCTAGAAGGTCTGCTACGGGCTGAAGATTAGGAGAGAGCGAGACGATAGCTCCGACGTTGAGGTCACGGTTCGCCCAGCCGTCTAACCTGCGCCCGATGCCCGGCGCGAACGAGTCGTCGACCGTGGAGTGACAGAAGGCGCAACTGATGCCCACGGATTTAAGCCGCCCCTCCTGATCAAAGTCTCCTTTAACTCCGACGACTGCATTCAGCTTGATGAGCGCGAGCGTGGTCGCAGGGTCGTCCAGATTGACCTCACCCCTTCTGAGCTGATTCACGAGAGGCTTTGGCAGGGCGTCTGAATCGACCTTCAGTCCAACCGCGAGCGCCGTCTTCGGGCTTACGCCGAGGCCGATGCCCCCGAGCCGCTCACCCGCGATGGCCTTATGCAGGTTGAGCACATCGCCCCAGAAGGCCTCATCGCCGAAGGTGTCGAAGCGGAAAATCTGCCTGCCCTGCTCCATCATCTCCTGGCCGTTTTCGCTGATTCGGCGATCGAAGCCTTGTTCCCTTTGCCCACGGCCACGATCATCCGCGCGCTGGGCGTTGCTACTGCGCGCGGCAAAGTAAATGAGCGTGGCGGCGACACTCACCAGCAGCACCATTACTTTGGCTAACCTGATCTTCTCGCCGGTGGATCGTGCGGGCCGAGGCGCGAGACCGCTCCCCCTTCCTGAGTTGCCTTGGACTACTTCGCTTTCCAAATTTTTACCTACGAGATCGCTTCTGTTTGACATGCCAACCTCCTCAAGTAATGTTGTGGTGCTGTCTCTGCCTCCACCTCAATGAGTCGGTGAACTCTGACCGGGGCGTTAATCCCCCGCAACTGGGCGTTGAATGATTCAATGACGCGAACCCTGGGCTTGTTCTCAATCCTTTCCGCTTCAATGTCTGCCAGAACGGTGTCGGTGACCACTACGTCGTTCCCAAGCGAGAGGCCCTGCACCCTTGCAGCCGTGTTGACCGCGCCGCCGAAGAAATCGAGCCGGTCGTTGAGCCTGACGGCGAGGCACGCGCCCGAGTGGACGCCCGCCTTGAGTACCAGTTCTGCGCCCATTGATTGGGCCTGTGCGTGCAACTCAGCCTGTGCGTCGTGCGCGGCGCGAACGGCTTCCGCGCCGGAGGCGAACGAGGCCATAACCGCGTCCCCGATGGTCTTGACGAGCGAGCCGTGATTACGGTCAATGCACCGGCCCAGGATGGCGAAGTGTTCCCGCACCATGTGATAGGCTCGCGGGTCGCCGCGCTCCTGATACATCGCCGTCGAGCCGCGCAGGTCGGTGAACAGGATGGTGACACGACCGATGTGCAGAGATTCGTCGTCAGCCGGGGCCTCGCCCGAAAACAGCTCCCAGAAGGACGGAATTAAGAGCAGGTCGAGACCGCGTGTCTGAGCTTCGGAATCACCTTCAAGCGCCTGAGGCACGCCTCCACTGCCGCGCAGCCTCCTGATACTTTCGGTCGCGGAGAAGGTCACACGCACGTCGCGGTCGAGATGCAGATCGAAGCAGGACTCGCAGGCCGTGCACTCGACCTTTGAGTGAGCCTCTTTGAGCGTCCCGAACTCGCCGGGGCTGCGTCCGCAGACCGGGCAATAAACCTCCCAGTGCATCTCGACCAGCCCGTCGCGGACACAGTGCGCGAGAGCGCCGAGCAACTGCCGCTCAGGCACATCGAGCCTCCGTGCCAGCCACTTGGGTTTGAGGCGCGCGTCAGGCTCTCCCGGCACGAGCAGGTACTCGCGTAAGCGGTCGATGATTTTTTGTTGAGCGTTCACCCCTGACCTCCAAAACCAGCACCGCTTACGGGATCATCACGCTGAGCGTCTCACGCGGGCCGAGCGGCCTGTGGTCGTTCCCTGCCAGCGTCACTACTATCTCGTGGCGGCCCGGCGTGAGACCATGAAAGCTGAGCTTGGTGGCGGTCGTAGCGATCACAGGGCCTCCGTCAACCTGATAGTGAATGTGGCCCTGCCCCGCCTTCGGCTGTTCGTTGACCGCCGCCGGATCGATAAGTTCTATCCCGGACACCTCGACCCGAACGGTCGCTTCCTTTCGCTGTGCCTTCTTCTCGGGGTCAACCAGTGTCGCCTTGAAGGTGATTGACGGACTGCTTTGGCCTTGCCAGTTCGTGACCGCCGTGATCTTAACTGCACGCGCCCGAAACTCGCCGTAGCCCCGGGCGACTACGGGCAGGCCGAGTCCGATGGCGAGGGCGCAGATGATTGCGAAAAGGGCAGCCACTCTGAAATTGATAGGACGGTTGATGTGTTTCATTTCCTCTCCCTTCGATTCTGTCTGACCGTTTCTGACTCGTGGTGGGATTTAGCTCAGCCCGCTACCTCACGTTCGTCAACGTGGGAAGCAGTTGCAGAAAGTTCACTGAGCCGTTCCCGATTTGTGCAGGCTCAGGCATTAGCTCCAGCCGCATTAACTCTTCAACTGCTGCCATGTCGCGGTCTCGATTCATCCCGGCCACGGCCAGCACTCGGTCGTCAGCGACATAGAAAGCCAGGAACTCCTGACTGCTCACGTCACCCAGGTAGATGATCTCGTCCCAGCGCGGGGCGTGGCCGACGTAAAGGAGGCCAGCGTCGAACTGCCTAGTCCAGAAGAACGGGACGCCCGCGTATTCGACCTTCCTCCCGGCCATGTTATGCGCCGCGACCCTGCCCTGCTGTTGCGCTGTGCGCCAGTGCTCTATACGGGTGCGAGCGCCCGTTCGGTGGTCGATGAAGCTTGCGACGTCTCCTGCGGCGTAAAGAGCTTCCGCAGCGCGCAATCTTGAATCAACGATCACCCCGCCGTCGGCTGTGAGCAGTTCGCCTTCCAGAAAGCCGGTCGCAGGAAGCACGCCCACGCCCGCGATTACCATGTCCGTTTCGACGCGTCCCCCACTACCCAAAACGACCGCTTCGATCTGATCCGAGCCTTGGAACTGTGAGATGTACTCTCCAAGCCTGAACTCGATGCCCTGACTTTCGTGCAAGCGCCTGAAGAGCGCGCCCACTTCAGGCCCGAGCGTCTTCTCGAACGGAACTGAATCAGGCGCGACCACCGTCACAGAAAGGCCACGAGAGGCCAGGCTGCTTGCCGCTTCCATTCCGATGAAGCTCGCGCCGATAACAAGAGCTCGCCTTGACCGGCCTGCGGCTTCAATGATTGCGTCCGTGTCGTCATGGCTCCGCAAGAGGAAGATGTTCTTCAGTTCGGAGCTTGGGAGTGGAAGTGATCGCGGCGCACCGCCCGACGCTATGAGCAGCCGGTCGTATCTTTGAGAAGCGCCGTCAGTGAATGTGATCGTCCTGGATGCGGAGGTGACTCGAGTTACCTCTTTACCGCGCCAGACCTCTATGTCATGTTCTGTGAAGAACTCATCCGCGCGGAGCGGCATCCATTCCGGCTCGGCGTGTCCCTGTAGATAATCCTTACTGAGATTAGGACGGTCGTAAGGCAGGCGGTCTTCACGGGTCACCATGATGAGCCTGCCACGGTAGCCGTCTTCGCGCAGTGTCTGCGCCGCCATGAGTCCTGCCGCCCCGGCCCCTATAATCACATACATTCTCTTGTCATCAGGGTCGCGGTTAACCATCCGGGGTGTACGGCGGTCTTCAGCCTCAGACGGAATGCGTACGTATACTCGCCCGGCGCGTACCTTCACGTCGAACCGAGAGAGGGAGTCGAGGGCTGGCGGCTCTTCGAGGTCTCCGGTCGTGACGTTGAAGCAGGCGTGGTGCCACGGGCAGATAACTCTCTCGCCGCAGAGCACTCCTTCAGCAAGGGGTGCCCCGTAATGCGGGCACGCGGCGCTCACCGCGTGGTAGTTGCCGCCGACGCGGGCCAGCAAGATTTTCGTCCCCGCGACCGAGACCTCTTTCATCTCCCCGTCGCCGAGGTCATCAAAATTTGCGACTGCATGTTCTTCGTAGCTCATAATTCTCACGCCGCGTGGATGAGGTGGCCCATCCTCTCCCTTTTCGTTTTGAGATATCTACTGAACCCTTCGTGCGGCTCGACCTCCAAACGCACGCGTTCCACTACTTCAAGGCCAGCTTTCTCAAGCGCCTGAATCTTCGACGGATTGTTTGACATGAAGCGCACTTTGCGAAGACCTAAATCGAAGAATATCTCCGCGCACTGGTCGTACTTACGCAGGTCTACTCCAAGCCCCAACAGCTCGTTGGCTTCTACTGTGTCGGCACCCTCATCCTGAAGCGCATAGGCGCGGATCTTGTTGATGATGCCTATGCCTCGGCCCTCCTGCTGCTGGTAGACGATGAGCCCTGCGCCTTCAGCGCTGATGAGTCTCATGGCTGCGTGTAACTGCCTCCCGCAGTCGCAACGGACAGAGCCGAACACGTCACCCGTCATGCACTGCGAGTGGATGCGGGCGAGGGTGGGAGTGTCCGTGCGTAGCTCACCTCTGACCAGCGCGACGAACTCTTCGGTCGAAGCGAGCGACCGGTAGCCTATGATCCGAAACTCGCCCCATTCGATCGGAAGGCGCGATTCGGCTACCCTTTCGACTGAAATTGGTATGGCGCGGCTACCAGAGGCCCGACGTGAACCCGCGAATCGATTCTCGGCCCGGTTATCAGTTGATTGAGTTTCTTGTACGCTCGTCAGCATGATCTTGTGCTCTCGTTAAGGTTATGAGGCGGCCAAACAGATAGGCCCCTCTGGGCGTACTCCTCCGAGCGTCCCTTATCGGTCGAATTTGTGGCTCAGGCGCGCCAGTGCGAGCGCTCCTAACGATAAGCCGAAGTCGCGCAGCGCCACGTCGAAGTAGCCCGGAATCATCAGCAGGTTGATGACTATCAGTAAGAGCCAGGCCGAGACCACGTATGCGAATATCTTCGGCTTGAACCAGATGCCAAGCCCGGCCACAACTTCTATAACCCCGACCGCCAGCATCAGTTCGTGAGAGTGTCCGCCCGTTAGCCTGTTGACGAATGGAGGCAGGTACTGCTCCCAGTTCACCAATAGATTAAAAAACTTATCGAGTCCGGCCAGGATAGGGGCCACCGTGAACCCCAAATGCAGGATCTGGTATGCCTGGCGACCGGGACTTGTGACCCGTGCTTCTGTGTCTGTGGAAAGGTTCGGTGCTGCATTGCCTTCAAAAATGTGTTCCATCTTCTCTTGCCCTCCTATAGGCTGAAATAAACTTTCATTTTTCAGGCGAGGTCTCTTTTTTCTTAAAATACACCCTTTCTAAAATAAGTCAATGACTTTTTTGACTTATTGTGTTTTTAAGAAAACAGGCGTATATTCGGGACTTGAGGGAGACTTTAATGAAGAAAAGCAAACTGGACGAGCGATTTTTCGAGAGCACCAGGGGGCGAATTGTCAGCCTGTTGCGCGGGACTTCAGGCACGGTCACGGAGTTGGCGGAAAAGCTCGAACTTACCGACAATGCGGTGCGCGCTCATCTACTTTCGCTCGAGCGGGACGGCCTCGTACGCCAGAGCGGTGTCCAGAAGGGCTTACGCAAACCCCATTTCTCTTACGAGTTAACGCCAGACGCGGAACGTCTCTTCCCTAAAGCCTACGACGCGCTGCTCAATCAGCTCATCACAGTCCTGAAGGGGCGTCTCCCCCACGACACACTTGAAGAGGTGATGAGGGAGGTAGGTCGGTCTCTTGCGGCTGCTCACTCTTCTGGATCAAATACGGATGATATAGAGGGCCGTATTAACAATGCCGTACGGGTTCTTGAATCTCTGGGCGGCTCGCCCCGTGTGGAAGAGCATGAAGAAGGCTTAACCATAATGAGCGGCTCCTGCCCGCTCGCCGAGGCGGTCGTAGAGCACCCAGAGGTTTGCAGGCTCGCTGAAGCGCTGGTCGCGGAGATCGTCGGCAAGCCGGTTCGGGAGAGATGCGAACGCAGAGGCTCTCCTCGTTGCAGATTCGAGTTATCAGAAACAGAGAATCAAAGTTAAGCGCCTCGTGAATGCTCGAATAAAAGATCAAGAACACCGAAAGCTAATTTCGTAGTGATTGCTGTGTGTAACTCTTCTCCCCTACCCCAAGCCTGCTTTACTACTTACTCATGCCCAATTGCTTATTCATAACCCAATAGCAGAAGCTTTGGAGCTCCATAATCCGGTAGCCGCGCCGGTCTCTAACATCTTGCTCGCCCCGTTTATTACGGCATGTAGCGGATTGGCCGCCACCCTGGCCTCTATACCGGTCACATCAGAAATCAAATCCTGCATGCCGGGCAGGCACGCCCCGCCACCTGTCAAAAGAATGCCGCCCTCTATCACCTCTGCCGCAACTCGCTCCGGCATACGACGAAACGCATGACGCACGGTCTCCATCATGAATCTGACGATTGGACGTATGGCTTCCGACACCTCTTCGTCGCTGATCGTGACGCAAGTTTCGCGGCCACTCAAGCGGTCTATGCCGAGCGCATTCTCTGTCCTGCCGAGTACATGGCAGGCTCTCACCACACCCAATTCTCTGGTGACACGTTCTGCCTCTCTGGAATAGAGCACCACGCCATATCGGCTCGCCACCAGGCGACGCAGGGAAGGAGGAAGGAGTCCGCAGGCGAGCCTAACGGCTGCCTTATCAATTACGAAGCCCGAGCGTATAAAGGCTATGTCCGTCACCCCGTCGCCGATGTCTATGAGCGCCTGAGCGTATGGGCTTGAAATATCTAGTCCCGCTCCGACGGCTGCCGCCAGGGGTTCCGGCACGACTTTTACATTAGAGGCCCCTGCGAGTTTGACCGAAGTCTCAAGTGCCGTGACTTCCTGTGGCGTTGCATCCGTAGGCGTGCAGGCGAGCACGCGCGGCGGCCTTAACCCGAACCCGCGCGACCGTCGTATTACGGGTCTGAGGAGAGAAGCGGCAGCATCTATATCGGCGACGACACCGCCTTTCAAGGGAGCCGGAAATTCCACACAGCATGTCCCGGCATCATCCGACACCACCGGATTAAGGCTCCCATTTCCGCCGGAAGATTTACTTTCGGAATCCAACCTGATGAGCGTGGGCCGGTCGCATACGAGACCCTTCCCCAGCGCGAATATTCTGGTGTTGGCCGTCCCGAGGTCGAGTGCCAGGTCTGGGTCAGAAATCAGGTTCAGTAGAGTGTGACTTATAGACAAACGCTTTACCTCTCGGCTCGCTCCTACTAAATGAATTTCGATAGCCGTTATACTTTTGCCGAATTCCCGCCGCGCGCGACCTTCACGGAGCAGTGCGCGCCGTTTGCGACCCTTTCCGATATGCTCCCGGAGAGCAAGCGTTTGAGACCGCGTCTGTCTTCCGTTCCCACAACAATCAGATCAGCCCCCCCAGTTTTTTGCCTCGTTGATAATCCTCTGGTCGGGGCGACCCGCGATGACTTCTCCAGAGAGTTGTACTCCGGCGCCCTTCAGTATATGGGTCGCGTCCCCGATCGCGCGGTGAGCCTTTTCTGTCCCCCGGCCCTGGTAAAGTCCTATCTCTTCAAGTGAATAAACTAGCGGGTTAACGATACTCATCACCTTAACTTCAGTTCCTTCCGGCCAGGGGCGTCCGGCGATGGAGCGCACGGCGACATCCGAGTGCTCCGAACCGTCGGTCGCAAGTAAGATTTTCATGTGGCCGTTCGAGAGGACGGATTGATCCTCGCCCGGCGCGCGCACTACTTCCACCGAGCAGGGGGCATTTCGGATAACGGATTTGGCGACGCTCCCTAGCATCCAGTTCCTGAAGTCCGTGCGGTTGTGCGCGCGTATGAGAATCGAATCGGCGGGCCATATCCTGGCCTCGTCTGTGATGAGCCAAGCCGGGTCTCCCCTCATGACGGCTATGTCCACATTTATTCCGCATCGCTTTAAGGGTTCCGCCATGAGGCCCGCTATCTGCTCGCCACGTCTGTGCATCTCCTTCCTTAAGGCCGCCCTGTTATAGCCCGCTTCACGCCATACCTCCTGCGGCATATCCGTATCCTCTACCACTGAAATCACGCGGGCGCGTGTGCCCGTGGCCCACGGGCGAGAAGCCACCGCCTTTATCATCATCTCGGCTGTTGTAATCGAATCCACCGCAAGTAATATTCTCATCTCTCAAGCTACCTCAACTTTCCCCACGCGGGGGCGAGGCGATGGTGGTTGGTTGCGCTCCTCTTCGGCCACTACCTTGCTGGCTCAATCGAAACGCACGCCCGTCACCTCCATCAAGACTTCAGCCCGCTCGGCCTCAGGGCTTATACCTTCCAGCAGAACGCGCACATTTACCGCCTCGCCCGGCTCAAGCACGGTCTGCTTGGCCGGAACAACTACTACCATGCGCTCGGCTATTGCGCGTTTCTCCGCATCCAGGGCCGCGCCGCGCGCTTCCAGCGCGGTGAGCCGACGATCCGTCATGTTCCTGATGATCCCGCTCACTTCTACAGAGACACCCCCCAGCGTTTGTCTCCCTTCTGTAGCCTTCAACTGCTCAACAATGATCTTTTCGCGCACCTCCTCAAAACTGGGTGTCCCCGGCCTTATCAGCCCTTCGAGTACCGGTTGCGCGCGAGGATTGACCGGAGGGTGCATCTGCGACAGCCGCAGCACGCCCGCCATCAGCAACACAAGTAGAGTGGTGATGATGGCGGCAAGCAGGTAAAGGGGCCACCTCAGGTTCGGCTCCCTAATCAACATCGGACTCTGATAAGACATTGACCTCTCTCCTCTTTCATGAAAATTTAGACTGACCATTCAGTGTCATCTCCCATTCAAATCCGCGGCCTCGGTCGGGAGTCTGATTGAAAAACCGTGCCCGCAGGTCTTGCAGACGTAAGGGTCGTTCTCGCGTGCCCCGACGATGAGCCATACTTCAGAGCAGCTTGGGCACTCGACTATCCAGCGCCGCAGCATCTCTAGCCAGCTTTCGCTCGCCCTCACTTTTTTTTCGGTATCGCCTTCCGTCAATACCACGTAACTCTTCCCGCCCAATGCCATTACTCACCTCGTCCTTTAGGCTCATCCGCTTTGCCTGTAATCAGCTTGTGATTAACTTAGCCGGTTGTGGTGATTGTTTATAGAGTGGTAACACCTAAAGGGCGCGGGTGGTAACACTCGGCATGCAGGTTAAAGCCGAGATGGCGGTTGAAGTGAGGTTCCTCTCACTTCGTCGGCGGCCCGAGTAGAAGAGGAATCCAGGTTTAAGGGATGGCGTGGTGGGCGGGATTTCGGTGAAAGGGTCGTGTAGCTGTGACAAGAGTAAGGACGGTAGTTGAGGTGCCCGCTTGTTTACCCTTTCAGTTTCTCATTCGGGTGCTTTGCGCTCGCGCACGTGCAGGGCCAGTTCCACACGGTTACTGAGATTCTTCTTATCCAGAATGCGGCTGATGTGCCCTTCTATGGTTCTCAGGCTGAGGTTGAGTTCGGCGGCAATCTCCTTGTTGGTCAAGCCGCGTGCGACCGCCTCGGCCACCCGCCACTCAGCTTCGGTTAAATCTTCATCACGGACTAATTCAACCGATTCCTCTTCCTGCTCGCCAAACATGCGCGCCAAGTCCGAGTGCGTGCGCTGTACACGATCAAGAATGCTTGAGACAACAGCCGTCAGTTCCTCCGATTCGAAGGGTTTTGTCAAATAAGCATCAACGCCTGTTCGAAAGCCCGCTATGCGGTCTGCCGTTTCATCTTTGGCAGTCAGAAATACTATGGGCACGAGACGCGTGCGTGGCGCTGAGCGAAGATTACGGACAAGTGCGTAGCCATCCATCCCCGGCATGCGTATATCAGAGATGATGAGGTCGGGCAGGCTTTCGGCTACTCGCACCAGAGCCTCTGAACCCCTACGCGCCGTCACCACCGCGTAGCCTTCAGCACGCAAGGTCTCAGACACCGCGAGCAGCAGGCTCGGATCATCGTCTACGACCAGCAACTTTTTAGCCATCTCCGTTATTCCTTTCGGCCTGTTTAGGGCAACCGCCGTTGCGCCACACGGGCAGATGCAGCGTGAAGGTGCTCCCTCGACCCACTTCCGAAACAACCTCTATCCGTCCTCCCATCTGCTCCATTACGTTGCGCCCCAGGTAAAGCCCCAAGCCGACGCCCGACACGTCGGCGTCCTCTAAAAACTCTGCGTCCGAAGCTGCGCCGCGCATGGCGTCGGAGAGGGGCGCAGGCTCGCCGCGATAGAATTTGTCGAAGAGAATAGGCATGTCTTCCTGCGGGATGCCGCGGCCATTGTCAACCACACTAATTAATACCTCGTTATCTTCTGCGCGTGCGGATAGGCGTATGCGCCCTCCGTCCGGCGTGTACTTGATAGCATTCTCCACGATGTTAGAAAGCACGCGGCGCAGCGCCTTCGGGTCGGCGCAGGCGGGCGGGAGTTCGCCCGAAGGCTCTGCCGCAAGGTCATGCTTCCTCTTCTCTGCGGAACGCGTCTCGGATTTGACTACCGATTGAACAAGTTGGCCCACGTCAACGCGGTCGTGCGTGATGCGGAAGACGCCGCCTTCAATGCGCGACAGATCGAGGAGGTTCAGCACGAGGTCTATCTGGCGGTCACACTCTATGGAGATGGTCTCAATATACTCGCGCCTTTTCTCTTCCGAGAGACCTTCGCGCATGAGGAGCTTCGTCAGCGCCTTGATCGTAGTCAGAGGCGTTCTGAGTTCGTGCGAGACGCCGGAGACGAATTCGGACTTCAGCCGATCGAGTTCCGCGAACCGCGCCTCCCTCTTCTCCAGCCGCTCGGCCATGGCGTTAAAGCTCGCCCCAAGTCTTGAAATCTCATCACGGCCTTCCGAGGGCGCACGCGCCGAAAAATTCCCCTCGCCGAACTGCTCCGTGGCGAAGCTCAGGAGCCGCACGGGCCTGGCAATGCTACGGGCTATCAGGAGCGCTGCTGCCATCGTACAGAAGAAGACGACGAGGCTTACCAGGGCGTAAAAAGTAAGCTGTCTCCAGGCGGGCGCATAAAGAACCGCGCTCGGCACACCGACCATCACCGAATAGCCCGTCGCGCCCACCCGCGCCAAACCGTAAACGCGCTCCACGTTATCAATGGAACTACGCACCACGATGACGGCAGTGCTCTGCTTGTCGAGCGCGGACAACATGCCGGAATCAGAGAGGTCAAATCCTATCGCAGATTCCGGCGTCTGGCTGCGGTAAACGATTCGCCGTCTCTGATCGAGCAAGGTAACAAGGGCGCGCTCTGGAAGTGTTATTCCCTGAAGCGGCTCCTTTAATGCCGCGCCGTCTATGCGCGCTATGACCGCGCCCCCTCTTTCTGTGGGCGCTGCCAAGGCCAGTACATACCGGCCTTCTCCGCGCGTCCAGTCCGTCTCGACATTCGCTATGCCGCGCCGAGCGTCTTCCAGCAGCCTCTCTGCGACCCCGGGCGGAAGACTCTCGCCACCGGCAGGGTAAACGGCTACCACCTTTCCGCCGGCGTCCATCACGCGTAGATCAATCCAGTAAGAGCGAGGCGCAAGCGCGGCCTTCAAATCCGCATCCAACGACGAAGAGTTATTTAAGCGCTCCTCTGGATAAGCGGCTATCGTCCGAAGCGGCTGGTATTGTGCGTCTATCCAGCGCTCGAAAACGACCGCCGCCAACTCCGCCTGCTGTTCCAGTGATTCGTTGGCCTGCTGCTGCTTCCCGCCCCAGACTATCCAGAGCATCGTGAGGCCGACGACGAGGAGCGGCACAACCCCGCCTATAGCAAGCGTCAACAATCGCCCACGAATACTCACGCGCTTTATGGCCTCCGGGTCTCAGCTATTCAGGATGAAGTATAACAAACCCCTCTGGCCTCTCACATAAGAGTAAACACCTGTGCGGGATGAGTGATAACACTCTCGCCCCTTGCCGGGAAAGCAAATACGATGACCAAAGTAATGTGGGCTGTTCCTGGTCAAAGCTGCACATGGCCGTGCCCGGTCTGGATCCGGTCGGCTTTCGCGGCAGGGAGGAGTGCGTTTCTTCATGATTAAACTTACTGCGGGAAGTATAGCACCGCCTGACACCTCTTTGCGTACCGTTAACGGTGGGGCAAGCACAGGCAAGGGAGAACGCTGGGCGGTGATACTCGCAGGTGGAGAGGGGTCGCGCCTCCGGCCTTTGACCAGAATGATGAGCGGCGACGAGCGACCCAAACAGTTCTGTAAAGTTCTCGGTGACGAGACGCTTCTTGATCAGACGAGGAGACGCGTGGCGCTGGCGGTTAGGCCCGCACAGACTCTATTCGTCCTGACAAAGACCCATGAGCAATTCTACGGGCGCCAGTTCGATGGAGTGGACTCACACCAGCTTGTAGTCCAGCCGGAGAACTCCGGCACTGCCCCGGCTATTCTTTACAGCCTGTGCCGCCTCGCTCGCATAGCGCCGACTTCCTCTGTGGCCTTCTTCCCTTCTGACCATTACTTTTCCGACGACCGGGCTTTTATGGCTCACGTCGAATCGGCATTTTCTCTGGCAGGCTCAAGAGATGGCGACGCCGTCATTCTGCTGGGCATTAAACCGGACAGGCCCGAAGGCGAGTACGGGTGGATCGAACCCGTGTCTCCCGTCGACACGAATAACACAGGCGCGCTTTGTCGCGTGCACAGGTTCTGGGAGAAGCCAGCACACGACGTCGCACGCGCGCTCATGCGGCGCGGTTGTCTCTGGAATAGCTTTGTAATGGTGGGAAGAACCACAGCTTTTTTGGAGATGATTCGGCGCGCTTCTCCAGAACTGTTCGACCTCTTTAAGAGGATAGATCCCTACCTCAATACTTCATGTGAAGAGAGATTGGTGGGTGAGCTTTACTCCGGCATCCGGGAGAGCAATTTCTCTCAGGAGGTTCTGGCGGCCCGGCCAGAAGACTTGTCCGTACTGCCGGTCGCGGGATTGAGGTGGAGTGACCTCGGGCTACCGCAGCGCGTGCTGTCAGCGATGGCTGACCTTGGCCTTACGCAAGGTCGCCGTCAGGGATTCCGGGCTTAAGGACGGCTGCTTTCATAAGCTCGATTAATAAGATCGCCACCTGCTATGCCGAGCTGGGCATCTTCCCCTAAAGGAGCGTCTGGGCATTGGATGATTCTCTTTCCCGGAAGATGAATCAATGTTAGTGATTGTAAGTAGAAGATTACTTAGAGCGAGTTAGAGTGTCATGGAATTTGTGGAGTACGAACCGGAAATAATATCAACGAGCGAGGTCTCACGCGACGAAGATGATGCCGGGGAAGGGCCCAGGCTGGAAGATGAGATCGCGCGTCTTGAGCGTGAGGTGGCCCACGAGCGAGAGCGGCATCTTCGCACTGTTGCCGAATTCGACAATTACAGGCGAAGGGCGAGACGCGAGATTTCCGAAGCAGGCCAGGAGGGGAGGCGTGAGTTGCTCCTCTCCCTTCTGGAAGTGATGGACGACTTTGACCGCGCCGAAGAGCATCTGGAGGAAGCAAGCGACACTGTCGCCGAGGGGCTGCGACTGATCCGCCAGAGGTTAAGCAACTTGCTGGAGTCCTACGGCGTCACGCCCTTCATGAGCGTCGGAGAGAGGTTTGACCCCGAGGTGCACGAGGGCATGAGCCTCGTAGATTGTGATGCTCGTGAGCCGGGCACCGTATACCAGGAATATCTTCGCGGCTACTCATGGAACGGACGGCTCCTCAGGCCCGCACGCGTCACTGTAGTCCGGTGAAGGATGAAAGTAATAGAGTGATGAAAGATAACCCGTGGTACTAATTGTAGCGGCCAGGGTTTCCGGGATTGCCTATTGAAGGAGCCAGCTATAGTATGCAGCCGGCTACGTTGCCGAAGCTTACGATTCCGGCTTACGAAGTCGCGGGTTCATTTTCCGGCATCAAGCTTCTGAGCATCCACCCGGCCCTTTCGTGCGCCGACAGGCACCGGATAAGAATGTCCTCAGTCGCGGCATCTCGCGTTGAGCGCGCGACCGACAGCGCCCACCTGGCGGTTCTTGCCACCATCTCGTGATCATTCATAAGCTGACTAAGCATCTCGGCTGAGCCGCGCTCGCATTCCGCCTCACTGAGGCATGTGAGTTTGGAGAACTCTTTGTAGGAGCCGGGCGTGAAAGCCCAGTGCGCGGATGCGTTCGGCTATCTCGTCACAGGCCTCAAACAACTCACGGTACTGCTCATCGAACAAGAGGTGTAGCTGATAAAACATCGGCCCCGTCACGTTCCAGTGAAAGCCCTGAGTCTTCAGGTATAACGTGTGGGTGTCCGCCAGCAGATGCGCTAGGGCGTCCACCGTCTCTCTTTTTCCCTGGTTCTCTATGCCCACACGGTTTCCAGTCAATTCCTGTTTATCTGTGCTCACTCCTGTTTGCATTACTCCATCTCCTGAACTCTGATTACTTATTCAACTGACCAGCCTAAGATAGAATCAGTGGAACGCAACAGCGTGATTACACCTGACCGGGACGGGTGTTTACACCCTTCGAACTGGTTCTAGCCTGAGGTCCGTTCATGCTTTCCCGACTTATGAAATACTCGCAGGTGTTAACACTCGCGCCCCTTAGGTGTTTATACGCTGTCTACTGTTCCGAATAGAGGCTAGTCTTAAGACACCTACGGATCGCTTGAGTCACGATAGTGCAGTGGGGCTCCTTTGAAGGGTCGCTAAGGCGTGTGAAGGGTGACACATCCCCCGGGCCGACCGGGGATGTTGCAATACGCCGCAGGACTCTTAAAGCGCCCGGCGACTTGGGCGGTCCGTAGGCAATGTTTTTTTGAGCAGGATCAAGGGCAGCCTTGAGGCCTCTCTTAAATGTGCCCATTTTATGAGTAAGAAGATGAAATTGTTAATCGGGTATGACGGTTCCGATAGCGCGGACGCTTCGCTTAGGGAGCTTGCCCGCGCCGGGCTCGCCAAAAATATGGAGGCCCTGATTTTAGTCGACGACGTATGGCTGCCGTCATCACCCTCAGAATTCTCACGCGCCGTAAGCGCCCGCAGGATGCTGGCTGCGGAGTCCTCCTCCTTCGTCCCAGCGTTGCGCGCGGTGGAAGAAGGGCGTGCGCTTTCTCGCCATGCTTTGCGCCGTGCCCGCTCGCTCTTCCCCGACTGGGACGTGAGGGTGGAGGTCTCCTCTGGTGTTGGCTCGCCCGCCTCGGAACTGATACGGAAGGCCACCTCGTGGGAGGCCGATTGTGTCTTCGTCGGCATTCACGGACATGAAAGTCAAATATGCACGGGCGTCTCTATCCGGCTGGCCGCTAGGCTCACCTCAAGCTCACCCTGCTCGGTGGAGCTATCACGGTCTGTTAAGCGGGAGCCTGAGCACCGGCACCTGCCGCTCATCCGAGACACACTTGGCTCGCCAAAGCTCTGGGCCGGGTGAGAACCGGCTCCGACCGAACTACCAGAATCAAATTCGGCTAAGAAGAGCAAGTCCTGCTTTTCGAGTCCCTTATTAATTGAACGAAGAGTTCGGCGAACCCCGGCTACAGATTCCACAACTGGTGTAGCAACTGTAGGGAGCCTTCGTTCGAAACAGGAGATTAGAGATGAAAGTTATTAAGAAAACCATGGTCGATGAGGCGACGATTTACATCACGGAAATTGATAGACAAAGGCTGGAGAAGTTTATAGAGAAAGCCAGCGAGCAGGACGGCGGCGGCGCTAATCAGGAGTACCTGCGTAGACTGGAGCAGGAACTTGAGCAGGCCGTGACCGTCCCGTCAGAAGAGGTGACGGGTGACGTCATCACCATGCGCTCGCGTGTGCGCCTGAGCGACCTGAACACGGGTGAGAGCATCGTCTACACCCTAGTCTTCCCGTCGGAGGCGAAGTTCGATGAAGGAAAGATCTCCGTGCTTGCGCCCATCGGCACGGCGATGCTCGGCTACCGTGCAGGCAGCATTATCGAGTGGCAGGTGCCTTCGGGTCTGAGGAGATTAAAGGTCGAGGAGATTCTCTACCAGCCCGAAGCCGCAGGAGACTACAACCTGTAGCCTCCCGGCGTAAAGTTTCGCGCTCGGTTTTTACATCAACGCGGGGCCTGTTTTTACGGATGCGGGTGTTTTCGGAAGCCCCTCTATAGTGTCTTTGCCTCTCACCTCCATGGAAAGAGGCGACTCTAGAGTTTTCGCCGAACTGAGGCTCGCTTTAATCTTCTGCGCCATACGCTTTCCGATTATGAGACTACATTTCTGTTTGACGAAATCCATAATTGCTTCGTCCATCTCGTCGCCCGCGACCGCGCACGCAAACGAGGGTGTTGGCAGTGCCGAGGTCAATGCTCATGTCCGTGGAGAAAGGGTTTAAGAAGCGGCTGTATTTCATCCTCGTTCAATTCTGTCGGAAGGGTAGGGGCGAACTGCCGCTCCTGATCAGGCTCGAAGTGGAATCTTTAATGAATTAATGCTGACCGCCAGCGATCAGGACGGACATTTCCCTGGCGGCGTTCACTCCCACCGCGAGTACTCCCTCGCCGTAATACTCGCTTCAGCCGCCTTCCCCGGAAAGCCCGCGCGCTCTAACGGTCAGCATGTGACTACCTTAGGCTTAAAAGGCACGCCCGGATAGCGTGATAACACTTAATGTGAACGAGTGTTATCACGCTAAGAATGCAAAGCGCGGCAGAGTCTCAAGCCTTCCCGGTGGCCTGCAACCCTGACAGGTGTTAACACCCAAAACTCGCAGGAGTTAATACCCTTTCGCGCAAACAGTTTCCGGCCTAGATTGGAGATTACTACTTACATAGCCGGAGACTGCAATTGATGAAAGAAAATAGAGACCAGGCGCTCGTCCGCCATCTGGACGAGTACCGCGCCGACGGCCTCGCCGTTGTCGGAGCGCGTGACACTCTCACTGCCCTGTACCATGGCCAGGTGGACGAACTACTGCTATCGGCCTCGGCCCGTGAGATCGTCTGCGACGAGGAAGAGATGGAGCTTGCACAGTTGAACGGCCAACTGCACGTTAAGCCTTTCTTCCACAGCCGCGAGCCACACCTTGTGGCGGCCTCCATGATGGTGGCGAGAGTCCGCCTTTCCGGCTCTCACGTCACCTTATCGACCATTACAAGACCGGTGGGCGTGGCCGCTAGGGCGACGGTGTGATTCATGAGATTCACAGGCACGCGCTTACACAGACGAAGTCGGGGATTCAAGCCCGAAGATCAAGATGTGAGGGTCAATTGGAGAGAATCAGGAGAGTGCAGAGGCTCCGGCGGTTGCTAAAAGTGCGCGGCCTATCGGCGAGACAACTGATGGAAAGAAAAATGAGCCTGCGCGCGAAGGCGCGCACGTCAGTACAGATGAGGAAGGAAGAGTGAATACGGTGAAGGAAAAACTTTGTCAGGTATGGGCGTCATACAGGCGCAGGAGGGCGTTCTCTAAAGTGCGCCGGGAGTTTGCGAAGGTCGGCTACTCCTTGG
Source organism: Pyrinomonadaceae bacterium (assembly GCA_014534425.1). GTDB lineage: Bacteria > Acidobacteriota > Blastocatellia > Pyrinomonadales > Pyrinomonadaceae > JACVRN01. The sequence continues at coordinate 25,702 of JACVRN010000056.1, forward strand.
ACGGCCTCAGCGATTCGCAGGTAGAAGCCGCTTTGACTAATGGTGAAGGTGGAATCACTGACGTAGTGCTGAGCGCGAAAATAATTCATCAAGCGCTCAGGCGGCTGATTAGCATGAGAAATCTGCCGAGACTGATTAGGGCGGAGGGAGCGGCAAGGATGGGCGGACGTATTCCCCGCAGGAGAAGGGCGCTCGGTTAGTGAATTTCTTCCTCACGTTATCGATGAGTTTATCTGTTTCTGTTTAATGTCCGCTTTATTAATCTGGTCAAATCTATATCGGGAACGAATCGCTGCCGCCCGATTACCAGCGAACCCTAATCATTCGCGGTAAGATCAATCGTGAGCATGCCGTCCTCAATTACTCTTTCAGAGACAAGAACCGCAAGGCCGAGCGCGAGCTAAAACTCGAAGGGGACAAATTCCGGTGACATCTCCACCACAGCAGCTCCGCGCACATCATGGCCGTGTGCAGAGCCCGCGCCTTTTCCATCAGCCGCCCGATGCCGGAATGGAAAGCATCTGTTTCCCTGTAATCCGCATAACCGCGAAACGTATCGTTCCGCCAAGTAGTGTTCTTGGAGTTTGTATAAGACTCCTTATACCAAACACGAGGAACCACGAAATCTAAGTCGGCAACGAGCGAACACTGTCGCTGCTTGGAGCCAGCCTTCTTTTGTACGTACTTGTGAAACGAACTCGGATTAGCCAGAAAATCATCAATATCAACGGTAGGACAGCCATGAGCAGAATTTTTGGGCCGCCCAAGAAAGCCATTACTCGTCGCTGTGCCAGGAAAGACCCTGTGGCGATGAACAGCCCAAAGCACATGCGCCAAAGATGGCGCGCGATTCGCTGCCGACCGAAGACACCGCCACGCGCGAGCATGCGAACGTCCCCTGCGGCAGCAAGCAGAGCGACGGTGCCGAGGAAAAGGATCATCCCGGCGGGCACTCCGTTTCTTGACCCCGTCGGGCTATTCGCCACTTTTAACCCGTCGGTGATAGCTAGGACTCCGAACGCCAGGGCAAACACAAGCGCGCCCCAATCGAAAACGCTCGTTCCTCCATCTCGCCGCCTGGCGGTCAACCACGCGGTCGCCACCAGATAGCACGCAAATAGCCCGCCGAAAATATTCCCCAGATACGCCGCGCTTGAACCCATGGCGAGCATCGCGCCGAAAAATAGGTTTCCGGCCACGCCATGCCCTCGGGAACCCTTCCGTAACGACACTGCGGCAACGCCAGACAGTAATCCTACGACGCCAGCGCAAATGTGAATGACTAATATCAGCGATCGCATTTTTCCGCCCTCTCTGAGATCATCACCAACCCCGTTGCGCTCGCCTGCTGCTGCCATCGCTGAGCGTTCACGCCCATCACGAGGAGCCACAGCGTCAGCGCTAATTCCGCAATCCCAGACGGCAGCAGAATGAGGGATATACGAGTCCTGAATGCAGGCACGATGAAGTTCGCAAATCCATCATTTATAGACTCGCAGGAGGGGCTAGTCAGTTTGTACGTTGAAATTCGCCGCGCAACTCAATCGGCTTACCGTTTGGCATAATGAAAGTTAACTCTATGATGTGCTTGTTCGCGTCAATCATGGTGAAAGCCATGCGCTTCACCAATCCTCCCCGCGTGCTTCCGGCGACATCGAGGAAACTGAACTCGATTGTCTTTCCATCCGGCGACATCTTCGCCTCCAAGCGAGCCCGATTTCCGGCGTCACAATAATGGGTAGCGAGAAGGCGATCCCCGTCCACGTAGAACATAGTGATCTCATGATTTGGGGGGCGCCCTCCATCTGTAGTCGCCTCATGCAGAATTGCAGTACCACTGGAGGTGAGGCGAATTGTGATGTTGATCGGTATGCTCATAATCGTACCTTGCCACGAACCCGTCAGGGCTTTCATTTTCTCGAACGCCTTCTGCGCGTCCGATGGCGCGGAGGCGTTAGTTGGGCGCGACACCGTCTGAGCAACAGACGTTCCGCGCCCGACCAGCATCAGCAGACAAATCAGAATTACCGGCACAAGAGTTGTCGTTCGCAACCCGAATAGCTTGAAGAGCTGTGCCATACGGTGGTTAACATCATCATGAGAGCTTCGACGCTCTGCATTGTTTTGAGCAAAGTTGACTGTTGCTTTCATTCTTTTCCTTTCGGTTTGAGTGAAACTGTTTCCGAACGCTCCTAGAGCCTATAGTCTTTCAACTCCTAAGTCTCCACAGGATGTAATTAGATTGTAAAAAGTTGTACCGAAAGGAAGAGGACGTTTCCTCATTTTTGAACCGAGTTGAAGGAGCGGAGGGATAAAATGCGGAATTGATTCGCCGCGGTTTATTCGACGAAACGATAGCCGAGCCGGTGGACGGTAATGATGTGCCGCGGCTCCGAC
>JACVRN010000197.1 GCA_014534425.1 Pyrinomonadaceae bacterium
CCGTGCCCGTACTTCGGGCGCTGCGGCGGCTGCGACTTTCAACAGCTTGATTACCGCGCTCAACTGGAAGCAAAGGTTGAGATGATACGCGATTGCCTGCGTCGCATCGCCCGCCTTGAGCCGCCCGCAGAAATTCCCATCAAGCCAAGCCCTCTTGAGTGGCGCTATCGCGGTCGCGCCCAGTGGCAGCACGACGACGTACGCAAACGCATAGGCTATTTCGAGCGCGGCTCGCATCGCATCTGCGACATAGCCGAGTGCCCCGTCCTCATGCCCGAACTGCAATCGACGCTCTCCGGTTTGCGCGAGCGAATGAGGAATGATTCTTTGCCGCCCACGGCAGAAGATTTTCAAGCCGTGGCCGGTGACGAAGGTGTCTCGCTCGCGCCATCATTAGACGACGAAGCGCCTTTAGAAGCCAGCCGCGTTATTCTTGAAAGCCGCTATCGCTTTAGCGCCGAAGGCTTCTTTCAGATAAACCAGTCTCTTCTTCCAGAGCTTGTCGCCTACGCCATAGATGATGCGCGCGGCGACACCGCCGTTGACCTTTACTGCGGCGTAGGTCTCTTCACCCTTCCCCTTGCGCGCCGCTTCCGTCAAGTCACAGGCATAGAAGGAAACCCTTCAGCCGTTGCTTATGCACGCCGCAACCTCTCCGAAGCCCGCCTTGAAAACGCTCTCATAGAATGCTCGCCGGTCGGCCACTGGTTAAATGAGAACGCGCCCGCACACGCGCCCGTTGACCTGGTGCTCCTAGACCCTCCCCGCACAGGGCTTGAGGAAGGAGCCACAGAAGGAATCCTAGCCCTGCGCCCCCAACACATCACCTACGTCTCCTGCGACCCCGCAACCCTCGCACGCGATCTCAGAGAATTAATAAGCGGTGGCTACACCCTCGGCCCCATCGCAGCCTTCGACATGTTCCCTCAGACGCATCACGTCGAAACAGTCGTCTTCCTGCATCAGTCTTGAAGTCCTGACATGCGTTCTGTAGAAGTTGGGATTAGCGAAAAAGTTATGGCGAAGGTGTCGGAAATAGGCTATGAATTTTGGGGCATCTCTTTTATAGTCATGCGACAGTTTCGGGCTTCTGTTTTAGGGCGGTCGGCTTTCATGCGGCGCAGGAATGGTCTGTTTGGAAGTTACTTATGGCCGGTACTTACTCTGATTCTATACAGGGCAGCAAATCCCCTCAGTATGCGTGCGCGCTGGCGATACTGAGCGGCGGCGTCGCTTTCGTAGTTTCGCAGATGGGCGACCCGGTTGCTGCCTTGCTCCTTTTCGCGCTGCTGGCGGCGCTCTTCGCCTCAATCTGGCCTGACAGTGGCTTGCAGTGGGCTGGTTGGCTCTGCTTGCCCATCGTCCTGCTTGTCTGCTTTGAGGTGATTATCACAGGGAGCATATACAAGTTTCGTAGCAATGGAGTGCTATTTCTCAAAGCGGTTCCGGTAGCACTTCTCGGCGCGTATGTCGGCTCAAAACTCTCTGTACGCAAGATTACTAATCGCTACGCGAACGAGCGCGCGAGTAGAAAGCGTTTGACCAAGCGTGCGGCGCATCAGGACTCGCTGATCTTAAAGAACTCCACGAAGCCGCTCGGAAACATTAAGCCTATTGTTTCGACGCGCCGTTCGAATGGACGCATGCGAGCGCTTGAGCGTAAGGCTGCGGTTCAGGATATTAACGCCGCTCTGATTAAAGCAGCGCAGGAAGGCGACCTGGAGAAGATTCGCCTTCTGACGGCGCAGGGCGCGAACGTCAACGCCGAAAGCAAGGAGCGGTTTACGCCGTTGATGATTGCGGCGCTCGGCGGCGATGTGGAGATGGCAGGCGTTCTATTCGGCAACGGAGCCGCGCCTGACGCAGCAGATGGCTTTAAGGGCTGGACGGCTTTGATGATTGCGACCATAGAAGGGCACGCCGAGGTTGTCAGCGCGTTGATTGAGCAGGGAGCAGATGTCAATGCCAGGAACAGCAGAGGATGGACGGCCTTGAGGTTCGCAGTCTCTATGGATGAAACGGAAGTCCTGCGTCTGCTCACTGCCGCAGGCGCTGATGTAAATAGCGTTGACGGCGAAGGCCAAACGGCTCTCATGCAGGCGGCGGGCGAAGACAGCAGTGAAAGTCTGAGAATCTTGCTGGACGCGGGCGCAGACCCGCTCGTCAAGGATAAGAACGGGCGAACCGCTCTCATGATTGCCCGCGAGCTAGGCCACGCAAAGAGCGTCAGGCTTCTCAAAGAGGCTGCGGCCAAAGCTTCTGCCGTTGAAGGCGAGGCTAAGGCGCTGGCCTATGACGACTCGTATTTCTATCTTCTCAAAGAAGAGTTGGAAGAGAAGCTGAATCATGCTTCTTCGTCAAAGTCTTCTGATGATGTAACGCTGCTGCTGCGCTCTGCGCTTCAAACCGTGCAGGAGCATATTGACTCTGAGAAGCGGGAAGCCCTGCTTGCGCCATCGGAGATTTCTCATAAGCTGCTGCTAACTCTGCGCGAGGCCGCCACGCTCTCAGGGCTTCCGCGCCATCACCTGCTTGAAGCCATCGAAAGCAGCAGCCTCAAGGCGCAACTCATCAAACACGGCTGGCGCATACGGCGCGCTGACCTGGATGATTATGTGCGTCGGCTGTCTTGATAAAATCAGCGCTTGCACTATAGGAAGAATATTTTTGGTGACAATTGAAATGTTCTTCTAGTATCCTCTAGCCCTCTTCCCGTTGCTTTCAGAAATCTTCCCCGAAAGAGCAAAGGAGTTCCTCTACGCCATGAAAAGAATCACCATATTATTTTCAATCTGCCTTCTCCTTTTTGCTTCTCTGGAAGTTTGCGCTCAGACGCCCGCGCCTGCGCCTACGCCGCCGCAAGGCGTGCAGCCCGCAGATGAAGACGCGGTCGTTCGCATCACTACCAACCTAATACAGGTGGATGCGGTCGTAACAGACAGCAAGGGGCGCATCGTCACCAGCCTCAAGCCCGAAGATTTCGAGTTGCTGGTTAACGGCAAGCCGCAGACCATCACAAACTTCTCTTTAGTGACAACCGAAGCTGCGGCTGTAGAGCAGCCCGTGGCAACTGCGGACAGAAGCAGAGACAAGAATGTGCCGCCCGTGCCCGCCGCGCGCATTCGTCCCGAACAGGTCAAGCGAACCATTGCGCTCGTCGTGGACGATTTGACGATGGCGTTTTGTAACGTCTACTACGTCAGGAAGTCCCTGAAGAAATTTGTGGACGAGCAGATGCAGCCCGGCGATTTAGTCGCAATCGTTCGCGTAGGCAACGGCATAGGCGCGCTTCAGCAGTTCACCTCCGACAAGCAGCAGCTTTACGCCGCAATCGAGAACATTAAATACAACATGATAGTCGGGCGGCGTTGCACGTTCGACCCTCTGGGGTCTGAATCGGGTTCGGGTCGCGGCTCGAATTTAGCGGAGCCAGGTCAGATAATGGTTGATAGTGCGGAAGTGGCGAAGATTCAAGAGGACTTGCTGGTCAGTAGTTCGCTGGCAACGATTAATTATGTCGTCAGAGGAATGCGCGGCCTGCCCGGACGCAAGGCTGTGATGCTGTTGTCCGAAGGATTCGTGCGCTTTGACAAAGGCAATTCGGACAGGAGCCGTCGCATACGCGAGGCCATAGAGCGATTGGTGGATAGCTCTAACCGCTCAGGAGTCGTGTTGTACGCTATGGACGTGCGCGGGCTTGTGACTCTGGGACTGAATGCTGAGGACGATATAAACCCTGCGCCCTCGGCTATGGGCGTTGCTAATCCGACACCGGCTTCTCTGATAGCAAGGTCTATGAGTCCCGCGCAGATTCAGAACTCCTTGCAGGCCAGGCGCAATCTGATACTGGATACGCAGGATGGGATGAGATACATCGCGGAACAGACGGGCGGCCTGGCCTTTTACGACAACAACGACATAAGCGCCGGTATCAAGAAGGCTCTGGACGACCAGAAGACCTATTACCTTTTAGGCTTTCAGCCCGACAGTTCCACCTTCGATCAGACTCAAGCCCGCTTCAATCATCTGACCGTGAAAGTCAAAGCGCCGGGCTTGAAGGTTCGTTACCGTAGCGGCTTCTTCGGCATTAAAGACGAGCAGGCAAGCACCGTTGCAAAGACTCCGCAGCAGCAGTTGATGCGCGCTTTGACTTCGCCCTTCGCCTCCGACGACATAAGCCTTCGTCTCACGCCTATCTTCGGGAACGACGCCAGGGCAGGCTCATACGTGCGCTCGCTGGTTCACATCTCTACCAAGGGCTTAACCTTTACGGAGAAGCCCGGCGGCATGCGTGAAGCCGTTATCAACATAGTCGCCTACACGTTCGGCGACAACGGCATAGTCACGAACTCTGTCGGCGCGACACACACCATCACGCTCAGCGAACAGCTTTATAAAAGGGCATTAACGAGCGGGCTTGTCTATTCGCTTAACGTGCCGATTAAAAAGGCCGGGCCGTATCAGTTGCGCGTCGCCGTGCGTGACGACAAATCGGAAAAGGTAGGCTCCGCCAGCCAGTTCATAAATATTCCAGACCTCAAGAAGAACAGCCTGACGTTATCCGGCATAGCCCTCACGGGCTTTGATGCGAAAGACGTGAAAGCCATGACCGCAGCAGCAGGCTCTGAAGCGTCAAACGCAGAGACCTCCGGCATGTTGACGCAGGCTGCGCTGCGACGTTTTCGCGCGGGCCAGATTTTGCAGTACGCCTATGCCATCTACAACGCCAAGACTGGCAAAGGCGGAAGCGCGCCGCAGTTGACGACGCAGATAAAACTCTACCGCGACGGCAAAGAGATTTTCGCGGGCCAACAGACGTCCTACGATGCTAAAGGTCAACAGGATTTGACGCGCCTCGTAGCCGAAGGCAGCCTCCAACTCGGCGGGCTTCAGGAAGGCGAGTACGTCCTACAGATAATCGTCACAGACCTCGGCGCGTCAGGAAAGAATCGAACGACGACCAACTGGATTGACTTCGAGATTGTGAAGTAAGAGTACAGAGCAGGACAGTACCGCCTGCTTAAGCCGGGCGGGTATTGGCAGCGTTAAGAACCCGCCCGGCTTAAGCAGGCG
>JACVRN010000273.1 GCA_014534425.1 Pyrinomonadaceae bacterium
ATCGGAGCAGTCGTGTCTCTGCTCTTCACAGAGTCTCTGCTGAGAGTACGCGGCTGGTTTCAACAGCTCAGGACTATTCCGCCGTGGGCGCGGCCTGCCGTCGGCAGCACACTGACAGGCGTGCTCGCCGTCAGCGCCCTCTGGTTGTTTAAGAGCGGCGGCGTCACGGGCGGCGGCTACGATACGCTCGCCGGAGCGCTGACCGGCAAGCTCACGGTGGAAATTCTACTCGCCCTCTGTGCGATGAAACTCGCGGCGACAGTCTTCTCCTATGGAAGCGGCGGCGCGGGCGGACTCTTCGCGCCGTCGCTCTTTATCGGCGGGATGCTCGGCGGAGCGGTCGGATTTCTGGACCAGATAGTTCTACATCACACGGGTAATGAAATTGGAGCGTTCGCGCTCGTCGGCATGGGCGCGGTCTTCGCTGGCAGCATCCGCGCGCCGATTACGTCCGTGCTCATCATCTTCGAGATGACCGGCAGCTACGGCCTCATCCTGCCTCTGATGATAGCCAACATGACGGCTTACGCGCTCGCGCATCACTGGCGGCCCACACCCATTTACGAGGCGCTGCTCGTACAGGACGGCGTGCATCTGCCACACCGACGCCGGGGAACTGTCTCACACGCCCTTGAACAGTTGCGTGTTTCAGAAGCGATGACCACACGGCCCGTCACCCTGCCGGCAACCATCAGCGCAGCAGAAGCTATCAAGCACATCTCCAATCACGGATTCTCTACCTATCCCCTGTTAGAGGATGATGGCCGATTCAAGGGCATGATAAGCGAAGCGCGCCTGCGGCGTACCATAGCCGAAGGTAAGGGCCAGCGACTGGTCCAGCAAATCGCTGATAAAGGGGCTTATATTTTCCCGGACCAGACCCTGGTGCGCGCCGTCGTTCACATGAACAGGTCTCAGGTGCGGCAACTGGCGGTCCTTGAGCGTGGGGAAGGGAGAAGGCTGATAGGTCTTTTGACCATGAGCGATATCGTCAGCGCACAGGCGCGAGCCGCACTCGCCGCAGGAGAACTCGACAAAACAATGATTCCAGGCTTCAGTGAACTGGAGGAATCCATCGAGCCGTAATCTGTCCGTCGGTAAGAAGCAGAATAACCGGATGAATTCTTGCAAAGCTGGCCTACCGAAGAACTTTTCATCAGGAGCAATACAGACCAAAATCTCATGCAAAAGCCAACGCGGAGTCCGATAACACACCTTAGACAGCACAGGCTTTGCCCCTAAAGTCGGTTTTGACCATAAAGTCTAAGGCTTGACCACAAAGTCTATTTTCGTTTCGGGCGTTGCTTTTTAGGCTTTCTGACCTTGAGCAAGTCTCTGTGCCGTTTCTCTATCAGGTAGGTTAGTCTTTGGTAGGACGTTCCGAGCAAGTTAGCCGCGTATGTACCCATACCATCGGCCTTGATAAGAGCGTCTTTGATGAGGTCGTGTTCGTAGCGCCGTATCTCGTCCAGCCTGCAATCCGAATAGGTATGCTTTTCACGCGGCCCCAGATGCTCCCCTAATTCCTCAATGAGAATCAACGCAGCCTCTCCTGCACGACTGAGAGAGCCGGATGCCTGCGCTGCTTCAATCGCATGTTGCAAGGTAGCGTAAGACTGGCTGTAATAGCCGAGACGGGCTAGAGCCATGCCGTGCGTTATCAATGCCTCTGCCAGCAATCCATGTTGGCCGCCCGGCTCAAGAGCGACTACAGACGCCCGCGCAGCCCTTTCCGCTTCTGCATTACGCCCTTCTGCCAGAAAGACGCGGGCGCGAGTCTCGTCAACCTGTGCGACCGAGCCGCTATCCTTGAGGCTCATAAAAAGCCTGCGAGCGTGGTCTAAGTGCTCATGCGCCTCTTTGAACCTGCGAACCTTAAAGTAAAGAAAGCCTAGATTATTCTCGACGTGTGCGCGATAGCAGGTATGCTTTGCTCGCTCGAAGTAGTAGCTGGCCGCAGCAAATTCTACCAATGCACGGTCAATGTAATCTGCTTGCGGTTCCAACTTCGCAAGATTTTCCCAAAGGTTAGCAAGATTGTTATGGTAACTGCCTTTTAAGGTGTGATTCTTTATCTTCTGAAACAGAGGCGCATGGTCTGTCAAGATACTAAGCGCGTCTCTATAGCGTGCCTGTGCGCGCTCGACCATCGCGCTGCGAAGCACGGCCTTTGCTTTCACTTCGTTATCTATCTCAACGCCCGATAAGACACCTTGCAGCATAATACGGGCTTCATCAA
>JACVRN010000202.1 GCA_014534425.1 Pyrinomonadaceae bacterium
GCGCACGTCTCGCACGGCTTCTTCGGCTCGCCCGAATTCACAGACACAGGCTTCATGATTTACAGGTTGTACGAAGTCGGCATGGGAAGACTGCCGCGCTACGCGGAGTTCGTCCCCGACATGGCTTCTTTGAGCGGCTACGGCATCTCGGATTCTATTAAGCAGCAGAACCTTAGTGATTACTTGCAGCAGTTCGCTTCAAAGACGGAATTCACAAATCGCTTCACGGGCGCGTTGCAGCCGTCTGAGGCCGCGCAGTTGATACAGAAGTTGGAGCAGGCTTCCGGCATCACTTTACCCGAAACGGCCACGACCGCTTCAGGACAGGCCACGCAGTACGGCAGGACAGAGTTAATCAACTTGAGGGGAAACGAGACATTCACGGTCGGGCAAACTCTCAAGGCATTCGTGGAGCAACAGCAAGTTTATGACAAGTACTTCCCGCGCGGCTTCGTCACGATGGAATATTTTGCATATCTGAAGCGCGACCCGGACTTGAACGACTCCGGCTTAACGGGATGGAGCGACTGGGTGGACGTGTTCACCAACGGCAGGGCTAGCGCCGGGATACAACCGAGAGATTATCACCACCTGATTTTCGGCTTCATCTATTCCGAGGAATACCGCAAACGCTTCGGCACTCCCTAATGGCCGAATGACTGTAGGGGCAGAGGACTTGCCTCTGCCCCTACAATTTCTAGTTGGAGCAGCGCGCGTCTATGATGGTTCTGGCCTTGCGTATGAATTCGGCTGTCCAGGCTTCTGCGGGTTCGTCGCGCTCGGAGTTGCGAGAGGCGCGGAAGACCCTTGTGATGAGATTGTCGCTCTTCTCCGCATCCAGTAGTCGCTGAAGCCCCGTGGCGAGCAGTTGGCGTCCGGCTTCGCTGATGTTGGCGTCGCCCACGCTCTTGGCCGTGGTGGTGCAGCGACCATTGCTCACCTTAATAGGGTCTTTGCCCTTCCATCCAGACAGCGTGGCTTTATTCTCGCTGGAGCGCGAATAGCCGAAAGTGGAACCCATGTCGCTGACGTAGTAGACGGCCTGGCCCGGCTCGCAGGTCAGAGTGTTGTCGTCGTTCTTCTTCCACTTAAGGCAGGCGAACTTCTGGTTGTCGGTCTTTGTGTCCCCGTGGTCTATGAAGGCGAGCCAGAGTTTGAAGGCGTCAATCTCTGCGCGCGGAGCGCCCGCCTGAAGCAATCTCGCAAGCGACTCTGCGATTCCGCCCGTGTCCTTGTCGTTGCAGTTAACGTCAATCCCTTTGCCGAGCGCAAGCTCTATGCCTGCGGCTGGCTGAAAGGGCGTGAACTTCGCGCCCTGGAAACTGCTCGTCAGGGCTTTCTCGCAGTCGTTGCAGGTAACGTCAGCAACCCACTCGTCGTCAGCGAAGAAGCCCAGCGCCTTTGAGAAGCGCGAAGAAAGAAACTCGCCGTAGATTTCACCGTTCCTCTTATCCCTGGCCTGTCCCTTGAAGTGTGGCTTTATTTTGTAGCGTATAAGGTCGCCGTCCTCGTCAACCGTTCCGGCTACGGAGCAGTAGAATTTCGGAGTAGTACCGGAGCCTTTTTCCGGCTTCGGGTTCGCAGTGCAGTTAATAGGGCTTGCGAGTCCGTCGGAATTCACCTGCGGCGCTCCCATGCGCGGCCCGGTCTTGCTGCTGTAGCCGAGCACAGGGTCATAATCCGGGTCAGGCTCCTGCCACACTTTCGCCTTTTGCAGGGCAAGCGCACGCTCCTGCTCCGTGAAGCAGGCTTGCTGCTTCTGCTGCTGTGCGGCGGCGGGCAACGTCAGGGAAAGCAGGCCCAACAGGAAAATAAGAAATATGGGAATGACGAGCTTTTGATATTGCTTACGAAGCATGCGCGTTTGTGTCCTTTCATTATGAACCGTTTTTCTAAAAGCAAAAGTAGCCGAGAGAGGTGGTCTTTATCAAGCTCTGTTGTTCGAGTTATGAGTAGTTGGTCAATTTGAAGATGAGTGCGATAAGGGTTGATTTCACCACAGAGGCACAGAGAGCACAGAGGATACACAGAGAGTTGAATTCCTCTGTGCCCCCTCTGCGTCCTCTGTGTCTCTGTGGTGAATATCAAGTTTTTCTACTCTCAACTTCTAACTAAACCTCTACCAGGTTATGAAACAGCTTTTCTTTTTCACGGCATCGGAGTGTAGAATAAGAATCCACATTTGCCAGCCTGTAGCTCTGAACCGAAGCTGGCTATAACCGTTCGTTACTTTGGGATAATCACAAATGACAGCCTCCTCAAATCAGTTCCCGTTAAATGAAAAGCGCAAGGGTGACGCGGACTCGACCACAGACGCCTCAACCAGGGAAAGCTCCGCCCAGGACATGGCGACTTCGCCAAAGGGTACTGCTGCGCCTGCTATTAAAGAGACTGCGCGCTCGACCAAAGATGAAGCGCGCCGTCCTTTGGAATCCAGGCTGCAAAAGAACAAGCATTTTCTGGCCTGGTGTGTTTTCAACAGAGACCTCAGCCACCTGGAATTCTTGAGGCACGTACTTCTGGAGGCGCTGGACGAATCTCAGCCGCTTCTGGAACGCCTCAAGTTCCTCTCAATCTTCTCAAGCAACCTGGACGAGTTCTTCATGGTCAGGGTCTCCGGCCTGAAGGAGATGCTGGAGAATGAAGACATGGTAGAGATGATGCCGGGCGAGTTGAAGCCTTCGGAGCAACTGAAGATTATCAGGGAGCGGCTTCTGCCCATGCTGGAAGACCAGATGCGCGCCCTGCGCGAGAGCGTGCTGCCGGGCCTTAAGGCGCAGGGTGTGCTGGTAGCGCCTTATGATTCCCTGTCCGCAGAGGAAAAGCGTGCGCTCGACAGCTATTTCATGAAGAGCGTCTTCCCTGTGCTAACGCCCATGGTCGTAGACCCGTCGCACCCCTTCCCTTACATCTCCAACCTCTCGCTCAACCTGGCCCTGACGGTCGAGCCGCATCCCAACAATAGCGGCATACGGTCGTTGATAAGCGATGACGAGACCAGATTCGTACGCATCAAAGTTCCGCCCGTGGTGCCGCGCCTGGTTCCTGTTGACGAGTCCAAAACAAAGTTCACGCTCCTTGAGGAATTGATAGAGGCCAACATTCACTCGGTCTTCCCCAGGATGCGAGCGGGCAAAGGTCATCTTTTTCGAGTCACGCGCGACGCCGACATAGAGATTAGAGAGGATCAGGCGGCAGACCTTCTAGGACTCATCAAACAATCTTTGCGACAGCGCCGCTTCGGTCTGCCCGTGCGCCTTGAAGTCTCGTCCACCATGCCGCAGGAGATGGTTCAATACCTGACGGAATCTCTGGGGCTTGAGCCGGATGATGTCTACGTGTTGAACGGGCCGCTAGGCGTAGGCGGCCTGATGGCGCTTTATGATTTGGACAAGCCGGAGTTGAAGGACAAGCCTTTGCAGATGGTGGTGCCCGCTCCGCTCGTCAAGAAAAAGTCTTTCTTCACGGCCATCAAGAAGGAGGACATGCTGCTTCATCATCCTTATATCTCTTACACGACCGTCACGGACTTTATTCAGGAAGCTGCGAAAGACCCGGATGTGCTGGCGATTAAGATTTGCCTCTACCGTACGGGCAATCGCTCGCCCATCCCGCGCGCTCTGATTGAAGCCAGCGAGGCGGGCAAGCAGGTCACAGCCGTCGTGGAGATAAAGGCGCGCTTTGACGAAGAGAACAACATAGAGTGGGCTAAGCGGCTTGAAGAGTCGGGCGTTCACGTCGTCTACGGCCTGCTGGGACTTAAAACGCACTGCAAGGTGGCGCTCGTGGTGCGCCGCGAGAAGCAGGGCTTGCAGACCTATGTTCACGTCGCCACGGGCAACTATAATCCTACGACCTCTCGCGTCTACACGGACATAGGCATCCTGACGGCTGACCCCGAAATAGGCGACGACGCGACAGACCTCTTCAACTTCCTGACGGGCTTTTCGAGACAGAAGGAGTACAGCCGCTTACTGGTTGCGCCCGTCAACCTGCGCGAGCGCATGCTGGCGCTGATAGAGCGCGAGACAAATCACGCACGCGAGGGCCGCCCCGCGCGCATCATTGCAAAGGTAAACCGCTTGACGGATTTTGGAATCATCGAAGCGCTTTACACGGCTTCGCAGGCCGGGGTGAAGATTGATTTGATAGTGCGCGGCGCGTGCATGCTGAGGCCAGGGCTTTCAGGGCTTTCAGAAACCATACACGTCAGAAGCGTCGTGGGGCAGTTCCTTGAGCACAGCCGCCTCTTCTACTTCAGGAACGGAGGCGACGAAGAGGTCTACACAGGAAGCGCCGACTGGATGGAGAGAAACCTTGACCGCCGCGTAGAGGTCATAACGCCCGTACTAGACCCAAGGCTGAAGAAGTATCTGAAGGACGTGGTGCTGGCGGCTTACCTGCGCGACAACGTCAAAGCTCAAGTCCTGCAAGCGGACGGCACCTACGAGCGCGCCCGCCCCACGCCAGGCGAAGAGCGATTTAACAGCCAGTTATTCTTCGAAGGCAGAGTCAGCCTGGACATCTGAAAATAAAAGGTCAGTACCGCCTGCGGTAGCGGGCGGGTCTCTAGTGTAGATGGAGAACCCCCCCCAAACGCAGGCGGGACAGAAAAGGGACGCCAAGATGCGAGGCCCCATGCAAATGGAAAC
>JACVRN010000028.1 GCA_014534425.1 Pyrinomonadaceae bacterium
GATACCGCTCTACGTGTGGCTGCCCGACGCTATGGCGGGGCCTACGCCCGTCTCCGCTCTGATTCACGCGGCCACTATGGTCACGGCGGGCCTGTACATGCTGACGCGCACCAACGTCATCTTCCAGCATTCGCAGACGATGATGATGGTCGTCGCTGTTATAGGGGCGGCTACGGCCATCTTCGCCGCCACCATAGGCATCACGCAGAATGACATCAAGAAGGTGCTCGCCTACTCGACCGTCTCGCAGCTTGGCTTCATGTTCCTGGCCTGCGGAGTCGGCGCTTTCATCATAGGCATCTTTCACGTCATGACGCACGCCTTCTTCAAAGCGCTGATGTTCCTCGGCGCGGGCAGCGTGATTCACGGAATGCATCACGAGCAGGATATGAGAAGGATGGGCGGGTTGAAGAAGTACATGCCCATCACGTACTGGACTTTTCTTGCGGGCTGGCTTGCCATCTGCGGCATCATTCCCTTTAGCGGCTTCTGGTCTAAGGACGAGATTCTGTGGAACGCCGCTTCGACCACTTACATTCCGGGCGGGTGGATTCTGTGGATTGTGGCGACGATTGCCGCGACCTGCACGGCCTTTTACATGACGCGGCTCGTCGCCATGACCTTCTGGGGCAAGGAGAGGTTCCTTGAAAGGCCCGCAGGCGGAGAAGCGGACGAAGCCCACGCGCACGCCTATGACGAAGGATTAAAGCCGCACGACGCGCGCATGGAGTCTGCCGGAGACCGCCCGCGTCACGAGCCGGGCGAGCACGTAGGCCCAGTCGGCGACGATTGGGACGCCAAGCATAGCGGCGGTCATGGTCACAGCCATCACGGCGTACACCTTCCGCACGAGTCGCCGCCAGCCATGTGGATTCCGCTTGTGGCGCTTGCCATCTTGGCTGTCATTGGCGGCTTCGTGGGCATCAGCCCAGCGTTCACAGGCGGCCATCACGTAGGCGGACGCTTGAACATAGTCAACTGGCTTGAGCCTGTCATCTGGAACCCAACGACGCGCGGCTTCGGCAAAGAATCGGTCGAAGAGGTTGCCAGAACTGAGGGCAAAGGAGCGCCGCTTCCAACAACGAGCGAAGCTGCTAGCCAAGGCAAGCGCTCCGCAGATGAAGGCTTAGCGACCGTCGGTGAAGAAGGCGAGGCGACCGCTCCTTACGGCGACCATCGCTTTAACTTGGCGCACGCGGTTGAGCAGAGCCTGGGCAGCCACGTGGCCGCCGAGTGGTTCTTCATAGTCGTCTCGCTCGTCGTCGCTGGCTTCGGAATACTCTTAGGGCTTCTCTTCTATGTTTGGCGTCCGAATCTGTCCGTCATCTGGGCGCGCAGGCTCGGCCCCGTCTATCGAGCCAGCTACAACAAGTACTGGGTTGACGAACTCTACGGGCTGCTCTTTACGCGGCGCACTATGGATTTGTCGCGCGGCGTTTACCAGGTTGATTCAAAGGTGGTGGACGGCGCGGTCAACGGCACCGCATGGCTGACCAGATTTTCCAGCCGCGTCACGGGCGGCTTCGACAAGTACGTGGTTGACGGCCTTGTCAACACACTCGCGGGGTTCATACGAGTGCTTATGAATCCCGTGCTTCGCGCCGCGCAGACGGGCTTTGCGGCCAACTACGCCCTGGTCATGGTGCTGGGGCTGGTCATAGCCATCGCGCTCTTTTTCGGCGGCGACATCGCATCAGCCGCGAGCGACGCCATGACAAGGCTACGCAGCTATTTCGCTACTTACTTTTAGAATATGAAAGTTAGATTCAAACAGGGATGGACAGGATAGAGAGGATAAAAAAGAAGAAACTCTTTCTCTTTTTATCATGCCCATCCTGTTAATTTCTAACTCTTGAGGGACAAAAGTGAAAATCCCGTATCTTCTCTCAATCATCACATGGCTTCCGGCTGTGGGCGGCATCATCATCATAGCGTTGATGAAAAAAGATCAGTCGAGCCTTATCAAAAGATTTGCGACTGGCTGGTTCGCGCTCGTCTTCCTTATCTCGCTCTTGCTCTTCTCCTATGACCGCACTCTTGGCGGGATGCAGTTTCTGGAAGACTACAGGTGGATTCCCGTTATAGGCGCGCGTTACCAGATGGGCGTGGACGGCGTCTCTATGCTGCTGATTGTGCTGACCACGCTGCTCGGCCTTATCTCCTCGCTCTCTTCGTGGAACTACATTCAGAAGCGCGAGAAGGAATATTACGCGCTGCTGCTTTTCCTTCAGACGGCGGTGGTAGGAGTGTTCGCCTCCCTTGACCTGTTCCTCTTCTACCTCTTCTTCGAGGTCTCGCTCGTGCCGATGTATTTTTTGATAGGCGTGTGGGGCGGCGAGCGGCGTCTGTACGCGGCCATCAAATTCTTTCTCTACACGCTGGTCGGTTCGGTGCTGATGCTCTTGGGCGTTTTGAAGATGTATTTTCTGACGCAGGACACTGCGCTTACTTCGCAGATTACGCAGGGGACAATCAACATGCTCGCGGGGCCTGCGCGCGACATGGTGGACAACAGCTATCAGCAGGCGCTTCTGAACGGGACGGGCACGTTCAATATCATCTACATGCAGGCGCTGGGGTCTGTTCTGCCTATGGGGACTATGCAGGTGCTCTTGTTCGCGGCCTTCGCCATAGGCTTTGCGATTAAGGTGCCGATGTTTCCGTTTCACACCTGGCTGCCGGACGCGCACGTCGAAGCGCCCACGGCAGGCTCCGTGATTCTCGCGGGCATCCTGCTCAAGCTGGGAACCTACGGCTTCTTCCGCTTTAACCTGCCGATGTTTCCGAAAGCTTCGGGCGACCAGGCTTACTTCGGCGGTTTCGGAGTGCGTACCGTGATGATAACGCTCGCCATCATAGGCATCATCTACGGCGCGCTCGCTGCGATGTATTTCGTAGTCAAGCGGGACGGCGATATTAAGAAGCTGGTCGCGTACTCAAGCGTCTCGTCTATGGGCGTAGTAATGCTGGGGCTTTTCGCTTTGAATCCGAACGGGATTAACGGCGGCGTGCTTCACATGATTAGCCACGGCATCTATTCCGGCGCGCTCTTCCTGCTGGTGGGCATCATTTATGAAAGACGGCACACGCGAAACGTGGCAGAGTTCGGCGGGCTTTCGCACGTCATGCCGGGCTATGCGGCTGTCTTTCTGGCGATGGTGATGACGGCGATTGGATTGCCGCTTCTGGCCGTCTTTATCTCGGAATTCCTGGCGATGCGCGGCGCGTTCGAAGCCAACCCGCGATGGGCCGCGTGGGCGGCCATAGGCATCATTCTCAACGCAGGCTACATGCTGCTGCTTTACCAGAGGATGTTCTTCGGCAACATAGAGAATCCCAAGAACGAAAAGCTCTCTGACCTTTCGGGCCGCGAGTGGTCTTACATGGTTCCGCTCGTCGTGCTGTCGCTCTGGGTAGGCATGTATCCGAAGACGTTCCTGGATTACATCATCAGGCCCGTGAACTCCGTAGTGCAGCAGGTGCAGCCACTTTATCCTTTCCCCGGCGCGCGTCCGACGGAAAGCCAACGAGCAGGAAAGTAGATTCGATAATCTAAAATGTTCTTACTCTTACAAGCCAACACGACGGAGCTATACAGCTTGCGCGATCTGATGTTGATTGCGCCGGAGTTGATATTGACGGTGTGCGGGTGCGTGGCGCTCGTCATGGAAGTCGTACTGCCCTACAGGAAGAGCAAGTGGACGGCCTACTTTGCGCTCGTCTCAATCGGCTTGGCGGCGGCCTCGCTCGCCTCGCTCTACTTCGCAAACCGCGACCTGTTCCCACTGGACGGCTTCTACGGGATGCTACGCATAGACGGCTTCGCCATACTCTTCAAGGCCATCTTCCTGATTGGCGCTGCGCTGACGGTAGCCGTCTCCATGCGCTATCTGGACGTGGAGGGCGAACAGCATGGAGAGTATTACGCGCTCGTTCTGTTTGCGACCGTGGGGATGATGTTCCTGGCTTGTGGCTTCGACCTCATCTCGCTTTACATCAGCCTTGAGTTGATGGCGCTAACCTTCTACGTGCTGGTCGCTTTCACGAAACGCGAAAAGCGCTCGAACGAAGCGGCCATGAAATACTTTCTGCTCGGCGCGTTCTCTTCCGGCATACTGCTCTACGGCATGTCTCTGCTCTACGGCGTGGCAGGCTCCACGAATCTGGGAGAGATTGGCCGAAGCATTGGCGTGGCGTTGCAGCCTTCCGTGAATGAACTGGGCATGATGACGAGCGGGATTCCGCTTCGCCCGCTCATCCTGCTCGGAGTGATAGCGCTCTCCGCAGGGCTGTTCTTCAAAATCAGCGCCGTGCCCTTTCACATGTGGGCACCCGATGCTTACGAAGGCGCGCCGACGCCCGTCACAGCGTTTCTCTCCACAGGCTCAAAGGCAGCGAGCTTTGCCCTGTACCTCAGAATCTTCACGGAGGCTCTGGGAGGCTTGCGCGGCACTGCGCTGGATTGGGCGCCGCTCGTAGCCATAGTTGCGGCCATCACTATCCTGGTAGGCAATTGGGCCGCAGTCACGCAGGAGAACTCCAAGCGGCTGCTGGCCTACTCTTCTATTTCAAACGCGGGCTACGTGCTGCTTGGACTCGTGGCGGGAAATTCATACGGCTACATAGGCATAGTCATATATCTTCTGGTCTACACGCTGATGAACATAGGCGCGTTCGGCATCATCATCAGTTTAAGGCGGCGAGGGATAATCGGAGACAACGTCAACGACATGGCGGGGCTGGCGCAGAAGGCTCCGGGCATGGCGGCGATGATGGCTATATTCATGCTCTCGCTCGGAGGTCTTCCGGCGACGGGCGGTTTTATCGGAAAATACTTTCTCTTCGGCGGACTCTTGCAACGAGGCCGCCTGGAAGAGAAAAGCTGGTACTACTGGCTGGCCGCCTGGGCCATCATTAACACTGTGGTCTCCTTCTATTACTACGTGCGCTTCATAAAGGTCATGTACCTGGGCGAGCGCGTGGCCGACGACCGACCGCTTGCGCTTTCACCTGCTTTGAGGGCTGCGCTCGTCGTCTCTTTAATCGGCGTCATAATAATAGGCATCTATCCGCAACCCTTCATTGACCTCGCGCAGAAGTTGATAACCCCGCTTACCGCCGGGGCGCTTGCCTTTCGATAGAAGCGCGCGGGCGGTCAGGCTTTGATTCAGTAGAGAGGAGAGCCGACATGAGAAAAGCTACGCGTTTCTCCCTGATGGCAGTCACTGTCATCCTTATCACACAGCTTTACAGCGTCATTTCGGTCTCGCAGGCTTTTCAGAGCGAGAACCGGAACCGAACCTATTCGATGCGGGTTGACCAGCCTTCGCAGCCCGGCATGCGTGGGCGACGAGGGCGCAGAGGAAGAGGCGGCTACGGGAACTGGTGCTGGCGCAGGTGCAGGCGCGAGTACAGCGCTTGTCTTGGCTATGCGGGCGGAAATGCCGGACGCAGACGCGCCTGTGCAGTCCGCTACAGAAACTGCATCCGACGCTGCTCGTAAGCTGAGAGCTTCAATCAGAGGAAGATTCAAACAGGGATGGACTGGATAGAGAGGATAAAGAAAGAGTAATTGCTTCTTCTTTTATCCTGATAATCCTGTCCATCCCTGTTAATTTCCCGCCTTTTTATGCTCGTCTTCTACTTCTTCGCATCGGTTCTAATCTTTCTTGGGCTACTCTCGCTTCGCGGCGGCTTTTATTACCTGGCGCACTTTCGACGTGAGCTTTCAAAAGAGGAAGGGGATTATGCGCCGCGCGTTACTGTCATAGCGCCGTGTCGCGGGCTGGATCAGGGACTCCGGGAAAACATCTCTGCGCTTTTCGAGCAGGATTATCCTTCCTTTGAAATCATCTTCGTCTCTGACAGAGAGGAAGACCCTGCGCTCTTGGTGGTGGAGGAAGTGCGCCGAAAGTTTTCTGGCGCTGGGCCTGCGGAGTCGCGCATCATCATCGCGGGCCAAGCCAGAGCGTGCGGGCAGAAGGTTCACAACCTTCTGGCCGCCGTCAGAGAAGCACATACTTCGAGCGAAGTCTTCGTCTTCGTAGACACGGACGCTCGCCCCTTCAAGGGCTGGCTGCGCGCGCTTGTGAGGCCGCTTTCGGATGAAACTCTGGGCGCGGCCACAGGCTATCGCTGGTTCGTGCCCGTGCGCGGCGGATTCTCTTCCAGGATGCGCTCGGTGTGGAACGCCTCAATCGCATCTGCGCTCGGCGCAAGCCGCGACAAGAATTTTTGTTGGGGCGGCTCTACAGCCATACGGCGCGAAACCTTTGAGAGAGTCGGAATGATTGAGCGCTGGCACGGGGCGCTCTCGGATGATTTCGCCGTCACGCGCGCACTGCAAGCCTTGCATCTTCCAATTCACTTTGTTCCCGCGTGTCTCACGGCTTCGCTCGAAGACTGCTCTTTCCGCGAGCTTCTGGAATTCACCACCAGGCAGATGAAAATCACGCGCGTTTATGCCGCGCACCTTTGGAAAGCCGTTTTACTATCCGGCCTGGTGTTCGTGCCAATCTTCTTCGGCGGCATCGCAATCGTTGCAGTGCGCGCCGCGCTCGGACTCTCTTACGCGTGGCCGCTAGCGCTTCTTGCCATCATCTACGGACTTGGCGTGTGGAAAGCCTGGCTTCGCTGGCGAGCCGTGAAGCTTGTGCTTGTGGGCCACGACTCGTTGCTTCGCAGAGACGCCTTCGCGCAACTCTTCCTGTGGCCGCTCTCGACCCTGCTCTTTCTTTACAACGCAATGGCCGCGAGTCTTTCACGCAGCATCAACTGGCGCGGCATCACCTACGAGCTACGCTCTCCTACGGAAACCATTATCAAAGGCGGGGCGCGAGGAGAGAACTCTGCGGAGATAGAAGGTATAAGACAGGAGTTTTGAAGAAAGATTGAAATCAACGGCGGAAGATGTCATCATCGCGCTTAATGACGAGCAGGGCTGTACAGCTTTACCAGCTTCTCAAATCAACAAGGCGCGAGCGTGCGCTCGGCACCGTGATACTGTTCGTCACATCGCGCTGCAACGCTTTCTGCCAAACCTGCTTTTATCATGCCGAGTTGAATCGCCCCGGCGACATGACCTTTGAGCAGATAAAGCGAGTCTCTGAGACCATGCCGCCGATTACAGACCTCTGGCTTTCGGGCGGCGAGCCTACGCTCCGGCGCGACGTGAATGAGATTGTTGACCTCTTCGTTCACAACAACGGAGTCCAGCGTCTCATCGTGCCTACGAACGCGCTCGTCAAATCGCGCGCCCTTGAACTCGTAGACCACGCGCTCGCTACTCATACGCAGCTTGACCTTTACCTGAACATAGCACTCGACGGCTACGGCACAACGCACGACCGCATACGGGGCGTGCCCGGCAACTGGGAAAAGACTCTCGACTGCATACGCGCTCTCTATCCATTAAAAGAGAAGTACACAGACCGCTTTCGTCTCAACGTCAACACTGTGGTCTGTGCAGAGAATTTCACGGAGATAGAGAAGCTGTCGGATTACCTCTGGCACAATTTCAAGCTGGACGGCCACTACTTCAACATCATTCGCGGCGAGACCAAAGTGGGCGACGAGATAAAGGATGTGCCGCTTCGTGTGCTGCCTGAGCTTTACCGCCGCGCCGCAGATTTGACGAAGCGATACGGCGAGCGAATGTTTGCCGAAGACGATTTTTCACGCCGCTTCGTCAAAACTCTGGCCTACGTAGGCACAATCACGACGCACTATCGCACGCAGCACGAAAACTTCGAGACTCCTACGCCGTGGCCTTTTCCCTGCACGGCTGGCGAGACCATCGCCGTCATTGATTACAACGGCGACGTGCGCGCCTGCGAGTTGCGAGAAAAATTCGCTACGCTCAGCGATTTTGATTACGACTTCCAGAAACTCTGGGCGGCGCGTGGGCGTGAAGACGAGTTGAAGGCGATTGACGGAGGCGCGGCCTGCTGGTGCACGCACGTCTGCTTCATACATGATTCCATGCGCCACTCCCGTCGCGCACTTCTTTACGAAGCCCCCAAGAACTACGCACTGCGCGGAAGATGGTAGAAGCTTTCAATTCCATCTCTTCCGCCATCAACCTCTTATGCCTGAGCAGGACGAGAAGGACAAAGAGAATCGCAGAAGCGGGATAGCTTACGCTGCGGCGCTGTCGCTCTTTTTTACGGTGGCGACGCTCCTAGGCCTTGGCTGGCTGCTGGACAGGTGGCTCAAGACAAGCCCCTGGCTGATGGTCGCAGGCATCGTCCTCGGCTCGATTTTAGGGCTTTACGAGTTCGTGCGCCTCACGTCGAAGCTGGATTAAACCTCCGTCCGGCGTCGCTGCTCGACAAGGGCGCGTTTGAGCGTGTAGAATCTTCAGCTTTGTTCATGAGTGAAACCTTAAACAGTGCCGGGAGAGGTGTGCTTAGCGGCCAGGAGGGCGAGGGGCTGGAGCGTCGCTTGTTGCGCGGAATGATTCTGTCCGTGGCGATCGCAGTTCTCGTGAGCCTCCTGGTTGCGCCGTGGCGCGTCACGACGGGATTAACCTTGGGCGGTGTGCTGGCTTTCTTTAATCACCACTGGCTGCGCGCTTCTTTGAGGTCTGTCTTCGGCAGTGCGGCTGAAAGAGGAAGCCGCCCGCGCTTGGGCGCTGCGCGCTACGTCCTGCGCTACTTCATCATAGCGTCGGTCGTGGCCTCTGCTTACATGCTGAATCTGGTTTCAATCGCGGCGACGCTCGCAGGGCTTTGCGCCTTCGCCGCAGCCATCATGATAGAGGCTTTCACGCAACTTTATTTCGCTATTCGTTATCGAGAGGAAAACTAAAGGGATGTTCTGGTTACTACAGGAGAACCCGGAGGCAACGGCCAAGGCTGCCGAAGTCGCAGAGAAGGCGGGCGAGGGCGGCGAGCATCATGTGCCCATCATTGTGCAGATGGTCAATCACTACCTGGGCGAATACGCGCTCAGGTTCGAGATGGCCGTGACCTATCCGTTCTGGACAAAGTTCCTAGGCTACTTCGGCGCGAAGCCCGAAGAGGTCTTCGGCCCTTACACGGCTGAGAATGCCATCCCGTGGTACACGGTGATGTTCGTCATCGCGGCTATTTTAAGCAGCGTCATCATCTGGGTTCTTAAGGGCAAGCTCTCGGAGGATGAGCCTGGAAGCGGCCAGCAGACGTTGGAAGCGGGCGTTTTGGCCGTGCGCGCTATGCTGGTTGATATAGTCGGGCCGCACGGCATCAAGTATTTTCCGGTGGTCGCAACCTTCGGCATCCTTATCCTGGTCTCTAACCTGATGGGATTCTTCCCGCTCTTTGTGTCGCCGACCGCAGCCACGAGCGTGACTTTCGCCCTTGGCATCTCGTCCTTCATCTACTACAACTACATCGGCATTAAAGAGAACGGGCCGTTCGGGCATCTGAAGCACTGGGCGGGGCCAATCTGGTGGATTGCGCCGCTCATCTTCCTGATAGAGTTGGTGGGAAATTTCGTGCGCCCGCTCTCTCTGGGCCTGCGTCTCTTCGGCAACATGTTCGCTGACGAAGCCGTGGCCGCGAACATGGCGAACCTGTTTCCGGGCTACACCAACTGGATGATACCCGTGCTCCTGATGCCGCTAGCGCTCTTTGTGGCTTTCATACAGACGTTCGTCTTCGTCCTACTTTCTATGGTTTATATCAGCGAGGTCTCGCACCCGCCGCATGACGAGCACGGCCACGCTCATCACGAGGACGACGTGGCCTATGCGGACGACAACGTGGTGGTGCCCGCTTAAATTTGAGGCTTTATTCAAGGACAGCAGGCGCGTCCTTTCGAGCGGCGCGGGGGAAAGAATTGAGAGCGCCCCGCGCACGTTGAGGCGCAAAAAAGTAACCTTGCCGAAAGCGTTCGAAGGAGAAATTCCGAAAGAGTAGAGCCAGAGGAAGTGAAGCCGATTTTATACGCGAGCATCATAATGCTTTCGTCGCAGACGGGAGCGCCGTTGTAAGAGGGGCGGCGAATACCGGGCGGAGGCGAAATCATAACGGCGGCTTCAACCATCATCGGAACTCTTCTTCCCGTCTCCTTTCAAAAACGCTTACGCTTTTGTTAGAGAGGAAAATCGAAAATGAATAAGTTGAGATACCTGTTTTTCGTTGCGGTCGGTCTTTTGATGACTGCCGGAACTGCCATGGCTCAGGCGACGCGTGCGGCTGAAGAGGCCGGTGCAGACAATATCAACAGCGTTAACAAGTACAGGGCGATTGCCATAGGCTTCGGCTTCGCCATCGCCGCAGGGCTTGGCGCGCTCGGCCAGTCCCGCATAGCCGCTTCAGCCGTCGAAGGCGCGGCCCGCAACCCTGGCGCTGCCGGTCGTATTCAGACGATGATGATTCTCGGCCTCGCGCTGATTGAGTCGCTTGTGCTCTTTGCGCTGCTCATCATGTTCACCAGAGTCTAAGCGAGCGCAAACGAAATTTCGTCAGACCTTAAAGGCGGGCTGAGGCTTTAAGCTTTCGGCCCGCCTTTTTATGTTCGCTTTAGAGAGCGGGTGTATTGCGCTGATACGCTTCTATTTGCTTTCGTTTTTGCGCGCCCTTTTTTTGAGCAACATAGGCGCGACTTTCATCTGCGCCCCCTAGTGGCATGCTCTTTGCCAATGTTATCTTTTGATGTTGAACTCTCTCCGAATCCCCCGGAAGCGGCATGACGCTCTTAAGAACTACAACCGAGTATCCCGTCTTAGAAATCAAGCGCTTGAGCTTCATCCGCTCAACTCTTCTGGCAACCACCAAAGGAGGATAATAAGAGATGAGAAAAATAGCTTTAGCCCTGCTGATATTGATTATGGCCGCAAGCCTTGCGGCGGCTGATACGGTTTACTTGCGTGACGGCAGAACGATTCGCGGCACAGTGCTGGGCTACATTAGCGGTCGCTTCGCCATCCGCGTTGACCAGCAAACACAGATTACCACCGGCAACAACACCAACCAGACTGTTCAGGCAGGCGAAATCGCTTACCTTCGCCCGCGCGATATTGAGAGAGTAGAGATAGAGGGACGCAATCTTGACGAAGCGCGCTACCTGACGCGCAACGTGGAGGTCGCGCTAGGGCCTAACTGGGTTGACACAGGCATAGACGTGCGCCGAGGCCAGCGTATACAGATTACCTCCACCGGCACCATCTACGCGGGGCGCTCGCGCATCACTCCGGCGGGTCTGCGCTCCACAGACCCGAACGCGCCGCTCCCGCGCGCAGCCGAAGGCGTGCTCATAGCCACCATAGGCACAGACCCCAATGCGCCCATCACGGAGATTGGCGCGAACCGAGAGTTTCAGGCAGACCGCGACGGTCGTCTTTATCTGACGGTCAACCGGGGCGACTACACGGACGCACGCGGCTCCTTCAACGCGCAGGTACGCAGAGAGCTTGATTTCGGCGGGCGCGGCGCTGGCCGACGCAGCAATGCGGATGAAGAGGATTTCGACCCGTTCGGTGAAGCGAGCAGCAGTCCTGCTGCCGTAAGGCGTCGCACGAGCGGCGGTGGCGGTGGCTACGGCCCAGGGCCTTCTACGCCTTCTGCGTCCGTGATGCAGGAGAAGAGCGTAGTCGTTCCGGGCAATTCGCGCGGCACTGACACAGGCATTGACCTTCGGACGGGCGATGCCGTGACTATCACGGCCACGGGCAACATCACTGCTGGCCGTCGAGCGGGCGTTGTCTCGGCTGACGGCGGGCGCGTAGGCGTAGGCTCCATAGTCGGAACTTACCCCGTAGCCCAGGCGGGCGTGGGCGCGCTCATAGGCTACATCAGGACTCCGAACGGGCAGATTACGCAGCCGTTCCTGGTAGGAAGCCAGCAGACCTTCAATTCACCCGTTGACGGGCGGCTCTTTCTGCTCATCAACGACGATAACTACGGAGACAATAGCGGCCAGTTCGACGTTCGCATCACCTACACGCCGCAGGGAGGCGCGGGCTTCGGCGGCGGCGCTGGCGATAGAGTCGTCACAGTGCCGGGCGATTCCGAGGGCACGGACACAGGGATTGAAGTCAGGCGCGGCGACCGCGTGATGATTAACGCCACAGGTTCCGTCGTAGCCAACCAGCGCGCGGGCAGCGTGTCGCCCGAAGGCCGCAGCGAATCCTACACGCTGCGCCAGAATTATCCCGTGACGGATGTCGGAGGCGGCGCTCTGATAGGCTACATACAGATGCGTAACGGGCAGAGAAGCAGACCCTTTTACATAGGCAGCCAGAATACCTTTACCGCGCCGGTTGACGGTCGCCTGTACCTCTTAATCAACGACAATGATTACAGAGACAATAGCGGCAGCTTCTCAGTTCGTCTGAGCGTGCAGTAAAGCGATGAGTGAGTCCCAAGACCCAAGTCCCATGTCCAAAGTCAAAAGAAAGAGTCTTCGACTTGGGGCTTTGAACTTGGGACTTGGGACTTCGTTGCGTGGAGCGGAATCTCTATGATAGGCTGAGGTACAATCAACTGGAACAGACGATAACGAGGCGACCGAAGAGCGCGATGAAGACTTGTCCAAGATGCGGCAGGGAGTTTCAAGACCCCACTACTTTATGTCCGCTTGACGGTACGGTTCTGGAAAAGAGCGGCGACGAACTCGTTGGGCAGATGCTCACAGACCGTTACCGCATAGACGAGCGCATCAGTGAAGGCGGCATGGGCACGGTCTATAGAGCCACGCACGTCCTGATGGACAAGCGCGTCGCCATAAAGGTTCTTCACCCGTCGCTCGCAGCCGACGATAAAATCGTCGCCCGCTTCTCGCGCGAAGCACGTGCGGCCAGCCGCATCTCGCACCCGCACGCTCTGAACGTCACAGACTTCGGCGAATCCGAATCGGGCGTGGTCTTCCTGGTCATGGAATACCTGGACGGACGCACGCTCAAGGACATCATTCAGTCCGAAGGCCCTCTGCCGCTCAATCGCGCCGTGGAGATTGTTAAGCAGGTCGCGGGCGCGCTAGACGCCGCTCACGCCGAGGGCGTCGTCCACCGTGATTTGAAGTCGGACAACATCATGCTCATAGCGGGCGCGAACGGCTCCGACTGGGCTAAGGTGCTAGACTTCGGCATAGCCAAGATTAAAGAGAACACGGGCAACACAGACCCAGGGCTGACCGCGCCGAACCTTATCATAGGCACGCCGCAGTACATGTCGCCGGAACAATGCTCGCAGGCTTCGGAGATTGACGCGCGCTCGGACATTTACTCTCTGGGCGTCATCATCTACGAGATGCTGACGGGCCATGTGCCTTTCACCGGCGAGAGTCCTACGGCCATCATGATGAAGCACCTGCAAGAGCCGCCGCCGTCCGTTCTGGAAGAGCGCGACGACTTGCCGCCGCAGGTCGGCATGGTGATTACAAGCGCGCTCGCCAAACGTCCCGAAGACCGCTTTCAAAGCGCGGGCGAACTCTCGGACGCATTCAGTTCGGCTGCCGCAGGCGAACAACCCGCACGCGCAGTCTCGGCTGCTGCCACTAACCCTGCGTCGGCCTCCAGCGAAACCAATCGCATAGTCGTGCCGACGGACTCTAATGAAGCTCCGCGCAATACAAGGGAACATGAGTTAGACGACGAAGCGACAGTCATCAGCGCGCGACCCGCCGCCGTTGCGTATGAAACGGAAGCGAGGCGCACTACGCGCATCTCCGAGCCTCCGCCGCCGCAAAGGTCAAGCCCCTGGCGCATAGTCATCCCTGCGCTCGCGGGGCTGCTGGTTCTGTTCGGCGTCATCTACGCGATTACTTACAGGGGCAACCCTGCACAGCCGGACGCCAATCAAGCGCCAGGATTAACCACAGACCCGAACAGCAAGCCTGTGCAGGCTGCGCCTCCGCCTACAGGCAATGCCGAACAGGGCATAGCTCCAAGCGCAAATTCCAACAACTCGAACGCCAACACGGGCGCGCCCGCAAACGTAGACCCCAACGCGAAACCGCCTGAGAACAAGAACGCTGAAGGCGCTGGCGCTGAGAACACGAACACGGGCAACGCCAATCGTAAAGAGCGCGGGCAGAAGAACGCGAACACGGGCGAGCAGAACGACAACGCCGCTCCCAAAAATGATAATCAGGGAGACGAGCCGCCGCCTCCGCCAAAATCAAACTCGAACGGCGAAGCGCCTCCTGAAACCAAGCCCAGGCCCAAAAAGGTAGAGCCTGCGCTCCCGCCTCCGCCGCCCACGAGCAACATCTCTCAACAGCAATAGTAAAGAAGCTATTTGCCGATTGCTTGGCGAATCATGTCGCGCAGGGTTGTCTCATTCTCAAAAGCGAACTCTATCTCTACGACGAAGCAGGGAAGTTCGAAGCGAAGCGAGCGTAGCTTGACCGCGTCCTTGGCCGAAGTCAGCAGGGCTTCAGCGCCGCGCTCGATTGCTTCTCGCGCGACCTCGTCAACGTCGCTCTGCGTGTAGGCGTGATGGTCTGCGAAGGCGCGCGTGTGAGTTAAATCAAAGCCGGTTCGTTCGAGGTGTTTGAAGAAGGACTGCGGATTGCCGAGGGCGCAGAAGGCCGCGACCCTGTACGATGAAGGGGAAGAGAGCGCGCCCTGCGGTAGATTTACCAGAGACCGCACGGCTCCCGTTCGCGTGCGAGAGATGAGCGCGTTCTTTCTGCCGCTTAAACGCTCCACCTCGCGCTTGAGCGAATTCGCGTCCGCGACCTGTTCCGAGCGAGTAATGATGATGAGGTCAGCGCGCTTCAAGCTCGCGGGCGGCTCGCGCAATCGTCCCTGCGGCAGAAGACGACCGCCGCCGAAAGGATTCGTGGCATCCAAGGTCACTATGTCCATCTCGCGCCTGACGCGCAGGTGTTGAAAGCCGTCATCGAGTATGAAAGCTTCGCTCCCAAGATTCTCGCGCGCCCACAAGGCAGCAGCAACTCTGTCCCTATCGCTTAAGACGGCGGCCTTGCCTTGCAGCATCTCTGCCAGAAGGCGCGGCTCGTCGCCTCCGTCTTCCGCGTCTGCCAAGATGCGCTCTCCGTCTGAGACAAGCACGCGCTTTCCCTCACGCTTGCGACCGTAGCCGCGCGTCAGTATGCAGACGCGCAAGCCTTCGCGCGCGAGATCGTCGGCTATCCAAGCCACCACAGGCGTCTTGCCTGTCCCGCCAGTAGTGATGTTGCCGACGCTTATGACAGGCGCGCCAAGCTCGTAAGACGCAATCAAGCCCTTTCTATAAAGAGCCGTGCGCGCACGCGTCACAGCGTTGTAAAGAAGGCTCAGAGGCATGAGGGCAGGCGTGAAGTGAGAGGGCGCTGTCATGAAGCTTCGACTATTCATGTCGGACAGATTATCTTTCATCCCTTCGCTCTCATTCATGCTTTAAGAGAAGCTTTGCTATGCGCTCGGCAGTGTAACGGGTAGCGCCACGGTTTTCGTCCAGCACCTCTTTTGCCCGTCTAACCATCCTGTCTCTTCGAGCGTCGTCGGCGAGCAGCGACGAAAATGCTCTTGCCAATTCGGCGGGCGCTTCACCATCATCTAGTGGCGGCAACTGCACTAGCGCGTCTCTTTCCAGAAAGGCATTGATGACGGCTGCGAAGTTGCCGGTGTGCGCGCCCGTGACTATGCACGCTCCTGTGGCCGCAGGCTCCAGCACGTTATGGCCGCCCGTAGGCGCGATGCTGCCGCCTACGAAGACCAGAGTTGCGAGCGGGTAAGCGGCGCGCAACTCGCCAATTGTGTCCAGCAGGATAACATCAGACCTTTTATCCTCGTCACGCTGAGCCTCAGAGCGGCGCGACCATTTGAGACCGGATGAAGAGAGAAGCGCTGCCACTTCATCAAAGCGCTCCGGGTGCCTGGGCGCAACGAGCAACCTGGCCGCGCGGCCTTCGGGCGTAGCTCTTAGCAGCCTGAAGGCTTCAACGCTGATGCGCTCTTCGCTCGCGTGCGTGCTGGCCGCAATGATAAGCGGCGATGTGTGGGTCAGGCCGAAACGCTCGCGCAAGTCTTCGGTCTTCGCAACATCATCTGGACTCGCAAGCAGGTCGAATTTGACGTTGCCTGAAACTTCCACTCGCTCGCTTTCAATTCCCAGGGCGCGCATGCGTGCAGCGTCCGCCTCGGATTGCATCAGCGCCAGATTAAGACAGCCCACAACCCTCTTGATAAAGCCGCGTATAATTTTATAGCGGCGAAAAGATTTCTCGGAGAGCCTTCCGTTGACGAGCACCACGGGAACACCGCGCCTGCGGCATTCAAGTAGAAAGCGCGGCCACAACTCTGTCTCCATGACAAGCATGAGGCTTGGGTTGACGCGCCTGAGCGCACGCCTGACAGTCCAGGCCCAGTCGAAGGGAAAATATATGACGGTCGCATCTTCATTGCGGAACACTTCGCGCGCCACGCGCTGTCCCGTCCGAGTGATGGTAGAGACGACCAGTTTGTGTTCGGGAAATTTCTTTAGAACAGCTTGCGCCAGAGGACGCGCCGCCTGTGTCTCGCCAACCGATACGCAATGAAGCCAGATAACCTGACGACCTTCGCTCTCTATAAAAGGCAGCCTGCCCAGGCGTTGGCTCAGCCCCTCCACATACTTCCCGTGACGGAACGCGTCCAGTATAAAGCGCGGCACGAGCAGCAGGATTCCGACACTGAATAGAAGGCTGTAGAGAAGATACACTAGAATAAAGTCCCAAATCCCAAGTCCCAAATCCCAAGTTAAGAGATTGAGCTTTTTGACTTGGAACTTGGGACTTGGAACTTGAAACTTATTTTGCGCGCTCTATGTAGCGGCCTTCACGCGGGTCAACGCGAATGCGCTCGCCTTCGCTGACGAAGGGTGGAACCTGAATGGTGACGCCGTTCTCAAGCGTCGCGGGCTTGTTGACGTTCGAGACGGTCGCGCCCTTCAGCGAAGGCTCCGTCTGAGTCACAGTCAATTCCATAGAAGGCGGAAGCTCTATGCCAATGGGCGCGCCCTCGTAAAATTCCGCCTGAATCTTCAGCCCAGGCATGAGCCACTGCGCCGCGTCGCCCAGGTCGTCTTCGCTCAACTCTACTTGCTCATAATTCTCCGTGTTCATGAAATGATGATGCGAGCCGTCCGAATAAAGGTACTCCATCTCGTGCTGTTCGAGGTTCGCGCGCTCCACAGTGTCGGCTGAGCGAAAGCGATGCTCGAAGCTTGAGCCTGTGCGAAGGTCGCGCAGCTTGGTCTGAACCATAGCGCGCAGGTTTCCAGGCGTGTGATGACGAAACTCAATAACTTTGCAGAGCTTTCCCTCGAAGAGAATGACCATGCCGCGTCTAATCTGAGTTGCAGGAATTGCCATAAAGCTTCTTTTAATTCTCCGTATCGAATAAAGTTTCAACGTCTGCCGGAAAGCCGCACGAATGCGCCCTCTATCCGTGATAGTTGAAAAGCGCGCGGCTTTGGCAAACCACGTAGTCTAGCGGGCAGCCACATCGTTTGTCCAGCCGCAAAGCATTTTGGATTGGAGCGACATCGCTATGTCCCGTTGCCTTCGCCAGCGTCGCCCGGCTCATCTATATCGTCCAGCTTGAAGAAGACGCGCAGGGTCACTTGATACTGAAGCCGTCCCTGCTGCAAGCCGCCGCGCATCTCTTCGACGACGAACCATGAAAGGTTATGCAGCGTCTTTCTGGCGCACGCGACCGCCACCTCAATCGCGTGGCTGAAGCTCTGGCTTGAAGTGCCGACTATCTCTACTCCCTTAAAGATACTGTCGCTCATCAATCGTCTCCTTTGAATCCACCTGAGGAAAGCGCAGAGAAAGAATTGCGAATGGTTTTATTAAAAGCGGGAGGGACGCTAGCACGCGCTCTTGAAGGGTGTCAAGAATCTGTATGAATGAACGATTATTTGTAAAACCTGAAGAGCGAACATGTCTTCTCGAAAGACGCTTGCGGGATAAACCCGTACGGCTTTCGATTAAGACCTGTTCGCTCTTTTCGGAGGAGCCCACCTGTCCCTATGGCTAGAACGTTTAGGTGGTTCCAAAGTTCCAATAAATTCTCAGGCAGCACGCGCCGCACGCATGCTCTTACGACTAAGCGCTATGCGCTCCAGCCAGTCTTGCGCCTCCTCGTAACGAGGGAAGCGGCGCTCGTCCGTGCGGAAGGCATTTGTGTGATAGTAACGACGACCATCAATGACGCGCGCAGGGTGTTTTATGTGCAGCATCTCGTGATAGAGAATGTATTCGACAAACCACTCCGGCACATCCCGCGCATCCAGAGTCTTGCTGATGACTATGGTGTCATGCACAGAATCGTGATGACCAAGAATGCGGCGCGTGCGTCGCTGCGACCACGTCAAAGTAGGCTTTTCAATCTCGCCCTCGAAATACAGACGGTTCAAGCGGTCGAACATCTTCTCCAAATCGTAGAAGCGACCGCGAGCGGAAGAGACCTGCTTTCTTCCGCGACGACGCCGCGCGATGTCTGACGCGCGCAAGACCTGCGGCGAGCAGGCATAGTCTCTGTAGACGCGCTCGTGAACTTCCGGCACTCGTTTGGAGAGCAGCTTGGCGACCAGCATAAAAGCTATGGCGCGCAGCACGTTCTGCGAGGCGTCGCGGCAAATGTCTGAGAGCCGCACGTAGACTTTGCCCGTGCGTATACGAATCGTGTGATGAAGCCCCGCGTAAGGGTAGAAACGCACCTCTATTTCAGGCACGGGACGGTTGCCGCCCAGCTGGCGGAAAGCGTCTGCGAAAAGCGCGCCTAAAAACTGCTGCGACCCTGCCATAAAAAGGAGACCTCAGAAACGTCGGCTCTCGGAAGCTTGCTGGCTGTGGCTGATATTACGGGCGCGCTGGCAGGAGCGTCAATGCCGCTCTCCAAAGGGCCTTCTAAGCTGTTGATACGTCAAGGAATGAGGCATGGACGCGGAAAACCCTCTCAAGCTCGGCTCCGAAGGCTGCTTGCTAAGGCTCATATTTATAGTAACTTGAGCCTGATTCTCGTCGTACCTTAACCGTTGTATTAGCTTAACTGTAAGAGCCGCTTTAGATTAACCTGGCGATAAGGCTTCCCGAGCGTCGGAAGCCGCTTGGTAAAAACAATGTTTGCCGTCTGCATTATAATCGGTTATACTGCCAGAGGTTGGACTGACGCTCCCGCCTTTCGTGCGCGACCGTCCGACCGCTCCGGCGAGAGGTTTCTTGACAAGCCGGAATTGGCAGTGCTATTGAATTCCTTAAGAGCAGGCACTGGGTTTCCCCAAACAGAGAAGCACCTGCTCGTCCCCGCGAAACATCCTAAACTGAGCGATGGTCACTCGCACCTCAGGCACATATTCGCGTAAATCAGAGACACCCGACTCGCGCGGGCAAGCCGTATTGTCTGCCATCATCAACGAGCATCTGGTGACGGGCGAGCCTGTGGGTTCGCGCACCATCTCTGACAGGTTCGCGCACGCTACGGGTATGAGTCCGGCCACGATTCGCAACGTGATGGCCGAGTTGGAGGAGTTGGGGTTGGTAGAGCAGCCGCACACCTCCGCCGGTCGCGTTCCGACCGACAAGGGCTATCGCTACTACGTGGATCACATGCTCGGAGAAGCGCGTTTGTCTAAAGCAGACCTGGCCGCTATAAACTCTCTGTTGGGCGGTTTGAGGGAAGGCAAAGTTGGTGCGCCGGATCATTTGATGGAGCGGACTTCGCACCTGCTCTCGGAGCTTTCGGACAATGTGGGCATAGTCGTCTCGCCGTCTTTGGCAGAAAATATTCTACAGCACATAGAGTTCGTGCGGCTCGCGGACAGTCGCATCCTTGTCATACTGGTATCGTCTAGCAACATCATACAGAACAAGATCGTGCGCGTGGACGACCCGCTCAGCCAGGAAGAGCTTGACCGCACGGCGCGTTATTTGAATGTGGAGTTTAGCGGGAAGAGTTTGGCGGCCATACGCGCGGAGATTCTTGAGTTGATGCGCCAGGAAAAGGCGCTCTACGACAAGCTGCTACAGAACGCCATACTGCTCTGCGAGCGCAGCCTCGAAGGCGAAGAGGCGTCCACCGGGCAGGTCTTCGTAGACGGCGCTTCCAATATTTTGATGAAGCCGGATTTTGTGGACACGGAAAGGATGCGCGAGCTTTTCCGTACCTTCGAAGAGAAATCCCGACTGGTCAAAATCCTGAACGAATGCATGGAGCGCGACTCTAGCTTTGCGGGGCGCGACGTGCAGGTCGTCATAGGCCGCGAGAACATTACGCCCTCGATGCAGGATTGCGCTTTGATTACCGCGCCGTATCGCCTGGGCGTGGGCCAGGCCGTAGGCGCTATAGGCGTCGTAGGCCCCATGCGAATTGAATATGCGCGTATGATGTCGGTCGTCAATTACGTGGCGCGCCACATAGAGCGCATACTCTGGGAGGAGAACTCCGTAGACTGAAACTGCCTGTATTTCAGGAAAAGCCTTGATGCTTTCCCGACCTGTTTGCAGCCTGATGAATGAAGAGCCACAGATGATGAGAGACCAAAAGGGAGAAGAGAGAAGCCGCACGATTCCCGTCCGTTTTCTTGATGAAGAAAGCGACGAGCAGTCGTTGGGGCGCAACGAGCCTTCAGCCGAAGACATAGGGCGCGAGTCCAGCTACGAGGATGAGACGGAAGTGCAGCGACGTATTGATCGCGGCGCGGAAGATGAAACGGAGGCGGGCCGCGACCGCGCGGACGATTCAGACGTGGCGGGCGGGCCTCCGCGCAGCGAGATGCCAGAGGAGCGCGAAGACCAGAACAAGTCTAACCCCGGCGGAAGCGCACAGCGCGGCTCTAACTCCACACGCGTGATGAAAAACGCGCAGGGCGGCGAAGATGCTGCGCGTACGACCGGCCCCGTCATGGCCGAGCTTGTTGCTACTCGCGCTGAGTTGAAGCGAGTCGAGGCCGAGCGCGACGATTTGAAAGACAGGCTTATACGGCGTCAGGCGGAGTTCGACAACTACCGCAAGCGCGTTGAGCGCGAGCGTGGTGAATCCTACAACCGCATGCTCGGCGACGTTGCTCGCAAGCTTCTTCCAGTGCTAGATAACCTGCGTCGCGCGCTGGACGCGGAATCTTCCATGAAGGCTAACGAGTCGGAAGAGTTTCGACACTTCCTGAATGGCGTTGAGCTTATCTACAAACAACTCAACGAAGTGCTTGAGGGCCTGGGCGTGGAGCCTGTGGCGGCTGTGGGCCAGCCGTTTGATCCTCACGTACACGAAGCAGTCGTGACCGAACAGACGGAGGAATTTGAACCGGACACGGTGATACAGGAACTAGTTCGCGGCTATCGTCTGGGCGACAAACTGTTGCGCCCGGCTGTAGTCAAGGTTGCTACACGATAGATTAGCTCTTTATATCTCGCCTTCCTGTTCGCTCGAACAGGAGTAATAGCAGAAGCCGTCCCCGATTCTAGTTGCGGCTCAAACCTCTTAACCCCTACCACCTTTGGATGAAATGCTATGGGCAAAGTTATTGGAATAGATTTAGGAACGACGAACTGCTGCGTTGCCGTTTTGGAAGGCGGCGCTGTGCAGATTGTGCCGAATAAAGAGGGCGGTCGCACGACCCCCACCGTCGTAGGCTTCACGGATAAAGGCGAGAGGCTCGTCGGGCAGATTGCCAAACGACAGGCCGTCACCAACGCCGCCAACACCGTCTACGCCGTCAAGCGCCTTATAGGCCGCAAGTTCAACTCTGCGGAAGTGCAGCGCATGAAAGAGTCTGCGCCTTTCGAGATAGTTGACTCGCAGAACGGCGACGCGCGCATACGCGTTCAGGGACGCACCTACAGCCCGCCGGAAATCTCCGGCATCGTCCTGCAACGCCTGAAGGCTGCGGCTGAAGATTTCTTGGGCGAGAGTGTGACGGACGCCATCGTCACAGTCCCGGCTTATTTTGATGACACGCAGCGACAGGCCACGCGCGACGCTGGCAAAATCGCTGGCCTCAAGATTGAGCGCATCATCAACGAGCCTACGGCAGCCGCTCTGGCCTACGGCCTTGGCCGCAGCGAGTCCGAGCGGATAGCCGTTTTCGACCTCGGCGGCGGAACCTTCGACATCTCCATCCTTGAGATGAACGAAGGCGTCTTCGAAGTCCTCTCGACTTCGGGCAACACCTTCCTGGGCGGCGAGGATTTCGACGAGCGCATCATTAACTGGATGGCCGACCAGTTCAAGGACGAGACGGGCATAGACCTCAGGCAAGACCGCTTGGCTTTGCAGCGCCTGAAGGAAGCCGCAGAGCGCGCCAAGTGCGAACTGTCGAGCGTGACGGAGACGAACATCAACCTGCCGTTCATAGCGGCGGACGCCTCCGGCCCCAAACACTTCAACAAGACCTTGACGCGCGACCAGTTTGAGCAGCTGATTGGCGATTTGGTAGAGGGAACCATAGAGCCGTGCCAGAAGGCTCTTTGGGACGCGAAGCTTCAGCCGACGGACATAGACAAAGTAATCCTGGTCGGCGGACAGACTCGCTCTCCCATCATCGCGCGCACCGTCAAGGAGATTTTCGGCAAAGACGCGTCGGCTGAAATCAACCCGGACGAAGTCGTGGCGATGGGCGCGGCCATTCAGGGCGGCGTGTTGACGGGCGATGTCAAAGACATAGTTCTCCTGGACGTGCTGCCTTTGAGCCTCGGACTTGAGACGCGCGGCGGCCTCTTCACCAAAATCATAGAGCGCAACTCTACGATTCCTCTTCGCAACAGCCTGACCTTTACGACCGTGGTCGACAATCAATCGAGCGTGGAGATTCACGTCCTTCAGGGCGAGCGCGAAGTGGCGCAGGGCAACCGCAGCCTTGGCAAGTTCGAGCTTGTGGGCCTGCCCGCAGCGCCGCGCGGCGTGCCGCAGATTGAGGTCTGCTTCGAGGTTGACGCCAACGGCATAGTCAACGTTTCGGCTACGGACAAGGCCACCGGACGAGACCAGCAGATGCGAATCACGCCCACCTCCGGCCTCTCGCCGGACGAGATTGACAGGCTGATACGTGAGGCGGAAGCTTCTATAGAAACCGACCGCCGCATTAAAGAGATAATCGCGCTTCGCACCAAGCTCGAAGGGCTTATGCGAAACACTCAACGCTCTTTCTCGGAATTCTCCGCTTCGCTTTCGCCGGAAGATAGACGCGACGGCCAGCTTGCCCTGAACGAAGGGCAGTCAGCCGTCCAATCCGATAACCCTGAAGAGATTCAGAGAGCCATAGAGGGCGTGGAGCAACTCGCCAACCAGATAACTATGGCAATGATGAACTCCATGGGAGTCTGAGCGGCGCTGGCGGCGCTGCTTCCTACGGGCGCGCTTGTGCTACAATTCAACCTCAAGTTCGGCGGTCAGCTTTGCGGATGATAAAGCTGGCCGCCGAGTGTTGAAGAGCGTCAGAGTCTTATATAATGCGTTATCGAAATTTTTTGTTATCTCACAGGGGATTTGAATGAGCAGCAAGAGAGATTATTACGAGGTATTGGGAGTCGCGCGCACGGCGAATGAGCAGGAGATAAAGAGCGCTTATCGCCGCCTTGCCATCCAGTACCACCCGGATAAGAATCCCGGCAATACAGAGGCCGAGGAGAAGTTCAAAGAGGCAGCCGAAGCCTACTCGGTTCTTTCCGACGCGGAGCAGCGCCGTCGCTACGACCGCTTCGGGCACGCGGGCGTGTCATCTAGCGCGGCAGGAGCAGGCGCGGGCTGGGGCGCTCCGGGCTTCGGCGGCATAGAAGACATTCTGGGAGACCTCTTCGGCTTCGGAGATGTCTTCGGCGGTCGCGCGGGCGGCTCGCGCCGCACAGCCGCACAGCGCGGCGCAGACCTTCGTTATGATTTAGAGATAAGCCTTGAAGATGCCGCAGGCGGCATGACGGCGCAGCTTCGCATCCCTCGCCTTGAGGCTTGCGATGTGTGCGAGGGTTCGGGCGCAAAGCAGGGGACGCAGCCGGAAAATTGTCAGACCTGCGGCGGCGTTGGACAGGTCAGATACCAGCAGGGCTTCTTTTCCGTGGCGCGCACCTGCTCGGCTTGTCGCGGCACCGGAAAGATAATCAAGACGCCGTGCGAGCAGTGCAAGGGCGCTGGCCGCGTAGAGCGCGAGAAGACCATGGAGGTCAAGATTCCTGCGGGCGTGGAGACAGGCTCGCGCCTGCGTATAGCCGGCGAAGGCGAAGCAGGCACGCAGGGCGGAGCAAGCGGAGACCTCTACGTGGTCATACATGTGGCCGAGCACGAAGAGTTCGAGCGACAGGGAAGCAATCTTTACTCTTCGGTTCCTGTGACGTTCGCGCAGGCTGCGCTCGGCGCGCAGGTCAGCGTCAAGACTCTGGACGGCCAGCACGACCTTAAAATCCCCGCAGGCACACAGACCGGAACGGTCTTTCGCGTCAAGGGGCAGGGAATGCCCGTACTGGGGGGGCGCGGTCGCGGCGACCTCTTCGTAGCCGTCACAGTAGTCACGCCAACCACACTCACACGCGAGCAGAGAAAACTGCTTGAGCAACTCGCAGAGATAGAGACGCACGAGCTTGAAGACAAGGGCCTGATGGACAAGGTGCGCGACATCTTCGGCTAGGCAGATTCAAACAGGATGGACAGGATAAAGAAATAGAATTGATTCTCTTTTTATCCTGTCCATCCTGTTAATTTATTTCCTCATCTTACCCGTTTCGCAATCGTACAAATCTTTTCTACGCGCCGGGCACAGTTTGCATTATTAATGTTCACCTGCGCTTTGCAATCTCTCTATAACAATAGGGAAACGCCCTGTAAATCGGGCATAAAGCGGCGATTTGCCGTCGGTTCGATTATTCCGGCATGTTGGTTGCTCAATCAGCTTGCGGGTACGGGATAGAACTCTGCATAAGACAACATAAGGGCGGGAGAAGATGAGAATAAAATACCTCGCGGCTTTCTTTATGAGCATGGCAATCATGCTCTTTGCGGCACCGGCGCGGGCCGAAAGTTCGAGCGGCGGCGAACAGGACACGGACACGCGGCTCGTAGATGCGAAGGTGGTTGAGATAACGGACGCGCGGCTCTCAGTTGTGGCGCAGACGGGCGTGGAGCATGTGATAGCGATTGATATCGAGAAGACGCGCGTGACACGCGACGGGCGCAACGTCTCCATCAAGGAAGTGCGCGAAGGAGACATCATCACGATAGATTTGGACGAGAAGAACCCGATCAAGTTTGCGAAGAACATCTCCATGCAGACAGGCTCTATGGCCGTCGCGCGGAATCGCCGGTAAACGGCATAGGCGCTCTCGAACGGGAGCGTCACCTCGCATGCCGACCGGCATAATGGAGCCGCTTTACTTTGAAGGCAAAGCGGCTCTATCTCAATTTTTATAGCGGCACGCGCGTCATGAATTGTGAACCTGTGATATAAAGGGGCACACGAAGTTCCTGAAGAAGAGCGGTAGATAAAATCGGAAGGAGAAAAAGAGAGACGCTATGGCTAACAGAAAGGGACGTGGACGCGGGCCTGTGGAGGCGACTATGAACGTGGCGGGCGAAGCTCTGAATCAGGCCGCAGACGTAACCGGCGAGGTGATTAATCAGGCTTCAAACGTGGCGACCGGCGTGATGGAATCTGCCGCCAACATGGTGGGCATGGTGAGTCCTGCGGCGGCGGACGTAATCCGCCCAAGCGGCTCGTCTCGCTCAAGAGGCGGAGCGAAAGGCGCAACCGCTTCGGGTCGCGGCGTGAGAGAAGCCGTCAACAAGGCCGCCAAAGAGAACCGCAAGCTCGTCAAGAAGCAGACCAAGGCCGCCAGCCGCGTAGCCAATCGCACGGCCAAGGCTGCCGAAAAGACCACGCGCACGGCCACTCGCGCAGCCGGTCGGGCCGCTTCGTCTACAACCTCATCCAGATCCAGGAGCGCTGGCGGCGCTAAGAAGAGCGGCGGAAAGAAGGGCAGTGCCGGAAAGTCCAGAGCAGGCGCTGGCAAGAAGAAGACCGCTTCCAGAGGCGGCAGCAAGAAGAGATAACAAAAGCAAGGCAGAAGGCCGCAGTGCAGAATGATGAATGAATTTAATCACTCTGCACTGCGGCCTTCTGCCTTTTCCTCACAGCCTGTAATGCACGCCCTGTTGCCGGAGCGCTTCGTCTTCAACTTCCACGTTCTGAAGCCGCAGGTTGACATCTGCGTTGAGGTCGAATCCGGCGCGCTCGCCGGCCTCTAATTTGACGGTTCCTGCGGCTGCTATCATGGCCGCGTTGTCGGTCGAAAGATGCGGTGAAGGGAAGTAGACGGGGACGCTGAGTCGAGCGGCAACCGTGCGCGACTCTTCGCGCAGCGCGCCGTTGCAAGCCACGCCGCCCGCCACAATCAAAGTCTTCGGATGAAGCTCTTCCGCCAGCCGCGCAGTCGTTCCTGTCAAAGAGCGCACGACGACCGATTGAAAGCTCGCAGCCAAATCCTTTATAGCCTGCGAAGGCTCCTCGTTTGCGCCGACAGGTTTGAGAGAGCTTTCGCGCACGTACTTCGAGACGGCGGTCTTCAATCCGCTAAAGCTGAAGTCGGGCCGCCCGTCGCCCATGCGCGGAATACTGAAGCGCACGCTCCTGGGATTACCCTCGCGCGCCAGTCGCTCTATGATGGGGCCGCCCGGATAGCCAAGCCCCAGCATCTTAGCCACCTTATCGAAAGCCTCGCCCGCAGCATCATCGCGCGTGCGCGCCACGACCTTATACTTGCCGGGCGCGGGAACGTGAAACAAATTAGTGTGGCCGCCTGAGACGACCAGCGCGAGCGCGGGATATTCGACCGGCGGGTTCTCGAAGACCACTGAGAAGATGTGCCCCTCTATGTGATTGACGCCGACCAGGGGCTTACCGAGAGCAAACGCCATAGCCTTTGCGAACGAGACACCGACCAGGAGAGAGCCTACCAGCCCAGGCCCCGCCGTCACGGCGATGCCGTCAATATCCCTCTTCTTCAAGCCTGCGCGCTCGAAAGCCTCGTCCACAACCGGCACAATCTTGTCCAAGTGCTCGCGCGAAGCCAACTCCGGCACCACGCCGCCGAAACGTTTATGAACGTCCACCTGCGACGAGATGACGCTTGAAACCATCTCGCGCCCGTCGCGCACAATGGCCGCAGCCGTCTCATCACAGGAGCTTTCAATTCCAAGCACAAGCA
The DNA here is from genome assembly GCA_014534425.1 of Pyrinomonadaceae bacterium. Classification (GTDB taxonomy): domain Bacteria; phylum Acidobacteriota; class Blastocatellia; order Pyrinomonadales; family Pyrinomonadaceae; genus JACVRN01. Next base: position 27,103 of record JACVRN010000028.1, read on the forward strand.
TATTACTTCCCCTCGTAAAAACTCAGGCACGAGTCGCCTTGTTTCAGTGTTCGCCAACGGCGCAAAGCGCCTGCTTCGTCGCGTAGCTCGTTCTTGTGATGATGCTCTACGACGAGCAGCCCGTTGTCCGGTTCCAGAATTGCGCCCGTGCCGAAGAGATTTAGCACGGGAGCGTAATCCATGGCGTAGGGCGGGTCGAAAAAGGCTATGTCCCAGGGCGCGGCCATCTTTGATTGAGCGCGGCGCAGGAATTCGTCCGCCTCCGCTTTGACCACTTCCGTTTCATCTTCAGGCACGCCGCACAAATCCAGGTTCGATTCAATCAGCCCGCACATCTTTCTTGAGCGGTCAACGAAGGTAACATGCGCCGCCCCGCGCGAGAGAGCTTCTATGCCGACCGCGCCCGAACCCGCACACAGGTCAAGGAAGCGCACGCCCTCTATGCGCGGCGCTAAGATATTGAAGAGCGTCTCGCGCAAACGATCCGAGGTCGGGCGCACTTGCATGGAAGGCGGGCTGCGTAAATTTCTCCCGCGATATTGTCCGGCAATGACGCGCATACAAATCAGGATTCAGAACTCAGAATTCAGGAGTCAGAATAAGAAACAGTTGCTTTTATTCTGACTCCTGAATTCTGAGTTCTGTATTCTGTACTTTAATTCTTCCGCTCATAAAAACTCAAACAGGATTCGCCCTGTCGTATGATGCGCCAGCGTTTGAGCGCGCCGGTGGTTTCTGGCAGACGGTTTTCGTAGTGATGCTCTACGACCAGGACGCCGCCCTTAGGCTTGAGCAGTGGCTCAAGGGCGAAGGCGTCCAGCACCGGAGCGTAAGGGGTCGTGTAGGGCGGGTCGAAGAAGGCCACGTCCCAGATTCTTTCGCGCTGCACGAGCGCGCGTCTGAGGAAGTGCAGCGCGTCGCTCATCCAAATCTCCGCGCAGCCTGCGGGCACGCCGCACGCCTCCAGGTTGGCCTTGATGAAACTGCACATCCTCGGAGAGCGGTCTACGAAAGACGCGTGAGACGCGCCGCGCGAGAGGGCTTCAATGCCGACCGCGCCGGAGCCAGCGCAGAGGTCTAAAAAATGCGCGCCTTCGACACGAAAGGAAAGAATCTCAAAGAGGGCCTCGCGCAACCGCCGCGCCGTCGGCCTCACGCGCTTTGAAGCAGTGCTTTGCAGAAAACTGCGGCGATATTTACCTTGAAGAATACGCATCAAGCAAATTCAAACAGGGATGGACAGGATAGAGAGGATAAAAGAAGAGCTATTTCTTTATCTTTATCCTGCTTATCCTGTCCATCCCTGTTAATTCCTTTTCTTCTAGCCAATCGCGGCCAGGCCGAAGCGTGCGTCGGCGCGGACGCGCTCGATGAGGTTGGAAGTCTCGCGCGTCATGCGACGTGATGTTAGATAATAATCGGCCTCGCGGCGAGCCTCTTCCAGAATCAGCACGTCGCGCACAAGGTTGCCTACGCGGAAAGTCGGCACGCCGGATTGACGCGTGCCCATCACTTCGCCGGGGCCGCGCAGTTCCAAATCCTTCTCGGCTATACGAAAGCCGTCGGAAGTCTCTTCCATTATCCCTAAGCGCTCGCGCGCAACGTTGGTCTGTTTGTCTGCGGTCATAAGCACGCACGCAGACTGCTCAGCGCCGCGACCTACGCGGCCTCGCAGTTGATGAAGCTGCGAGAGGCCGAAGCGCTCTGCATGCTCTATTATCATCAGCGAAGCGTTCGGCACGTCAACGCCGACTTCGACTACAGTCGTGGCGACCAGAATCTGAGTCTCGCCCGCTACGAAGCGGCGCATGATTTCGTCCTTCTCGGCGGGCTTCATCTTGCCGTGTATGAGGCCGACCGCGAAGTGCGGAAAGACTCGGTCGCGCAGGTGCTCGTACATGCGCGTGGCGTCTTTCAAATCCATCTTCTCCGATTCTTCGACCAGAGGGTAGACAACGTAAACCTGGCGGCCCGCGCGCACGTCTCGCTCAATGCCCTTGTAGACCGCCTGCCGTTTGTCTTCGCCAAGCACCACAGTCTTAATCGGCGTGCGTCCGGGCGGAAGCTCGTCAATCACGGACACGTCCAAATCGCCGTAGACGGTCATGGCAAGAGAGCGAGGGATGGGCGTCGCCGTCATCACCAGCACGTCGGGGTTAAAGCCGCGAGCGCGAAGCTCCGCGCGTTGCAGCACGCCGAAGCGGTGCTGCTCGTCTATCACTACCAGGCCGAGCTTGTAGAACTGCACAGCCTCTTGAATGAGCGCGTGCGTGCCTATGATGGCGTGAACTTCTCCGGCAGCAATCAGTTGATGAAGCTTGCGCTTTTCCGAGGCGCGAAGGCTTCCCGTCAGAAGCTCTACGCGATAGGGCGTGCGCGCGAGGATTCGCTTGACGTTGCGCGCGTGCTGCTCCGCTAGAATTTCCGTAGGCACCATGAGCGCAGATTGGTAGCCGTTCTCCATAGCGGCCAGCATGGCCTGCAAGGCCACGATGGTCTTGCCGCTTCCCACATCTCCCTGAAGCAGCCGGTTCATGGGCGCGTCTGATTGCATGTCCGCGAAGATGCGCTTTATGGCGCGCTCCTGCGCTCCCGTTAATTCAAAAGGAAGGACAGAGGCTATGCGCTCGCGCATGCTCTCTGTAATCTCTATGACAGCGCCCTTGGCCTCTTTGACGCGCTCGCCTCGACGTATGGCGATTGCCAGAGCCACCCAGAAGAATTCTTCGAAGATGAGACGCAAGTGAGCGGGCGAGCGTGCGCGTTCGTAGTCAGCCAACGAGACATCAAGCGAAGGAAAGTGTATCAGCCGCAAAGCCTCTGCGCGCCCTATAAGCTTCTGTCGCCCGATTAAATCTGCGGGCAGCGTCTCTTCAATCGACGCATCATCCAGACGATTCAAGACCGCGTGCATAATCTCGCGCAAGCGCTTGGTGCGAAACTCGCCTAGCTTGCGATAAACGGGCACGCGCCTTCCAACGTGAATCGCAGCCGTCGAAGGGTCATCGTCAACAGCTTCCTCTTCATCAAACTCGCCCTCTACATCTTCTTCGGCCTCGACGCTCCCGTGCGCTTGCTGCGCTCCATTATCTTCGCCCTCTTCGGCCAGCCGCAGGAGCGCGTGTTCGGGCGGCGTCCAAGTGCCGGGCAGCATCTCCAACTCGTCCGGCTTGTTCAATCTGAGAGAGAAGGTGTTGCGGCGCGGATCCCATTCCCACTGGCCGAAGGCTATGAAGCGAGCGCCGCGAGTGAAGCGCTGGCGGTTGTAAGCTATGATGCGCTCTGCCGCGCGCCCAGAGACAAACCACCAGACGACCACAGGCTTTCCAGTACGCTCCGGGTCTGAAGCTGTAATCTCGAAGATGTAAAGCTTAGGCTGTTTTGGCGAGCGATTGCGCCCGACCTGAAAGCCGCCCGCGACCCTCACGTAAAGCTCAAGCGAAGCTTCCATCCCATGCCTCAACTCCGAGATGCGCCCCATGTTCGAGCGGTCTTCATACCGCATAGGCAGGTAATTCAACAGGTCTTCAACCGTAGCCTCCGCCGCATCCTGTTTACCTGCCACTGCGGCCAGAGCAAGCGCAAGCTTCCGCGCCGTAGACTGCCCCAACCTGGGGACGCCGAATTTATAGAGCGATGTAATTTGGGTGTCGAGCGTGATGGAGGAACGAGTTGCCATCTCGCGTGGATGATAGCACAAGGAAAGTTGGGATTCACCGCAGAGACGCAGAGGACGCGCAGAGATGCAGAGAGACCAAACAATATTCAATTGTTCTTCTAGCTCCGTAGGGGCGACATATAATTAACGTTAATTACATGTCACCCCTGACGGGGCTTAACTCTTGTTCTCAATCCTGAAACTATAAACATCCTCGCTCCTACGGAGCTAGATGTCGCAATCGGTTCCTCTGTGTTTCCTCTGTGCTCTCTGTGCCTCTGTGGTGAAGAACAGCTTGCCGCATACTCAACTTCAAACTGCACCACTACCTTATAGCGTGCGCGTTTGGCCGCCGTCTACGTCGAGGATTGCGCCCTGGCAGTAGGCTGACTGGGGTGAGGCGAGGAAGGCTACGGCGCGTGCAATCTCGTAGGGGGAGCCGAAGCGGGCTACGCGTAGGGCCTGGGCCATGCTTTGCGCGGCCTCGGTTTGTGCGATACCTCGCTCGGAGGCAAGGCGCTCTATGCGGGTTTGCAGTCGCTCTGTGGCGATGGAGCCGGGGTTGATGGCGTTGACGCGCACGCCGTCCTTGATGCCTCTGTCCGCGAGCACCTTTGTCAGGTTAAGCAGGGCGGCGTTGACAGAGCCGCCTATGGCGAACTCGGCGCTGCCTGTGCGCCCGCCTACGCCAGCGATGTTGATAATCACGCCGCCGCTCTTTACAAGGTGCGGCCACGCCGCTCGACAACAGCGCATGGCTCCAAAGAACTTGAGCGCGAAGCCGTCGCTCCAATCCGCTTCGGACAGGCTCAGAAAGTCGCCGCGCTTCGTAGCCCCCGCGTTATTAACCAGCACGTCTAGCCGGTTGAAGCGCGCCACCGTGTTCTCTATCAAAAGAGAGGGCGCGTCAGGCTTGCACAAGTCCACAGCCTGCGCCATGCATTCTGTCGGAAGCGTCGTCACAAGAGAGTGCAGTTGGTCTGCTGAGCGCGCGGCAAGCATTAGCTTCATGCCTTCGCTCGCCAGAGTTTCAGCTATGGCGCGACCTATCCCGCGACTCGCGCCCGTCACAATAGCAACCTTGCCCGATAACCCAAGCTCCATCTTGCCTCGCATACCTCCGAACAAGTTGCAGTAGAACTTAATTGATTAGAGTGTAAACTAACCAATGAAGCTTCTTTGAGCAAGAGCCGGAGGTAAAGTGCGAGCATGATGAGCTATAGAGCTTTACTGTCGATACTGTTGTTGATGGTTTGCGCCGGAACGTCTAAGGCAGCAGATTACACGCAGCCTGTTGAAGGAGATTTCGTCGTGCGCGATTTTCGTTTCAGGAGCGGCGAGGTCTTGAAAGAATTGAAGCTGCATTACATGACTATGGGAACACCCGTGCGTGATTCTCAGGGCGTTGTGCGTAACGCTGTGCTCATCATGCACGGGACGGGCGGGAGCGGGCGGCAGTTCATAAGGGAGCAGTTCGCGGGCGTACTCTTCGGCCCAGGCCAACTGCTGGATGCAAGCCGCTATTTCATCATCCTGCCGGACGCCATAGGCCACGGCCAATCCAGTAAGCCTGGCGACGGCCTGCGTGCGCGCTTTCCGCATTACACTTACGACGACATTGTGACAGCAGGCTACATGCTCTTGACGGAGAAGCTGGGCGTCAATCACCTGCGTCTTGTGATGGGGACTTCTATGGGTGGCATGCAGACCTGGGTGTGGGGCGAGACCTATCCTGATTTCATGGACGCGCTTCTGCCGCTCGCATCCCTGCCGGTAGAGATTGCAGGCCGCAATCGAATGATGCGCCGCATGATTATTGATGCGATTCGGGAAGACCCCGATTGGCAGAACGGAGAGTATAAGACGGAGCCTCTGCGCGGGCTGCGCTCGGCTCTTAACATATTGATGCTGATGTCCAGCGCTACGATTGAATGGCAAAGGCAATCGCCTACGCGCGCGAGTGCGGACGAGTTTCTGCACAGATGGATAGAGGAGCGCCTCAAGCAGACGGACGCCAACGACATGCTCTACCAGTTTGAAGCCTCGCGCGATTACAACCCCGCGCCTAAGCTTGAGAGCATACGCGCGCCGCTTCTCGCCATTAATTCGGCGGACGACATGGTGAACCCGCCGGAACTGGGGCTGATGGAGCGAGAGATAAAGCGCGTCAGGCGTGGCCGCTACGTGCTGCTGCCCGCAAGCGAAAGGACGCGCGGGCATGGAACCCACACGCTCGCCGCTATCTGGAAACAGTACCTTGAAGAACTGCTGGAAGAATCTAATAAGTGAACCGATGATGAGTGTTCTAAATTCAACTCTCTGCGCTTACCTCCGCGTCTCTCTGCGGTGAATAGACGCAGAGAAACGCTGAGTGGGGCGCTGAGAAAAGATTCAATTATGCTGCTCGCCTATTTCAGAATTCTAATATCCCGAACGCAATCACATGTTATTATTCCCGCATGGAGGTGAACGTACTGCCATTGGTTCCGGGCGTTGCGCTGCCCGTGGCTGCGCCAGCCGTGGCGCGTGCGGAGATTCCACCGGGCTACGGCGTACAGGAACAATGCTTGCCCTTTACTGCGGCGACGGCGCTGGGGTTCCTGATTAAATCACCTATTACTTTCGGACTCTGCTTACCGGGTGATGTGCCTGCGGGCGTCAACACTTTCATGTCGCCGCTCGATGCCAGGAATCGCAACCCTGACGACGAGCGAGTGTTTTATGTCAAAGATGATCCCGCTTGCCGCTTTTTCAAAAATGGCTTCGCGGTAGAGCCAATCGAAATCGCAGGGCCAATGGGCAAGCAGCTATTGACTCCCACGCAGCCGGGCCTGAGTTTTTTCGACCGCGAGGATCAACGCGACCTCTTTAAAATCCACTTACCATACATCTGGCGCACCCCGCCTGAAGTGGACACGTTATTTCTACCCGGAATTAATCGCACCGCTCAAGGGCTGACGATTCTGGCCGGACTGGTAGAGACGGACTGGTACGCCAACCCCGTGAACATGATTTGTCGCAAGCCGCCCGCAGGAGACTCTATTCACGTTGCGGCAGGCGACACCATAGCCCAGGCTATATTCATATCTCGCGCGCAACGACGGCCTTCATTAAAGACGCTCCCGTCTCATGCGCGTCTGACGCGCGATATGAAAGCCGAACTGGTCGAATGGTACAAGGTGCACGCGCAGGACAGAAGCGCTTACAAGAAAATTGCGCGCAGCCAGCATGGCCGAGTCGGCAACGAGAAGCCCTAGCCATCAAGCGTTGACGAAGATGTGAACTATAGTAGACATACTCTGTTGACGATTGTGGACAGGAGGCGCGGTTTCAGTAGAGAGCCGCCTTTTATTTGCTACGCCTCTTCACTTGGCTTGCCCGGCATATCAATTGCTTCCTCTCACTTACAAGACATCCGTTCATTAGGCTTGCAAAGGAAACATGCTAGAGCCTTCGTAGTTGCCTTACCGCAGGAGAATTATCAACCCGAGCGGCGCACGCTCTTTTCCTCCTGTCTTTAATTATCGATGTCGTTGACATGGCTTCCATAACCGAAGAAGCGCCTCAATAAGGATACGCTTCTTTCGGTGGCCCACTGGAGTTGACAACAATCCTTCTCCTAATCTCAGACCATTTGTTTCTGTCTTTGGGAGACTGACCTAATGTTTGGAGGAACAGTTATGGCAACAAAGAAAAGTAGTAAGAAAAAAGCGGCCAAGACATCCGCTTCGTCCGATGCGAGTCCAGGCGGCTCGGCCCCCGTAGAAGAACTGTTGCTGGCTGCGCTGGAGCGCGGCGGCGATACCTTCGACACAGGCCGTTACCTGGCTACGTTCAAGGAGGGTGCCGCAGACCAGGGCGCAAAGATGCTAGGAGCGGAGGGACACCGTGTAGCAGATGCCAGAGACTTTAAGGGTCAGGCCGTCACGCTTGAGGACGTTGGTGATGCCGAAGTGGTCGTCATGCCGGAAATCGGGGTCGCGCTTCTGGGCGGCGGCGCGGCGGAATCAATGAAGGCAATGGACGTTGCCGAAGGCGGCGCTGACAGTCCTATAGAGTCTATTGACCCGGAGCAGTTCGTCTTCGTAGACGATTACTTCCGCGACCTGCTTGAGGCGTCCGAGAGCAGCAATCCCAAAGAGTACCTGCGCGGCTTCCTGCGTGCGGTGGAAACGATAGCCAAGGACTTGGGCGCGGGAGCGCCTCCACCAGCACCGGAGACGGAGGAAGAGGGAGTGCAGGCGCTTGGCGCTACCTGGGGCCTTAAAGCCTGCAAGGTTCCGGCGAGCACAAAAAGCGGCGTAGGCATAAAGGTGGCTGTCCTGGATACCGGCCTTGACCTGGGCCATCCTGATTTCTCAGGACGGACGATTATCAGCAACACGTTCGTCGGCCAACCGGTTCAGGATTTACATGGTCACGGAACTCACACTGCCGGTACATCCACGGGCACCAAGACGCCTCCGGCCATCATACAGCGCTACGGCATCGCCTATCGCTCGACCATCTTCATAGGCAAGGTGCTGACAAACGCGGGCGTAGGCAGCCAAGCAGGCATACTGGCCGGGATGAACTGGGCGATTGCCAATCGCTGCGTAGTCATCAACATGTCGCTTGGTGGGCCTGGTGGGCCGTTCCCTGCTTACACTGCGGCGGGCCAGGCGGCTCTCAACAACGGCTGTCTGATTATAGCTGCGGCGGGCAATTCCGGGCCTGGCCCCACTATCGCCCCTGCGAACTCGCCTACGATTGTCTCTGTGGCCTCGCTCGATTCTAATCTACGCCCGTCGTCCTTCTCCTGCCGTGGAAAGATAGAGATTGCAGGGCCGGGCCGCGACGTGTTCTCCTCGTGGCCCAGACCGACCCTCTACAAGACCATTAGCGGCACCAGCATGGCTACGCCGCATGTCACGGGCTGCGGAGCCTTATGGGCTGAGACCTCGTCTGCTTTGCGAGGCTTGGCCCTGAGGAATAAGCTGCTGTCAACGGCTATAGCTCTGCCATTCCCTGCCACTCAGGTCGGCAAGGGACTCGTCCAGGCTCCTTAAAAGATAAAGCCGGGTGTGTTAACTTTGTACCCGCCGAGTGCATGCGCCCGGCGGGTACGTTTGATTTTGGGAGGTACACAATGGCCGCAAAGAAGAAATTGATCGTCACTACCTCCGGTGACAGGCCACTGGAGGACATCAAGAAGGAGCTGACCGAGAAGGGATTCACCGTCGGTCAAGTCCTCAAAGAGATTGGCATCATCACCGGCACAGGCACCGACGCCGCCGTCAAGAAGCTCAGGACAATTAAGGGCGTCACTGATGTCTCAGTGGATCAGCCCGTAGACATAGGGCCGCCCGACGCGCCCATACAGTAACAGGCACGCGAGTCGCCCTGTGATAAAACGCGCCGTCTATTTACCCGAAGAGACGTTGAACGCGCTGGCGTCTATCTGCTGATTGAAGACGAACTGCGAGAAGTTAATCACCCACTCCAGCAGCACGTTGCGCTGATATTCATCCGCCGTGAAGCGAATCCTGTAAGTGTGCGGCAGGGTCAGCGAGCTTTCCGTCTTAAAGTCGGAGAACTCTTCTACCAGTTTGGTGCGGCTGCGAGTCTGACTACCGGTGTTGGTCGTGCCAAACTCGCTCGGCCTGGCTCCCATTTGATTCGAGATGACGTACTGGTACTCCGTACGCACATGCCGGAAAGTCTCTGCGTCAAAGAAGAGCGTTATCTGAAAATCTCCGGCTCCTTTAGGCGGAGGATATTTCAGCTTGTAAGCCTCGCGGCCATCTATCTTCTCAGTGCCCGCAAAGCTGAGCTTGAGCTTTTTCGCATCAGAGTCGAGCAGGGGCCAGGCCGACGACAAAACACCGCCTATTAAACCCTGCTTGAAAACGGCGTCATGCGACACCAGGAAGTCGCCCAGCGATGTGCGAGAGCCTGAAGTCGGCAACAGCGCGACCGTCATCTTCTGCCCGTCATAGCCGGCCTTCTCGTAAGGGTAATCAATCAGGTTAAAAATCATGGCGAGCAGAACCTTGTCGCCGTCCGAGGCCAGTTGCGCGACGCCCGATATGTCACGCGTGGCTTTGCTATGACTGAGGGCCTTGGCATTTCCTACGGCGATGCGCGTTCTGGCTGCTGCCAGAGCCTCTGCATTACCGATTGAAGCCACATGCTTGGCTATCACGTCCTCCGCAGTCATTTTGTCCGGCGCAGAAGCCGCCGTGACAGCAGGTATGATGAAGGTCAGGAGCAGGGCTAACAACTGTTTCTGTATTCTCATGAGGTTTCCACCTTATCTTGGCAAGAGTAAGAATTGAAGGAACCGCCAGCCGATTCTACTAAAGAAGCGTCTGCCGGAAAAGCAATAATATTACAGATTATGCATAAAGGCCACGCCGGGTTACTAGGTAGTCTGCGGATTTGAATGACTGGTACAATGCTTTCCGCCCGGTTAAGAAGATTCTCTTTCGTTGCTACAATTGAGGCATTATATGACTACTGCGACACGCAAAGCTTCTTTGGGCGACGTTCCGCTTCTGGTTGATTTGATGGAGGAGTTTTACGCAGAGGGCATTTACCCGCTTGACAGAGAGTGGGCGAGGGCCAGTTTCTCTGCGCTCCTGCAAGATGATTCCCGTGGCGCGGTCTGGATTGTTTACCAGGACTCGGAGCCTGCCGGTTATGTTGTGTTGACCATCAGATTCAGCATGGAGTTCGGCGGCCTGGATGCTTTCATAGACGATATGTTCATACGCCCTTCATATCGCAGGAAGGGCTTGGGGCGAGCCGTTCTGGCGGCGCTTTTCGAGGAGTGCGAACGGCGCAAAGTGCTGGCCGTACACGTAGAGGTTGGGCAGGACAATGTTGCCGCCAACGCGCTTTACAGAAGCTTCGGGCTGAAGCCTTACGATGATGGCCGACAGATGTTGACGGTGCGGCTCGGCAGTTGAGTGAGAGGAAATCGAATGAAGCCAGCCAAAACGTTTCTCCTGTTATTACTCGCGGTCGCGTTGATTTCGTGCGCTCGTCCGCAGCCGAGTCCTACAACTATTCTGCTCGTACGTCACGCGGAGAAAGCTTCTGACGCGGAAGACAGCCCTCTGACCGATGAGGGTGTCAGGCGCAGCCAGGCGCTTGTTCGAGTGGTTGAGGATGCAGGTGTGAGCGCAATTTACAGTTCACAGTTTAAGCGGAATCGTGACACGGCGAAGCCGCTTTCCGACCGCCTTGGCGTTGCAGTCACAGAGATGCCTGTCAATCTACAAAACTCTGGCGATTACGGAAGGGTGCTGGCGAAGGACATTTTAGACAAGCACGCGGGGCAGACAGTGGTGGTGATAGGACACGCCAATACTATTGCCGCGACGATTGAAGGACTGACCGGACGCTCGGCATCGCTTGGCGACATTCAGTATAGCGACCTGTTCATAGTTACAGTCTATCCCACGGGGACAGCCAAGGTATTAAAGGCGCAGTATGGTTTGTGAGGCATGGTTCAAACTGAGGAGAAAATAATGAGCGATAATGCTCTAGCGCATTCGCACGGCAGCGTCATTGCCCTCGAACGTCCTCAATTGGCCGCCTGATTTGCCGTCTTTAAATTAATCTTTCCGCAAAGCTGCTCTGCGAAACTTATGACGACTGCTATCAAGCTCCCTTTCACCTTTGACACGGTTGCCCTCAAATCCGACCTTGAAAAGATTGAGCCGCACGAGTGGGTTAATCATTTTAACCAGCTATATTATGAAGGGCGCTGGAGCGGCGTGGCTTTGCGCTCCGTAAACGGCGCGGCCACTCAATTGTATCTAGACCCGACGATGTCTAAATCTTATGCAGGCACTCCCGTTCTGGACAGGTGCGGCTATTTCAAAGAAGTTCTGGGGACGTTCAAATGTTCTCTGGAATCGGCTAGACTCCTGAAACTGGACGCAGGCTCTCGTATTAACGAGCACAGGGATTTCGACCTCGGCTTCAGGTATGGAGTGGTCAGAGTTCATGTGCCCATTCAAACCAGTTCGGACATAGAGTTCTTTCTTAACGACGAGAGGGTTGTGATGGATGAAGGCGAAAGCTGGTACCTGAACCTGAGCCTGCCGCACCGTGTCTATAATAGAGGAACGACTGATCGAATCCACCTAGTAATAGACTGCGTGGTCAATGAATGGGTAAAGTCGCTGATAGAGTTTTAGAGTTCCTGAAGGCGTTCGGAAAGAGGAGATGTTGATGAAGAGAAACGGTTCGCGGAGCCTGGGCTTTCGTATAGGAGCGCTCGTCGCCATAGTTGCGCTGGTAGGTCTTGCCTGGGGCCTCGCATACTATCTGCGCTCGAAACCGGGCCAGCCGACCAGTTCCCGCCTCAAGGGCAGCATCCCTAATAATCAACCATTGCCGAACCCCGGCGGAGAGGCCGCGACCTTCAGCACCAGAGGCTCCATCAATCTCACCGGCGAATACTTCAAGCTCCAGGGTAAGAACGGCCAGAGTTGCGCGACCTGCCACATCCCTGAAGAAGCGTGGAGCATCACTCCCGCCACACTGCAACGACTATTCGACGAAACCGACGGCAGGCATCCTGTCTTCAGTCTACTCGACTCCAACAACCCTGACATGGATGTCTCCACAAAGGAGGCGCGTCGCGCGGCCTACAGCATGCTCCTGACTCGCGGCGTCTTCCGCAGGGGCGGCGCTCCAAAGCCGAACTTCGAGTGGGAGTTGATAGCCGTGGACGACCCGCACGGCTATGCCAATCTCAACCGGCTGGTTCACTGGCGGCGCTCCATGCCTACTATCAACTTTGCCTTGGGCAGCGCGACTGTCAACTGGGACGGCGGCAGCACTGCGGGCAACGACCAGCACGCTGGCCTAGTCAACCTAGCCAACCGGCTGGTGACAGACCGCCTGCAAGGCCCTCCGGCCACTCCTGAAATTATCAACGACATAGTCGATTTCCAAACGTCGCTTCTGACAGCGCAACTCACTGTGACGGGCGTAGGGCGTCTGGACGTGGACGGCGCTCGCGGCGGGCCAGAGGCTTTGTCGAACATGAAGAAGGAGGAAGGCGGATTTAATCTCTTCGACGCCTGGATTAATAGCCCTGACCCGAATCGAGCGCAGATTGCCAGGGGCCAGGAGGTCTTCAATAGCGTCAACGTCAGCCACAAGAGTTGCATCGTCTGCCACAACTCCGTGAACAACGGCACCAACATGGACAATGACCTGTTCGACATACGCACCTCTTCGGTCGAAGCGCGCACGCCGGATTTGCCGCTCTACACGTTTCGCAATAAACAGACGGGCGAGACTATACAACTGACGGACGCGGGGCAGGGAAACGTCACTGGTCGCTGGGACGACCTTGGCCTCTTCAAAGCGCCCACTTTGCGCGGGTTGGCTGCGCGTGCTCCGTACTTCCACAACGGCATCGCCGCGACGCTCGAAGACGTGGTGCGACACTACGAGAACAACTTCGGCTTCGTTTTCACAGACCAGGAGCGCGCAGACCTTGTGGCCTTCCTGCAAGCGCTCTGAAAATGTGTATAGGAGACACAATCATGATGAGATTGAGGCTCGGAACATATTTGCTCTTTCTGTCTGTCATCCTGTGGGGAACGTTGCTCGGCGGGATTGCTTATTCACACCTGGTCTACTTTCCGGTTTATCTATCCGCCCTGCCTGATTCGTCGGTCGTGGTCAACGGGCCTTACGGCCTGAAGGAAGCTATATTCTGGATGATTATTCACCCGCTCCTCATACTCTCACTCATCATCACTCTCATACTGAATTGGAAATCCAGGGCGCGGCGCAAACTTATATTGATAAGCTTCGCAGTCTACATAGTGGTGCTTGTAGTCTCCAATCTCTATTTTATTCCCGAACTGCGTGCCTTCGAGCGTAGCCCGGTATCAGGGCTTTCGCCTGCGGAGTGGCTTGCGCGCGGCGAGCGCTGGCAATACTTGAGTTGGATTAGAGGCGCGACGATGTACGCTTTTATATTGCCCCTGCTGCTCGCGCTGACAAAGCCCGACAAATTCCAAGGGAACCGGTAACAGCCGCCGCCATCTGAAATCATTCGTGCGCGAGGCTCATTGCTTTCCATTAATTCCAACTCATTGACTCGGAACTCCGGCGGGCGATAGTATTCGCCGACACGAAAGGAGACGAAACCGTCATGTTGTCCCCCAAACAAACTCGTTACCACTTGCTGTTTGCGCTCTCGGTTTGCTGCTCGATTCTTTTTACCTCTGCCGTTCAGGCCCAGGATAAGACGGCTGGCAACGCTGCTGCCGCTTCGGGAAAGGTAAGCATCTGCAAAGAAATTGATGACGACTGGAAATGCGTGGGCCAGTCTAGCGAGTGGACTGCGAATACGCCCTTCAATGTGCTGTTCGAAAATAAGGGGCCGGTCGGAGTGGACTTTATAGGCATAGTCTTTTACAAGCAGGGCGCAGACGGTAAGGACGTGGAATTCGTTAACGAGTATCAGCAGAACATAGGCGAGAAGAACAGCAAGTACGCGACGGTCGGAGACGAGCTAAAGCTGCCCGCAGGCACCTACAGCGTCTACATCATCACCTGGGGCAAGCGCGAGCTTATGATGAAGCGCGGCAATCTGACGGAGTACCTGGCTAAGACAGTATTGACAGTGAAGTGACTCGGAAACCACTCACGCTTTCATACGGCTCTCTATGACTCGCCAAGTTAGTCTCCTCGCATCCATTGGTTGGTGCTCTGTCAATTCCAAAGCCCACGACTTCAAGCAGAGATGATAATTTCAGAAGCAGCAGCGCTTATCGTCGAGCGTTGTCCGGGTTGGGTTGTCGAGACGATTGATTGTCTTGGCGAGGGCGATTTCTGCATCGCTTACCTGGTCAACGACGAATGGGTCTTTCGCTTCGCCAAGCACGAAAAGGCCGCAGCGAGCCTGGCGCGCGAAGCCTGCTTGCTGCCTCTTATCGCCAATCGCTTCGATGTACGCACGCCATCGCCTGAGATTGTCAGCGTGTATGAAGCGCCCGCCTTTATGGACTATAAAATGTTGCCCGGCCCCGCGCTGACACAGGAGAGATACCTGCGCCTCTGTGAACCGGAGCGTGAGCGATGCGCGAGACAAGTGGGAGAATTTCTGGCGCAGATGCACGCTGCTGACTTAGCCACGGCTCGCCGGTGCGGGGTTATGGTCGCGGACTACGCCGCTCAATATAGAGGATTGCTGGCAAGGGCGCGCAAATATCTGTATGCGAATCTGGCGGAGACGGAGCGTGCATTCGTGGAGCAGACTGTCAACCTGTATCTGGAGTCTAAAGCTCTGTCTGCCTTTGAGCCTGCTCTGCTTCACGGAGACCTCTCGCCGGATCACGTGCTCTACGACGAGAGCACAAGCTCTGTGACCGGAATCATAGACTTCGGCGACATGATTGTGGGCGACCCTGCACAGGATTTGGTGCTCGTCTACGAGGACTACGGCCTGGACTGTTTCGAAAGATTCCTTCGCGCGTACGCGCCCCTAGACAAAGATTCTCTACTCAGGCGCGTATATCACTTTTACGTTCTGGGCGCGATAGAATGGGCAGTCGAAAAGGCTGAGCAGGCGTCGGCTGAACTCGTCTATGCTATTGCCCAGCTAGGGCATCTAAAAGCTGATGGCGAGCGACAACTCAAGGAGTTGCTGTCGGCTTGCGGAGTCGGCTAACACAATAAACGCTATAGGCAAGTAGCTGCGGGCAGTCGCATATCGCTTTCATCTACGCGCCCCTTCAATTATGGTGTTAGGAATGGAGTTATGATGTTTGTAGGGGCAGGGCTTGTCCCTACTGTTTTGTTAGTTACTCTTAGTGTCATAATATTCGGAGTAGCGTCGGTGGCTTGAAATCATAGGCGAGGTTAATGAGTGATGGCCGAAGTGATTCAGCAGTACACGCCGCAGTTTCATGATGATGAGAAGGGCATATCCTATACAGTGATGGCGTACGGCGAGATGACGGCTGGCGGCACCTGGGAGGGCTGGCTGGAATTTCATCCGGCAGATAAGACAGAGCAGACCTTGCGTACGGGGCGCGAGACTACGCAGCCCGACAGGGCCGCGCTCGAATATTGGGCCTCCGGCCTGGAGCCTCTCTATTTCGAGGGCGCTTTCGCACGCGCGAGATAGAGACGCCAGCGCTCGTGCGGTTGAGAATAGCCGCGAGTGATAGTTTTACGGGTACAGACTTATGGACAAACGAAGACTAGAGCGGATAGAGCAATATATCTTTGCTCTCTTCCGGGCAAGGGGAGCGTCCAGGCTTTTAGCGAAAGAGATTTTCGACAGCACGGATGAGTTTGCGAATGCTGACCTGGTCAGGGCCTTTGAGGATTTGGAGAAGAAATGGCGCTTGCTCGTTCGTTATACCAGCGAAGGCAATGACTGGGTTTCTCTGACGCCGGAAGGCGCAGCCCGCGCCAATATAGACCAGCCCGAGGATGCGGAACAGCCGGACGCCTTACCACATCCGCCGAAGAGCGCTACCTGAAAAGAACTGCTTCGGTAAATGAGACTATTACGCAGCCGCAGATAAAGTGAGAAATGTGATGCGGTCTCTAGCCATTACAGTTTTAGCCGTCCTTGGGTTGTCTCTGCTCACGGCTATAGGAGCGCAGGCGCATCCTTCCTGGGGCATCGTCGTTGACAGGCAGGGCCAGGTCTATTTCAGCGATTTGAAGACCATCTGGAAGATTGATGCTCAGGGCAGGGCAGTTGCGCTTAGGACAAGCGACAATCACGTTCATGACCTGAACATAGACGAAACCGGAAACCTCTACGGCGCAGAGAACTCTTATGAGCCGTCGACCAAACGCTTTTTCAGCGCCATCTGGAAGATGACGCCTGCGGGCGACTTCTCATACCTTCTTGCTCCCACAGACGACCCGCCCGAAGGCACTAGCATCTGGAAAGACCGCGACGGCAACATGTATCACGTAGGTTACTACCCCGAACGCGAGTTGCTCATCCTACGAAGAACTCCCGGCGGCGAAGTTACAGTGCTGGCGGGAAGCAGTAATGCCGCCCGTGAATACCGGCAGGGCGTGCCGTACAGCGTCGGCGGCATTGCTTTCGGGACGGACGGCGCGCTCTATTTCACTCACGGCGCGAGTGCCAGCAAGTTGGCTATGACGGGCGCGCTCACTCAGCTTGCTAGGAACCTTGTGATAGAGAAAGATTCGGGTAATAAGTCGGGCGCTGGCTCACAGACACAGTTGTTTGGCATAGCTGTTGACGCGCAAGGGAACGCCTTTATAGCCGATTACGGAAACCGCCGAGTGCTGAAGGTTACTCCCGAAGGTCAAACCACAACGCTGCTGCGTGCGGAAGAAAACTGGTTTCCTACGGGCGTCGCCATGAAGGGCAGCGAGCTTTACATCCTGGAGATAGGACAAAGGTCTCCGTATGAGCCGATTGGAACTCGCGTGCGAAAGCTCTCGCCTGACGGAAAAGTTACGGTGCTCGCAACAGTCGGAGCCAACGGTAAGGCTGCAAGCGCGCCTTCTTCAAGTGATGAAGACTCATCCGGCCAGGGTTCTGAGAGAAAGGCGGAATCCAGAAGGCTTCTTTATCTTGTGCTAGGTGCGGTGACTGCCGTTTTTGCGCTGACTATTATCGTTTGGCGCGTTCGCAGACCTTCAGCATAGAGCGCTCCTTAATTTCTTTCATCATGAATCAGTCTTCTTCAAGAGCGTGTCTGGAAGAGCAGAGCGCGCGTGTCCGGGCGGGCGGCTACTGGAACTGTCTTAATGCGGCCAGGGAAATCGCAAGGCTCCTGTTGGCAGAGGGAAGAAGCCCTTGGATAGCCAGGCTGCGAAAGACAGAGCTTAGAGGAGAAGACGTTTTTCACGCGCCTCTAATCCCGCGCGGGCTGCCGAACCAGTTGGCATGGACGACGCACTACGTCTGTTGCTGTGATGGGCTGGCGTATGACCCCGTGGCGGGATTGCCCGTTCCGCTTGAGGCATACAGCCTTGAAGTATTCGGGCAGCGAATCCCTATGGAAGTCTTTGTCTCAACCGCAGAGCTTCCGGCCTACTTTGTGGACGAGAAGATTAAATGACCGGCTCTAAATTTTAACGCGGTAGACGTGATAGGTCGGGAACGTCCCGTACTTTTTAGCCAGTGGAGTTTGACCTATATACTCACATTTGAAATCCGTCACGCCCTGAGCGGCTGCGAGCGCCGCGAATTCCTGGCTCGAATAGACCAGCCCCGGAGGCGTAATCGGTTCCAGCCGCGCTGCCCTCGTCACATGAGTGCCGAAGAGGTTGGGCCTTTCCGTGATGGGGTCTGTGCAGGAATAAACAGGCCCCGCGTGCAGCGCTATTCTAAGATTCAAGTCTTCTGGCAATCCCTTCTCAGCCCAATTCGTACGGCACAAACGCTGGCTTAGCTCAAGCGCGAAATCGCCAGCCTCTCGCACGGAAGAGAAGACGAAGAACAGGCCATCCCCCCAGGTGTTTTTCAAGACCGGAAGATGCTGCGCGGTTCGCACGCTCTCGCCTATGAGACCGAGGAAGTGTTGCAGGAAGAGCGGCATCTGACGTTCTGTCAGTCGGCTGAAGTTGACCGCGTCCGCAAAGAGCATTGACATAATCTTCGGCTTGAGCGCTCCCTCTTCAACCTCGGCTGAGGTTTCCTTATGAGCATCGCTCAGCGCGCTAACCTCCGGCTCCACGCCTTCCCGAAGCATCTTTGCGGGGTTAATCAAATCTATCTTTAAGCCCTGCTGTTGCCATTCATCTATTGCGCTACGGGTTCCTCCGCGTCCGTCGCCCTCACCGCCATCCCAGACGGCGAGCGCTAGAATTTCCGTCTCAAGCTGAGCGGCCTTGATGATTGCCAGCCCGTGTATGAGTTGATTGGCGTATTCATAAGAGGCGTCGCCACCCTCAAGTTTATAATGCGACGCGACCGTGACGCTTGATGCACGACTCATGACGGCTTCAAAGCGCTCCTTCCAACCTTTATGCGTCGCGCCTCGGACGCTGTCTTCTATGAACTGGTCGCGCTCGTAGGGCAAAACCACATGCGTCTTACCGCCTATCTCGTTCATCACTTCGAGGAAAAGAATGTCCGAGCCGCAGGCCGCAGAAGAATAGCCGAAGCCCGCATTGAGCTTTAACAGCCGCTCGCGTATGGCATCTTTCACCGCGCTCTCAAGTTCAGGAGGAAAGCGCGGCCTGTCCCGCTCGGGGCTGTCAATCATGTGTCCTGTGAAGATGACCACGCCGGGTATATCGAAGAAAGAATCCACGCGAGCAAGGCTTTCGCCCATAGCCTTTGCTATCAGTCGCGCATTGCGCCGCGTAGAAGCCACTTCAGCATATTCTCCCTTCGCAGCTTCGGAAGCCTCCGCGTACCTGCGCTCGGCCTCATCCCATTCGCCGCGTATCAGCGCTGCTTCACCGAGCGTGGCGAGCGGCCAGTATTTATTAGCGCCCGTTTCCTCCGCACGCTCAAGCTCGCGCAAGCAGAGCTTGCTTACTTTTTCGGCAACATCTTCTGCCACATCTCTGTGTCCCAGAAGGAGCGCCAGAGTGGCCGCATTAATACCCGTCCAGTACCCTTCGTTTATCCTGTACGCTTCAAGATAAAGCTCTTGGGCGCGACGCAAATTTTCACGCCCCGCGTCCGTCTCCGGCGCTTGAAGCCATAAATCTTTGTGTGTGCGAGCCAGAATGCCCAGCGTCTCTTCGTCCCTGTGCCCCTCCTGCTGTAGCTCCGTCAAAATAGAGCGGGCGCGCAGGGTCGCTCCGCTTCTAGCAAGCGCCAGCGCGTGCAACTGCCTCAGGCGCACGTCATGCGTCCAGGTCTCCAACCCTTCACGCACTGCGTCATATGCCAGCAGAGGTTCACCTAAATTAACCGCTCTGCTGGCGAACGTGCGGTAGAGGTCATAGTTTTTCGACCGGCTTTCCACATCATGCGACTGCCAGAGCTTAAAAAGCTCCGTGACGCTTAGACGACCGATTTTCTCAGGAGATTCAGCCTCCACAGCCTCGCTCACGACATTAGCGACTGGCTCCGCCTGATTGTCCATGAAATCTCCTTTGACTTCAGAAGCACCAAAACTTCTTAAAGAATATCCAGCCAACGGGCGACGAAAAATGCCCCGCCGATTAATGCCAGCAACAAAAGCAGGCCCAGCAAAGCGACGGTCGCTCTGGAAGTCATAGCGCCTTTCATCGGCATCTGCGCCGGAGATGGCGGCATACTTGCGGGCATATTTTTATAGGTCGCAGGCATCTTGGGCGGAGGCACTGCACTCGGAGACGGCTGTGGCATGGGGCTGATTCTGGATACCTCTTCATCTCTTGCGCTCGCAGCCATCTCGTTTAATGGCCCGGAACCTGGCGGAACGTAATACTCTACCTCTTCTTCAGGCTCGCGCCCCGTTGCCATGGAAGGCGGTAGCTCGCCTGTTATCACTTTATCAGGCCAGCCGCCGGACGGAGGAAAGTGCATAGTTGCGTGTGGCCGTACGTGCTGAAAATGCAGGTCTCTCAACTCTGGAGGCGGGAGGTTTTCGGCAGGGCTTTGCGGCAGAGGATTCTCCCAGTAGGTCGGACGAATAAAGTTGGGCCTGTGCAGGCGCAGAGCATATTCCCACTCCAGTCGCACATTCTGCGAGCGCATGGAATTGGTTGACCAGAAGAGTTGAAATATATCTGCCTGCCCGATTGCGTCTTTCATCCACTCCTTCCAGTTCTGTCCCGAACGCAGTTCGTGCACGTCGCGCATGTAGCGGTCGCCAACCGCTTGAGCGTAATGCTCTATCTGCGCGACTATCTCTAGGTCTTCGTGCGAGTAAGAAGGAAAGATTTTTCTGTAAGGGCGCGCGGTCTCCGCAACTTCCTTCGGAGTTCTACGGTCATCTAAAGCGTGCTCGCTGGTGACTCGTATGCGGAGATTAATCTCCGCCAGAAGAATAGCGCCGAGGTAGATTGACAAGCTCCCGCGCGCGACCTTGCCGTCCAGCAAAGGTGAAGCGCGCATGCGAAACTTCTGGCTATGCACACTCTCCTGCCAGATAAAACTGGCGCTCGGCGGGTTGAACTCAACGCCTTCTATGAAGGGCACGAAACTAATCTCGCTCTGGCGCGGGATGGAATGAGAGCTATCCTGCGTCGCCCTGCCGTAATCCTCCGGCCTCTCATCGGCCAGGATTCTTCCAGCCTCTTTCTCCATCACCTCAATAGGGTCAGGCTCATCTTCATCAGCATCCGGCGGGCGCTCCGAAAGATGAGCGAAGGCCAGCAGCGTGTACCATCTCTCCGGCCTTATCTTCTTAGGGCGATAGATAGTGAACTGCACATTCTCATCCAGATAGATAGGCTTTTCTTTTCCTGTTTCCTGAGAAAGCTTCGAGCCGACAGTAGCGACCTCTTTACCGTGACGAACCAACTCTTCGGAGGCCTCTATCGTCGGAGACAACAGGGGCGGCTCCATCATCGCTTCCCTCAACGCTCGGCGCATCGCCGCCGCATCCATAGGGCGCGCGTCGCGCTCCAATGACATCGCCTGCAGCAAAACTTCCGACACCGCATGCGGCACCTGC
>JACVRN010000034.1 GCA_014534425.1 Pyrinomonadaceae bacterium
ACGCGGACAACGAGCGTGCGCGAGAGCTTTTCAAACGCGCCTGGGACGCTGCCGATGCCGCAGACCGCGAGGCGCAGCGCAAACAGGAGGAAGACCGCCGCGCACAGGAAGCCGCGACGGGAACCTTCGTGCAGTTCTCCGTCCCTAACCTGCGCGCCGAAGTCCTGCGCCTTGCGGCAAGACGCGACCGCACGCTCGGCGAAGAGTTTCTGGCAAAGCTCGACGAGGTGAAGAAGAGGGATGATGAAACGGCTGCGACCAAAGACGACTCCGTGCTCTCGCGCCTAGACCCTGCGAAGCCTTCTCGCTCTGTGACCGAGCGCTTGCAGCTTGCGCGAAGCCTGCTGGCTGAAAATGAGATAGAGCGCGCCGTGCAGTTCGCAGACCCCGCGCTCACCAGCGTCACCATGCAGGGGCTTTACTTTCTTTCGACGCTCAGGCAGAAGAATGCCAAGCTTGCGGACGAGCGCTACGCTGCCATGCTCTCGCGCGCACTGGCAGACCCCGCTACGGACGCCAACACCGTCTCGCTTCTCTCTTCTTACGTCTTCACGCCCTCGCTCTTCATCACCGTAGACCCTAAGGGCGGCGTCAACAGCAGCCGCTTCGACGACGACATAGCGCCCGTGGACATTCCAGTCGCCCTGCGTAGCGCTTACCTGAACACAGCCGCGCAGGTTCTGCTGCGCCCGTTGCCGCAGCCACAACAGGACACCACGACTTCGGGGCGCGGCGGCCTCTACTTTGTCATAGCCCGACTGCTCCCGCTCTTTGACCAGTACATGCCGCAAAGGTCTCCAGCCCTCAGAGCGCAGATGGCCGCTCTAGCGCAGGATGTGCCGGACGACTTGAGGAACGGAAAGAACCAATGGCTGAAGGAAGGGCTTGAGCCTGAAACGGAAGGCTCCACGAACGAGGTGCAGGATGCGCTGGACATTGCGAACCGCGAGGCCAATCCAGAGCGACGCAATCGCGCTTATGCAAGGGCTGCGCTAGCCGCAGCGCGTCGCGGCGACATACGTGCGCGCGATTTCACGGACAAGATAGACGATACGGAAATGCGAAAGGCTTCGCGCGCCTACGTGGATTACGAGTTGATTAACGCGGCTCTCAATCGAAAGGATGCTGCGGAAGCAGTCAAGCTCGCGCGCACGGGCGAGATAACCAGCATCCAGCGCGTCTGGGCTTACACGGAGAGCGCAGGCTTTCTCGTGAAGTCAAACCCCACACGCGCCGCAGAGATTCTGGAAGATGCGCTGCTGGAAGCCAACCGCATAGGCTCTTCCGACGCCGAGCACGCACGCGCGCTCGTAGCGGTCGGGACATATATGTTCCAAGTCAATCACGCACGCGGCTGGGAAATAATGAGCGAGGCCGTCAAGGCTTCAAACTCCGCCGAAGGATTCACAGGAGAGGACGGAAGGGTGACGGCGCGCTTCGTCTCGAAAAACTCCGTCTCAATATCTAGTTCAAGCGCGCCTTCCTTTGACCTGGCGGGCATCTTCAGTTCTTTAGCCAAAGACGACTTTAACCGCGCCGTAGAGCTTGCCAAAGAATTTAAGACCGAAGCCCCGCGCGCCGCAGCCACCCTCGCCATCGCAAGAGCCGTGCTGACGGAGAAGCGAAAGTAATAATTTTTGTTGAGGACTACTGCCCGGATTTTTCCTCAAGCTTCTCAATACGACCCTCGGCCTCGCGTAAATCTGCGCGCGTACCGAAAATAACGTCTTCAAGCTTACCAAAGCGACCTTCAAGCCTATCAAAGCCTATAGACATTTCTCGTCTCGTGTCAGATAGCTCACGTCTCGTCTCCGACAGTTCTTGTCTTGTCTCCGCTATCTCTTTAAGCGCCCGCTCCCAGATAGGCTTGGTGTTGAAGGAGCGTTCTTCAAGTCTTTCCACGCGCTCATCAAGGTTTCGGATGCTTGCGTCCAAGGCGTCGAAGCGCAGGAAGACTCTGTCTTCGAACGAGCGCCCGCCGTCCATATTTTCTGTAGTGTCTTCACTCATAACCCATCTCTCCAGAAAATTATGAAACGTATCAGGCGCATGTTCGGGCGGCTTTAGCAACCCGCCGGAAGAGTACGTTTTCTATCTTTAACCTTTCATACGCATCTTACGAATAAATGTTCATGGGTCGAGTCAGCAGCGCGAAGGGGTCTTCGACGTTGAGGGCTTCGCGCACGAGGAAGGCCTCGCCCGCAGCCACGCCTATCAGAGAGCCGTAGTAGCGCATGCGATATTCTATCTGCGACAGGAAGCCTTTGCTGCTGATGCGCGTTTCCGGTTCCTGAGTGCCTTCGCGGTAGAACTGAGAGGCGTGCGCGCGTATAGCACGCATCTTCTCTTCCACAAAATCCGAAACGTCTACGATGAACGAAGGCGGCTGGTTGCGCGAATAGACCGAGTGCGCTATCGCTGGCACGGGCACGGCATCAAGCCCCGCCTCTTCATCGTAGCGGCGCATGCTGGCAAGCCGCGCAGCCTCGCGCACTATGCGAGCCGTCGCTGCATGATCCGGGTGCGGGTCGTCCCAGTGCGGCGTGAAGACGACGCGCGGCCTGTGCCTTCGAATCACGCGCACCATAGCCGTGCGTGATTCTTCCGTCAGCCATACGTGACCGTCGGGCTGTTCAAGATTAATGCGCGCGTCCAGCTTGAGAATGCGAGCGGCGGCGCGTGCCTCTTCGGCCCGTACTTCCGGCGTGCCGCGCGTGCCCATCTCGCCGCGCGTCATGTCGCAGACGCCTGTCCTGTAGCCCAGGTGTTTGAGCTTGAGAAGCGTGCCCGCCACCGTCAACTCCGCATCATCTGGATGCGAGAAGACGCCGAGCGCATCCAAGGTCACAGGCTCATCGCTCATATCTGCTTTCGGCCCACGGCCTGTAACGCTTAGGCCCCGCGCCTCCCCCCTCGTTTAATTGGACGCGATAAATCACTTCCTCTTTGCCCCCAGTGTCGTATATGAGCGCGAGGTTATTGACCGTCACCGTCTGGTTCAATTCCATAGTGCAGAACTTTCGCACAATCGCTGCCACGGCTCTCTGCGTCAGGTCATGCCGTGCCAGAGTGATGTGCGGCACCCACCGCGCGGGGCGATAAGCGAAATCCAGATCGTCTGCGGACTTTGTGACCTGATGCCATAGCTCGTGCTGGAAATCCGCCAACTGTGGGCTGCGGACTACGGGGATGTAGACGACAGGCTCCGGGCCTGTGAAAACTCCCAGGCCGCAACATCTGACGCGGAAAGGACTGGTGTGGCGCGCGAAGACATCCATCACAGTCTTTATCTTATCCACGTTGTAGTGGCCGGACACATGATAGGAGATATGGGGGAAAGGAGTCCTGTAAACGCCTCGTATGCCGAACTCCTTCTCTATCGCGGCCCATAGTTTCTCTACCATCCGACTGTTATTGTCATCTAGAAGCGAAACGACGCCGTGCACCGGTTTTCAAACTCCTCCCTTCTTAGAGGAATCTACAAAGGCATACTTCTTCGAATGTGTATCTTAACGCATAAGCCTCGGTCAAGAGAAAGATAGAGGTTAAAGGTCAGAGATTAGTAGCAAAGCTTTTATAGCGCGCTCGATATAAGAGAATAAAAGGCTCCGTAGGAGCGAGGATGTTTATAGTTTGAGGATTAGAACAAGAAACGAAGCTCCGCGAGGTGCGGCATGTAATTAACCGTAGAACATGCCGCACCTCGCGGAGCTTCGTTTCATTATTGCTTCTGTAGTCTATAAACATTCTCGCTCCTACGGAGCTAAGAAAGCGGAACTTTCTTGTCTCAAGCTAGCTCTTTACTAATCTCTAACCTCTGCTCTTTTCTTTTCCCTTCTTCTTTAGTAGCCTTGTCCTCCCCCCGGACAGGAAAAGACATGCGGCTGACAGTTCTGGGTTCAGGCACATCCGTTCCGCATCCTCGACGCGCCTCCAGCGCGCACTGGCTGGAGACCGCCGTAGGGTCTGTGCTGCTGGACGCGTCGGCTCCGGTAGCGCATCGCATGGCGGAAGAGAATCTTGATTGGGTGGGGCTTGATGCTGTCTGGATAAGCCACTTTCATCTAGACCACGTAGGCGGTTTGGCTCCTCTTCTCTTCGGTACAAAGCATGCGCCGCAGACGCGCGGGCGACAGAAGCCCCTACGCATCTTCGGCCCGCACGGCCTGGAAAAACTCTTCAGGGCTTTTGACGGAGCGAACGATTACAACCTGACGAAGCAGCCTTTCCCGCTTGAGTTTCATGAAGTAGCCCCGCTTGAAAAGTTTGAGATTTTAAAGGGCGTTCGGGCGGAAACATTTTCTACGCCGCACACTGCGGAGAGCCTTGCGCTCAGGCTGACGGATGAAAGCGGCGCGTTGCTCGTTTACACCTCCGACACTGGTTACACGCAAGCGCTCGCAGACTTCGGCCACGGCGCAGACCTTTTCCTGATGGAGTGCTCGTTCCCTCATTCAAAGCCTGTCGAAACGCATCTGGAGTTGAAGGACGCGATGCGGCTCGCGGAATTATCCGGGGCCAGGCGCGTTATGCTCTCGCATCTTTATCCAGAGTGGGACGAGATAGACCTTCCGGCTGAAGCTAAAAAGCTCTGGCCCGGCGAAACCCTTGAAGCAACCGACGGTCTCAAAGTAGAGATAGGACAAAACTGAAAAAGGTAAGAGGCAAAAGTGAAGAAGATAAAGACAACCGCTCACGCTCTTCTCTGTTCTTCATACGTCAAAGCGTTTTCCGTGCTCTTAACTTTCGCCTTCTGCTTTTTTACTCTGGCCCTTGCTCAGAGCGCTGTAGACCCTCTGCTGGAGACAGGACAGGGAGCACGCCTTCAAACGCCCGCGCCCGCTCCTTCGGAAATCAAGATAGTTTCATACAACATGCGCTGGCGGAGCGGCGAAGACCTGCGCGGGATAATCAACCTTCTCAAAACAGACCCGGAGATAGGCAGCGCCGCCATCATCGGTCTTCAGGAGGCAGACCGCAACAAGAAGCGCTCAGGCTTCACGAACACCGCGCGCTTGATAGCCGACGAGCTTGGAATGTATTACGCCTGGGCTGCGCCGCCTCTCTCCGAACGAGCTAAAGATAGAGAGGAAGAGACGGGCGTCGCAATCCTGAGTCCTTATCCTATGACGGACGTGGTGCGACTCGTGCTGCCAAACGAAGGGCCGGGCGGAAGAAGGCGCGCAGCTATCGGCGCAACCGTTCGCATAGGCTCTCAACTGATTCGCGTCTATTCCGCCCACTGCGAAACGCGCATCTCTACGCAGAAGAAACTTGAGCAACTGGAAGCCGTCCTGCGCGACCTCAACACTCGGAAGGCTACGAGCTTTGTAGTGCTGGGAGATTTCAATACGCTTGAGCCGCAGGCGATTGAAAACACCACGCAGCTTTTCACGGAAGCGGGCTTTGAGACGCCGTTTCCCAACAACATGAAGACCTGGAAGACGCTCATACTGGAATTGAAGCTGGACTGGATTTGGCTCAGGGGCCTGCGCCCTTCGGATTATGGCGTTGACAGAAAGGTTCCTTTTTCGGATCACTTCCCGCTCTGGGTCAAGATTAACCTGGACGGCAAGTCGCCAGGCCGTGCAGACATCAACGGGCGAATCAAAAAGATTAACCGCCTGGATGCCACACGCAACTTCAGCAGCGACGCCCTGGGCACCATCCTCATAGAAGGAAACGCGCAGGACAGGCCACGCTTCGACAAAGCGGTCGTACGCATAACGGCCTCGACGAGCATCAACCTCGTAGACGAACAGGAGCGCAAGCAGCCCGCCTCCTTCGACGACCTACGCGTAGGCGACCGCGTCAGCGCACGCTTCGTACAAGGCCCTGTGCTGATGTCCTACCCCGTTCAAGCGACCGCCGCCGAAATCACAATCAACAGACAATGAAAAGTAGAGGCAGTGCCTCTTCGCCCCAAAGCGGCACTGCCTCTTCGTCGTGAAAGGCGCGCTAGACGAGGGGAGACTCTCTTTCTGCGCGACACAGTTCACGACGCAAACGAGCTTTTAGAGTTAGCCGCGCTCTAAAAATTCAGGAAGCGACGCAGCTTTAGCCTTCCAGCCCAGAAGCTCTTCGGCCCTCTTTCCTGAAACCTGCTGGTCTAGCGCGAGCGCGTCGGCGTAAGCGCCTAACTTCTTGCGCGCTTCTTCCAGGGGCCATGCTTCCACGCGACCGCCAGCGCCGCCCGCGCGGCTCGCAGCCTCGGCCACGTCTCGCACGCGAACCGACCCGCGACTTGTTCCATTGATCAAGGTTCCGGCAGGTGCGCGCTCAATCGCCAGAACGTAAAGCTCCGCCAGGTCTTCTACGTGAACCTGCGGCCAACGGTTGTCGCCCGTCCCCACGAAGCGCACGATTCCCTTCTCACGCGCCTCCTGAATCATGCCGCCGACGATTCCGCCCTCGCCGCCGTACACTATGCCCGGTCGAATCACCACAGAGCGCACGCCGCGCGCGGCTCCTTCAAGAGCAAGTTTTTCATCGTAGGGCCGCCACGCGACCATAGGTGTAGGATTGAGCGGAGTGTCTTCGGTGGCTACGGTGTCGCCCGTAGAGCCGTAAACCCATATGCCACTGGTGTAGATGAAAGGCTTGTTCGTGCCTTCGAGCGCATTGAGGATAGCTTCGACGGCGTTGCGGTCTACGGCGGGCGCTTCCGGGCTGTGAGGTAAGGCCGTGTGAATGACAGCGTCCGCTTCGCTTGAAGCCTTTGAGAGAATGTCCGTGTCCGTTAAATCGCCTCTGACAGATTGAATGCCGCGCTCTTTCAAGCGCTCTACAGCTTCATCGGAGCGAGCAAGCCCCGTGACTTCATGCCCCGCGCGCCTGAGCGCATCCGTCACGGCGCTGCCAATATAGCCGGTCGCCCCCGTCAATAAAACTTTCATGAATACTCCTTGCCGAGTTTAATGCGAAGAGGAATTCAAACAGGATGGACAGGATAAAAGCAGAACTATTTCTATTTCTTTATCCTCTCTATCCTGTTAATTTCTTCCTTCTCTTCAAATCTACTTTCTTCGTGGCGAGGGTATCTAAAAAATCTTCTTAACGAACGCTGACCGTCACGTTGTTAGCTTCGAGCGCGTTGCCCGTGGCGCGTTGCAGTTCGGCTATAGCCTTGTTCAAGTCGGTCTGCGCGCGCAGTTCGTTTCCGCGTGCGGTCGTTAAAGCCGTCTGTCGCTCCAGCACAAGAAAGAGCGTTGACTGGCCCGCGTCGAATTTTCGCTGCTCGCTCTCGTACTGCTGCTCGCTGGCCTG
Source organism: Pyrinomonadaceae bacterium (assembly GCA_014534425.1). Taxonomy (GTDB): domain Bacteria; phylum Acidobacteriota; class Blastocatellia; order Pyrinomonadales; family Pyrinomonadaceae; genus JACVRN01. Next base: position 7,267 of record JACVRN010000034.1, read on the forward strand.
GCGTGCGGTGGCCGCCGCGCGAAGCTTGGATTCGGCTGTACGCACGGCCTGAAGCGCGTTGCGAACGTCAATCTGTATCAACTGCTCAAGCTGAGTGCGCTGCGTTTGAATGCGCTCGCCTTCAACGAGCGAGCGTCCCAGTTGCGCCTCCGCCGTGCGATTGCGAAGCGGCAGGTTAAGCTGCACGCCCACGCGAAAGTTGTTGTAGCGATTGGCGGCCAAGTTCTGTAGCGACTGCGTGTAGCCTCCAACCAGATTATCCGGTATGGAAGTTTGAGCAGGCGGAGACAGTGGCGGCAGCCCTTGAATCGCCAGAAGCTCGTTGAGGCGCTGGCGAATCTCTATGTTCGAGCTTGTCAGAGGATTCGCCGTGGGGTCAGTCACGTTCAGCGCTCCGGCTGCGCCCACGACTCCGTAACTTCCTATCAAGTCGACCTGCGGCTTCGTCTGTTCACGATAAAGGCGCTGGTCAATCTCGTTTATGGCCTGCACTATGTCGGACTGCTTCAACTCTGGACGATTCTTGAGCGCAGTATCTATGGCGTCAGGCAAAGCAACGGGCGGCGCGTTCAAATCAACAGGGTCGGTCGGAATAAGAGAGACGTTCCAGAGCGGCGACTGTCGATTCTCGGCAATCAGGTTCTTCAGATTATTCTCGAAGCGGTTGACATCTTCGAGCGCCGTGTAAACGCTCTGCTCAAAGCCTGAGACCTGAGCTTCAGCCGCTACGACATCAATCGGGGCGAGCATGCCTTCGGCCACCAGCCGCTTGTTATGCTCAAGCTGAGCGCGTGCATCACGCACGGCGTCGCGCTGAATCTGAAGATTCCTGAGCGCGAAGACCAAATCCCAGTAAGCGCGCTGAACAGCCGTGATGGTTTCAATGGCTCGCTGCCGGAACTGCGCGTCCGTCAAGCTCAAATTCTTCTTCGCCACCTCAATCTGTCGGCGGTTGGCGTCAAAGCGCAGGCCGCGAATCAGAGGCTGCGTGTAGCTGAAGGTCAGCGCCGTGGGATACTGCGGGTTGAGCGCCGTGAACTGGTTGTTGGTCGTCAGCCGTATGCTAGAAAAATCTACGCGATAGCCTCCGCCATATTTCGGCGCGAGTCCCTCGAAACGAAACGTGCCCGTGATGTCGTACTGCGTGACAGACCCCGTAGAGCTTCCGCTCAGGAAACTGGTGGCAGGCGTCTCAGTCCTCTCGTAGTAGGAGAGCGACGAAAAGCGCGGGTCGTAAACTCCGCGTGCGCCAAGCAGGTCGAACTCTGCAATGCGAACGTTCTGGCGCGCGACCTCTATGTCCTTATTGTTGGCGAGCGCCATGCCTATGGCTTCGCGTATGGAGATGGGGCGCTGCTCCGTCATGTCCACGCCCACGCGATTGAGTTCGGGGAATGGCCCGGTCTTCGCGCGAAATTCGGGCGCGACCGCAGGTACTGCTGGCAACTGGTTCGGCGCTGCGCTCGGAACACTCTCACGTCCTGGCTGCTCCTGGGCTGCGGGCGGTTGGACGGCGGGCGCTTGCTGCTGCGTGGGCTTCGCGGGCTGCGTAGCGCCCTGCTGCGTTGCGGGCGCGCCCGTTGTATTCGTGCCCGAAGGCAGGCTGTCCGAAGTCGGAATAGCCGTCACGCTCGGCGCTCCGCCCTGCGGCTGTTGCGGCTGTGTAGCTGGAGCGGGGCTTGTGCCACGGCTCTGCTGGTCTGCCTGCGTAGACGGCTGCACGCTCTGTTCCGTCTGCCCTTGCGGCGTCACGGGGCGCGCGTTCGAGCCTGGCGCGGGAGCTTCCGTCTGCGGCTGGTTGCCGGAAGGCGCTATGTTCGTGCCGCCGGTGGAAGAGGGCGGCGCAGTCTGCGTTGGAGGCGTATTGGCGGAAGGCGCAGGCGTGACGGGCTGCGCTGGCTGCGTCTGCGCTTGAGCAAACACAGGCAGGCACAGAAGCGCCAGAGCCATCACAAAGCGAAGTGCTGAAATTTGACCGGAGAGTTTCATACTCGAATAAACTTTATTTACTAAACAGCCCAAGGAAAGAGGCCGTGGCCGTCGCAGCCTTTCTTCTGGCCCAGGCAAACGACCCCCTCACTCTCGTCCCGATTGCGCCCCACACGCGGCTGTGCCCAAGGTCGTCAAAGAGCGAGTAGAAGACAGGCACGGCCAAAAGAGTTAAGAGCAGACAGAGGCTCTGCCCGCCTACAACGAGCACGCCTATGGAGCGATTGGTTCCAGCGCCGGGGCCGCGTGAGAGCACAAGCGGCATCATGCCCGCCACGAGCGCGATTGTCGTCATCAATATGGGACGCAGGCGGTCACGGTTCGATTGGACAATCGCCTCGTAACGATCCATGCCTCGCGCTCGAAGCTCATTAGTGTGGTCAATCTGCAAGATGGCGTTCTTCTTCACCACGCCGAAGAGCAGCAGCAGTCCCAGGCCCGAAAAGATGTTCACCGTCTGACCCGTGAAAAGAAGACTCACGATGCCAAACGGAATTGCTAGCGGCAGCGTCAACAAAATCGTGACAGGGTGAATGAACGACTCAAACTGAGCGGCCAGCACCATGTACATGAAGACGAACGACAGAACTATGGCGAGCATGAAGTAGTAGCCCGCGCGCCCTAATTCTTTCGAGCGTCCTGCGGTTCCAGTCTTGTACGCGGGGTCGACGTTCAGTTCTTTGACGAACTGATCCATGCGCTGAAGGACTGCTGCCTGCGAGCCGCCGGGCCTGACGTTCGCCAGAAGCGAAACCTGTCGCTGGCGGTTCAAGCGGTCAATCGCAGACGGCCCTGTGCCCTCTTCTATTCGCACCAGATTATCCAGCGACACCCAGCCGACTTTTGTAGAAGGCACAATCATTCGGCTCAAGCCTTCGACGCTCGTGCGGAACTCGCCTATGGCGCGCACGCGCACGTCGTATTGATCCGTGCCAGCGTTGAAGGTGGAAACTTCCTGCCCCGCAACGAGCGTGTTCAGCGCCTGCGCTATGTCGCCCACGCGCACGCCCAGGTCTGCGGCACGCGCGCGGTCAATCACCACACGAAGCTCAGGCTTTCCTAAAATCAGGGTCGAGTCGGCGTCGACCACGTCCGGGATGGTTCTCATCTTGGCGAGCAGTTGTTCGGAGTACTGCGTCAGCTTATCAAGGTCAGGCCCGCCTATGACGTACTGAATGTCAGCGTTGCGGAAGCCGCCGCCGGAGATTGCCGCGACCTGCTGAACGCTGGTGCGAAGCTCCTTCGGATAGTTCTGCAAGATTTTGCGCGCCTCGACCATCAACTGTTCCTGCGTGCGGTCGCGCTCTTTAATATCCTTGAGCTTGACGTAGATTGAGACGTTATTGACAAGCTGCTGCTGCCCGCCGCCGATTGTCACCAGGGTGTCTGTGACGCCGGGCAAGCCGCGCAAATCTTTCGCAATCTTCTCGACCAAGGCGTCCGTAGCCGCGAGCGTGTAGCCTTCGGGCGCACGCACGCTCACTTCAAACTGCGACTGGTCGTCAACGGGGAGAAAGTTCTTGCCCACGAACATGAAGAGCGGAAAGATGCTCACGATGACTAAGGCGCAAAGAGCGACCACAATCCAGCGATGCGCGAGCGACCACTTGAGCATGGCCGTGTAGGTTTTATCAATCGGGCGATACCAGCGAGACTCTTTAGAAGAATGCTCGGTTCTGGGCACGTCGGGCTTGACGGAATCCGTGCGGTGCGTCTCGTCCTCGAACCAGGGATTATCCTCTACGTTCTTTGAAAGCTCCGGCTCTGCGGCCACGACGCGCGATTCATTCGCCACTGCAACCGTGTCATCGCTCTCCGAAGGCTCGCTGCCAACGTCAGCCGGAAGCGGGTCGTCCTTTCGCTTGATGAGACGAGCGGCGAGCATGGGCGTCAAGGTGAAAGAGACTATGAGAGAGACGGCTATGGCGAAGCTGGCGGTCAGTCCGAAGGAGGACATGAAGCGGCCCACTATCCCGCCCATAAATCCTACGGGCAGGAAGACCGCGAGCAAGCTCAGCGTCGTCGCCATGACGGCGAGACCGATTTCCTTTGTGCCTTCAATCGCGGCCTGAAACGGCGGCATCCCCTTCTCTTCCACGAAGCGGTAGATGTTCTCTAAAACCACAATCGCGTCGTCAATCACTATGCCTACCATCAGCGTCAGGGCGAGCATGGTGATTTGATTCAGGGTGTAGCCCATGGCCGCCATCAGTCCGAAGGTGGCGATGATGGAAGTCGGAATCGCTATGGCCGCGATAAAGGTCGAGCGAATGCTCCACAGGAAAATGAAAACGACTATGGCGGCGAGGATGCCGCCCTCTACAAGGTGCGTCTCTATGGATTCGAGCGAGGCTTTAATAAAGAGCGACTGGTCTCCGACTATCTCCGTCTTAAAGCCCGGAGGCAAAGTAGGAGTAATCTCTTTCAGACGTTCTTTGACAGCGTCGGCGACCGCGACGGTGTTCTGCCCTGACTGCTTGGAGACGACGAGCGTCACTGCGGGCTGACCGTTCAGCTTCGCAGACGTGCGCTGTTCTTCCGCGCCGTCCTCTGCGTAGCCTATGTCGCTTAGCTTCACGGAGTAGTTGCCGCGCGTGGCTATGACTACATTATTAAACTCGGCTGGATTCTGAATGCGCCCCATAGTACGCACGGTCAATTCGCGTGCGCCTTCGTCAACGCGGCCACCCGGCACTTCCATGTTCTGCAAGCGCAGGGCTGCTGCGACCTCTGAGACGGGGACGTTGAAGGCGCGCATCTTGTCGGGGTCAACCCAGATTTGAATTTCGCGCTCGCGCCCGCCGACAATGTCAACGTTGCCCACACCGTTGATGGATTCGATGCGCTCCTTAATGCGCTTGTCCGCGATGTCTGTGACTTCGCGCAAAGAGCGAGGCGCGGAAACGGCTATGCGAAGAACGGGCGCGGCGTCCGTGTCCAGCTTCTGCACAATCGGCTGCTCTGCGGTTTCCGGCAGGTCAGCGACAATGAGGTTGATTTTATCTCGCACCTCCTGCGCCGCGATGTCTGCGTTCTTCTCCAGAAGGAAAGTGATGAAGACCTGCGAGACGCCTTCGACAGAGGTCGAGCGAAGCTCGTCTATGCCACTGATGGTATTGACAGCGCCTTCGACCTTGTCAGTTATCTCTGTCTCAATCTCCTGAGGGCTGGCACCCGGATTTATGACCGTCACGGTAATCGTAGGCAGGTCAATCTTCGGAAACAGGTCGACCCCCAGAGACTTGAAGGAGAAGATGCCGACCACCGTCAGCGACAGAATCAACATCGTCGCAAAGACCGGACGCCGTACACAGATTTCAGCAAGCTTTTGCATAAATAAAAATCTTAAGCAATCAGCTATCAGCAATCAGCAGTCAGTAAAAGCAAGAAGCTGATGGCTGACTGCTGACGGCTGATTGCTTTATTGCCTGACGGGCATGCCGTCGCTCAATAGCTCTACGTTGCTGGTGGCAACGGGTTCGTCTGCGGCGACGCCGCTTTTAATCTCAACCAGGTCGCCTTCCGTCTGTCCTAGCTGCACTATGCGCTGCTGCGCTATGCCGTCCTTGATGACAAAGACGCGGCTCGTCCCGCTCTCGGTTTTCACGGCACGCGCGGGCACAAGCACTGCAGGGTCGCTTTGCGGCAGCAGTATGCGTACTGTGGCGAACTGTCCCGGCTTCAGAAGGTCTTCGCTGTTCTCAACTTCGGCCTCTACGGTCAGCGTGCGCGAGTTCGGCGTCACGCTCGGAGAGATGTGATGCACGCGCCCGCTAAAGGTTCTATCAGGATAAGTGCTCACGGTAACCGAAATGCTCTGGCCCGCCTGTATGTTCGAGACGGCCTGCTCCGGCACGTCTATACGCATACGCAGGGGGTTAGTCCGCACGATGGTCGCAATCTTTGAAGAGGGCGTGACGTACTCGCCCACGTCCGCCGGTCGGTCTGAGACGAAGCCAGCGATGGGCGCGGTGACGATGGCGTCCGCGATCGCCTTGCGCGCGGAAGCTACCTGCGACTGCGCTGCTTCGACAGCCGCGCGAGCAGTCTGAATCCCCGCATAGCTTTGCTGAGCCTGAGTGCGCGCGGCTTCAAGCTGCTGCTGCAACTGGTCTCGCTGCGCCTTCTGCTGGTCGTAAGCCGAGCGCGACACGTCGCCGGACTCTATCAGGCGCTCGAAGCGGCGCAACTGCTTTTCGGCCAACTCAAGCGCGACGCGTGCGCTCGCCACTTCGGCCACGCGCTCTACGTTGAAGCTCTGGCCCGGTCTGAGGCCGAGACGTGCTTCGGCCTGCCTGACCTGTGACTGTGCCTGCGCTACTTGCGCTGTGGCCTGGTCAAGGCGTATGCGAGAGTCGCGGTCGTCAAGGCGTACGAGAACCGCACCCTTCTGCACGAAGGTTCCGAGGTCTACGCCGACGCTGATGACCTTGCCGGAGGTGGCGGGCGCAACGTCCGTCTGCTCGTCTGCGGCAAGGCTGCCTGTGGCTTCAAGAAAACGCGGCAACTGGCGCAAGATGGCCGGGGTGGTCGTCACTTCGACGACCATCACCTGCTGCGGCTGAGTGTTGGCGCTCTTGCTCCCCTCAGCCTTCGAGCGGTTACAGGCGACCGCCAGAAGGGAGAGACTCAAGAGAGCTAAGAGAAACGCTAAAGCTTTTACCTGTGTACGGGAGATCATTTCGACTGTTTCTTCTTCGTCTGATTTCGACCGGTGTTCGTTCTTCGAGCAGGACGCACGCGCCCCCGCGAGCGTTCGCCTTCGGGCAAAGTGATGCCCTTGAGTAAAACCTCTGTAAAGGAGCGCGCGGCCTCTTCGTTGGAAATGCTGAGGAGCCTGCGCTCGGGATCCCACAAGTTGTTGTTGAGCGAGTGGTGAATAATTGTGCCTATGAAAGTGCGTACTATGACGCGCGCGTCAATGGAGCGCATGGCCCCGTCGCGCTGCCGCTCTTCGATGTAAGCGCCCAGGAATTCGTAGAACTGTATGACGGTTCGCTCCCAGAACATCTGCGCCAACTCGTGCCCTTCGAGCGCCGCGTACAGCAGAAGGCGATGAAACTCCTTGTCGTCCTCGTGATGCTCAAGAGCATGAAAGGCAAGGCCCTCGAAAACGGCGCGGTCGTCCTTGCGCGCGATGGCCTCGCCCACGACTTCGTGCGGATTCTCTATGCCGCCCTCGCAGGAGACGTGGTCTATGATAGCGCGGTAAAGCTCTTCCTTGGTGGCGAAGTGGCGGAAGATTATGGCCTCGGAGACGCCTGCGGCGTGCGCTATCTCCTTGGTGGTCGTGCCGCGAAAGCCGCGCTGGGAAAAGAGCTTGACGGCGACGCGCACAATCTCGCGGCGACGCTCTTCCGCCGAGAGGCGTGCGCCCTGCGGCGCAGTGGGCGCGGGCGGCGCTTCGGGCACACTCTGCTTTGAGGGGGTAAGTTCTTTGCTCATCTATATTCTCTGCTGACGGTAAAAGTAAGTACTTACTTACCACCTTCCCTGTACGCTGTCAAGCGCAGGCGGGTTTCAGGAAAAGTAACTTTGGCGCGACAGTTATTTGACGAAAAAGCCTGTACTGTTAGCGACCTTTGCGCTATCTTTACACGTACCTTTTCGCAACAAAAATGGTAAGCGGCTCCCCCGCCCTTTTCATTATCCAAAGCGCTCTTTTACATGCTTTCGATAGTGAGCGGGCGGTGTCGGCACATTGTTTGCTCTGGATTGGCGGGAGCGAGCCAATTTTTCTTCCCGCAAGGCGTGCGCCGATTTTCGAAGTAGCACGGGGCGGAAGATAAAAATTTCAGAATGTTAAGGAGAACTTAGAGATGTCACAGGATTTTTCTTCAGGCAGATCAACCCCCGGTCAGGGAACTGGCGGCGCGGGCACAGGCGCGACAGACGCAGGAACGACGCGCGATACCGGCACCACCTCAGGCGCAGGCAGCGCGGGCGGCCAGAGCTTGACCACTAGCGGCGGCGCGGGCGGCGGACAGAGCAGCGCAGGCGGAACGGGCGCGGGCACCGCGACCGGCCTTGCACAGACCGCGCAGGAATATGGAAAGAAGGTTGCCGAGGCCGCCTCTACCGCCAGAGATTACGTCACGGACAAGGTGAGCGTGGTCGGCGACAAGATTGGCGAACTACGCAACAAGGATTTCTCCGAAGTCGCCAATGATGCCAAAGAGTATGCGCGGCAGAATCCGGGACAGGCGCTCCTCATCTCAGCCGCCGCAGGCTTCGTGCTGGGACTCCTGATTCGCGGAACCAGAAGATAAAAAAGGTGCTGAGGACTGAGTACTGAGTGATGAGGAAAAGCTTTTCAACTCAGTACTCAGCACTTAGTACTCATCACTTTTCAAATGGGAGGCACAAGCGATGGCCGATTTAGAGAGAAGCACGGCTGCCGCGCCCGCCCCGCATGCTGCGACGGAGCTTGAGCAGTTGCCGTCGCTCTTCGGGCGTCTGGGCGACGACGTGATGAAGCTTCTGGACACGAAGCTCAGTCTGCTAAAAGTCGAACTGTCGGAGGATGTCAACGCGTACGTTCGCGGGGCCGTGCTGATTGGCGTGGGCGGTTTCATAGCCGCAGTCGGTTTCGCGCTCTTGAACATAGCGCTGGCGCTTGCCATCTCGGCATTCATGCCTCTGGACTGGCAACAGGCATCACGCTACGCCGTGGGCTTTGTCCTGACCGGCGTGCTCTATCTGATAGTCGGCGGCATCATCGTCATGGTGATGAAGAACCGCCTGGCCCACAGAGACCTTGTGCCGGGCAGAAGCGTTGAAGAACTCAGAAAGGATAAAGAATGGCTGAAGAAAGAAATCTAGCAGTGGCGCGTGCCGCAGATGCGGATGACACGGATTCCACCAAAGCTGAGCTTCAGCGCCGCATGGAAGAGGCGCGCGAATCCATCACACAAACCGTTACGGAGATCAAGGACACAGTGGCAAACCAATATCAAGCGGTCAGGGATACGGTCACGGAAGCCCTGGACTGGCGCGAGCAGTTTCGCAAACGTCCGGTGGCATTCTCAATCGGAGCGGCGTCCGCCGGTTTCATACTCGGCTACGCAATCGCTGGAACTTTCAGTGGCGGCGAGTCGGAGACGGAAGAGGACGATTATCCCTCTTACTCCGAGTCGGATGCTTATGCGACGACGGGAGCAGCGCCCGCGAAGCTTTCATCTTCGCCGTACGCAGCCCGTGGACTTGCAAGGCCAGCCGTGAGCGCTCCCTCGCCTGGGCCGCAGCCTGCTCTCAGCAAGGACTACGAGGCGGGCGGCAGTTACCAACAGGCAGGAGCGCTTTCCACAGCGTCCGACCAGGCGAGCTATGAAGCGGCGGAAGAGGCAGAGCCTTCAGGGCCAAGCCTCATAGAGCGATTCAAGGAGACGCGCGCCTACGACAAGCTACAGGAAGAGGTCTCTTCCATGGGCGAGCGCTTCGTCGAAGAGTTGTCGAACGTGGGGCGCAACGTGGTTCTTCCCGCGCTCTTCTCCAAGGTGCGAGAGCTTTTCGGCGTTGACCTCTCTAATAAACAGCAGAGGGCAACGGGCGCTGGAAGCGGCGCGTCCGTTACAAGCGGAGCAGGGCCTATGGGTGGAGGCGCGCAAGGCGCGTACACGGACGGAGGCGGTCAAACGTCTGCCGGAAGCTCCGGCACGGGCGGCTCGCAGGGCAGCACGGGCGGAAGCGGTGGCGGCTCTTCTTACGCCACGAGCGAGAATCGCGGCTACTGATTGCGTGGAGCTTCATCTTCATGAAGATGAAGCTGGAGCGTCTCTTTCTCTGGGTGCTTTTAGAACTAAACCTTGAATCCTACGGGGCGAGCTTACAGTCGGTTCTGAGGCTCGCCCTTAATGATAAAACTATCTCTCTATGCCCTCGCACGCAGCCGTCATCATTAACGCTACTTCGGGCGCGGGTGACAAAGAAGAGGTGCGCGAGCGTCTGACAGACTTCTTCAAGTCCAGGGACGCCAAAGCGCGAATCCTGTTTGCCAGAAGCGGCGCTGAGATTGAATCCCTTGCCCGAAGCGCCGTCGCGGAAGATTGCTCTCCAATCATAGCCGGTGGAGGCGACGGCACCATCAACGCCGTCGCCACTCATGTCGTAGGCACCAAGCGCGCTCTAGGAGTTCTGCCCCTCGGCACGCTCAACCACTTCGCCAAGGACATACGCGTTCCGCTTGAGATTGAGGACGCCGCGCGCGTTTGCGTGGAAGGCCGCATAGCCAACGTTGATGTGGGCGAAGTCAACGGGCGCATCTTTCTCAACAACTCAAGCCTCGGTCTTTACCCCAGCATAGTGCGCGAGCGGGAGAAGCTTCAGCACCGCCTCGGGCATGGAAAGTGGCGCGCGTTCTTCTGGGCGAGCCTGACCGTCCTCAGGCGTTATCCCTTTCTAAGGGTGCGCCTCAGCACGGACGAAGAGGAGTTGGCGCGCACTTCTCCATTCATCTTCGTAGGCAACAACGAATATGAGATGGAGAACTTCAACATAGGCTCGCGCTCCTGCATAGACAAGGGAGAGTTGAGCCTTTACATAGCGCATCGAACCGGAAGGATGGGACTCGTCAGACTTGCTTGGCGCGCACTCTTCGGCGGCCTCAGAAACGAAGACGACTTCGATGCCATGTGCACGAAAGAGATTTGGATTGAGACGCGGCGACCACGCCTGAGAGTCGCAACCGACGGCGAAGTCACAATCATGCCCACGCCGCTTCATTACCGCGTGCGCCCAGGCGCTCTGCGCGTACTTGTGCCTGAAGAAAGTAATGGCGACGAGTAAGCGTAGAGAGACTATTTGTTAATCGCGGCGTAGAGTTCTTTCGCCATATCCGGGTTAAGAGACTTCAGAGCTTCGTACTGTTCGAGCGCAGAGGGTTTATCGCGCAGGCCCAGGTACGCGAGCGCCAGATTATAGTAGGCGACCGCCAAGTTCGGCCTGAGTTTGATAGTCTCCTTATAAGTCTCCACGGCATCTCTGTATTTGCCTCCCTCGAAATATGCGTTGCCCAGATTAAAATAGGCCGGGACGCTTTTGGGGTCGAAACGGATTGCGTTCTTAAAACTCTCCACAGCCTTGTCCAGTTGACGGAGTTGCGTGTAGGCGAAGCCTAAGTTTTTATAGGCTTGCGAGAGCACTTCCGCTTTCATCTGAAGTCCCTGCATGTATGCTTGACCCGTTTCGGGCAGGAGGCGAATGACCTCCATGCAGGCCGCTATGGCTTCCTCATAGCGCTTGGACTGATTATAAGCATAGCCCAGGTTGTTATAGGCTTCCGCAAATTCCGGCTTGAGGCGAACGAGTTGGTTATATGTTTCGATAGCTTCGGGGAAGCGTTTTAAGGCAATGTAGGCGTAGCCGAGCGGGAAATAGGCCGAGCTATATTTGGGTTCGAGCTTAATAACCCGATTGTATTCTTCTACAGCCTCTGCGTAACGGCGCTGATCCAAAAGAACGTTTCCGAGGCCAGCGCGTGGTCTGGGGTCTTTCGGGTCGAGCCTTGCCGCCAGCCTGTACTGCTCTTCGGCCTCCGAGTATCTGGGCGATTGGGCGTCGCGCGCCGCGCCTGCGCGCTCCAGTGCCCTTTCCTTCTGTGAAGCAACAGAGAGGCGCTGAGGCGTGGGGTTATCAGGGCGTCGAAACACCAGTCCACTGACACCGCCGACGATGTCTTCCGTGCGGCCCGCGCCGCCCGAAATATCCTGGGCTTGTAATCGAATGCCGCCGACCGGCAACACAATTAAAGCCATGACAGTTGCGCGTGCTATATGCTTTATAACGTTTTTCATGATGCAATTGGATTCCTGTTAAAGGTGATGCCGATGCGGGAGGGGAAGGCCAGTTCTTCTCTAACCGCAAGTTAAAACGAGTACGGGTATACTATAACTACTCCCGCCATGCGTCAATAAATTATTCTGAGGTTATGCAGCAACCACGCAGGCCGTAGTGCGTTACATAGCTTGAGTTTCGTGCGCGGCTCTTTAGCTGTGGGCTTGCCGACTCGCCTCAAAGTCTGTTAATCAGTAAGGGTTGGTAATTATCGGTAAAGGGCGCTTGCCTCATGCGTAAACTTGTACATCTATCAGACCTGCATTTCGGGCGGGTCGACTACGGCGTGGTCGAGCCGTTGATTGCGACTGTCAACGAGATGAAGCCGGACGTGGTGGCCGTCTCAGGCGATTTGACGCAGCGAGCGCGTAGCCACCAGTTCGTTGAGGCGCGTAAGTTTCTGGACGCGCTGCCGGAGCCGCAGATAATCGTCCCGGGCAATCACGACGTTCCGCTTTACAATTTCGTGGCGCGCTTTACTCAACCCCTGACGAAATACCGACGCCACATCACGGACGACCTTGAACCCTTTTACGCGGACGACGAGGTGGCAATCCTAGGCATCAACACGGCGCGCTCTTTGACGACCAAGTACGGGCGCATCAACGAACGGCAGATAGAGGCCATACGCCAGCGCATGTGCTCTTTCCGTGACGAGATGACGAAAATCATCGTCACGCATCATCCCTTCGATTTGCCGGAAGGGCACGACCCGAAGGAGTTGGTCGGGCGCGCAGAGCTTGCCATGCAGGCATTGGCATCCTGCGGCGCTGACGTTCTGCTGGCCGGACACCTGCACATGGGCCACACGGGGCAGACAGCCGCGCGCTACAAGATAGAGGGCCACAGCGCGCTCGTAATTTCCGCAGGCACTGCGACCAGCACGCGCTCTCGCGGCGAGACAAATTCCTTCAACCTCATACGCGTCAATCATCCCTACATAAAGGTGGAGCGATTCAGTTGGCAGCCGGAGGCCGCACGTTTTGCCCCATCATTATCTGAGAGCTTCGAGCATACGAAGGACGGTTGGAAACATCTCTCCGACGAGGTCGCGGCTGGGATAACTTTCGCGGAAGAGACGGACGGATTGCAGCCGCACATCCCATCCGAAAATCCGCAGGGCTAAGTAGAGCTACTGCCTTTCAGCATCCTCATAAAGCGCACGCAAAGCCTGCTTTCCAGGCGAAAGCGCGCCTTCCAAAAAATCGTATCATCTATGGCATTCTTCATTGACAACTGAGTTTCATCAATCATAGACTCCATACTGCTTTTAAACTCCCCTCAAACTAAAAATCTTCTGAGTAGAAGGATAACTATCATCATGCCCTGCACACGCCTCGCCACGAAACGGCAATATGCGCTTCGCTCCTGCGGCTTCCTTATTCTGGCTTTACTGCTCTTCTCTACGCCCGCGAGCGCTTACGCGCAGCGCACCGAATACTCGAAAAACAAAGAAGCCGACGCGTTGATGAGAGAGGGAGAGTCCTACTTTGCGGCAGAGCAGTGGGACAAAGCCCGCGAGGCTTATGAGAAGGCGCTCAAGCTAGACCCGAACATATACGAAGCGCCGCTCTTTATAGGCGACGTCTATTTTCAGAAACGCCAGATGGACAAGGCAGGCGATTGGTACGCCAAGGCCATAGCCATTGACCCTAACCGCGAGACGGCTTATCGCTACTGGAGCGACGCTTATCTTCGCGTGGGCAAGATGGTTGAATCCAGGGACAAGGCCGTGGAGGCAATCGTCGCGGAGCCTTATAACAGGATGTCTTATCGCGGCCTGATGCAGTGGGCGCAGGTGAACAAGGTGCAGCTAGCGCACCCGAAGATAGAAGTTCCGGCGGGCATCTCGTCCAACAAGCCCGGCGAAGTAAACATCACACTAGACCCTAAGCTGCTGGAAGGCAAAGAGGACGGTTCAAGCGCATGGCTCGTCTACAGCATCACGCGCGCGAACTGGCGCACGACTAAGTTCGCCAAAACGTTTCCCAAAGAGCAGACCTACAGGCACAGCCTCGCTGAAGAACTGGACGCGTTTCAAATGGTCATCTCAAGCGTCAAGGCGGACAAGAAGGTGAAGAAGCTGGAAGACTCTCTTGCCAATCTGGTCAGGCTCAACGACGCGGGACTCCTTGAGGCATACATCCTGCTGGCAAGGGCCGACGACGGCATCGCACAGGACTACGAAGAGTACCGCAGACTCAATCGAGACAAGATACGCAAGTACCTGACGGATGTAGTCGCTGGCGAATTCAAGCAACAGGGAAAATTTTAAGGCAGAATTCAGAACTGAGAATTCAGGTCTCAGAACTCAGGAGTCAGAATAAAAACGGTTTCAGCCTTTTATTCTGGATTCTGAATTCTGAGTCCTGAACTCTTTTTTACTGTCTCGCAACCGTGACAGTCTTTCTGGGCAGCCGCTCGTTCATAGTGGCGGCGTTGTAGAGGAAGGCTGCCATGATGGTTGCGGCCTGCATCATGTCTTCGGCCTGTATGCGGTCGTAGACATCCTGGTTGGAGTGGTGCGTGCGCGTGTCGTACTCAATCTCGTCCTGTATGAACTGGAAGCCGGGCAGGCCGATGGCGTCGAAGGATTGATGGTCTGTGCCGCCCGTGTTGGCGATTGAGAGCGTGGCGGCTCCCATCTCACGAAACGGCGCGAGCCACTTGCGAAAGATGGGCCTCACGGCTTCGTTACCCTGTAAGTAAACTCCCCTTATCTTCCCCGTCCCGTTATCCAGATTAAAGTAGGCTTGAAACTTTTCGTAATCCGGCTTCGGCGTCACGGGCAGCGTCCTTCCGTCCATCAGAGCGGCGAGCGCTGTGCTTTGCTGGCCGTCGCCAAGTTGGCCGAAGTGCTGCGCGACATAAGCGCGTGAGCCGAGCAACCCTTGCTCTTCGCCTGACCAGAGCGCTATGCGTATGGTGCGGCGCGGCTGAAGGTTCAGAGCCTTGAGAATTCGCACGGCCTCCATGGCTACGGCCACGCCCGCGCCGTTGTCGGTCGCGCCCGTTCCCGAATGCCACGAATCCATGTGCGCGCCTATCATGACCACTTCATCCTTCAAGTCCGTGCCGGGAATCTCCGCCACAGTGTTGTAGCCCATGAGGTCTTTGTCCTGATACTCGACCTGCAGGTCAACATTCATCTTGAGCGCCACACCCTGGCCCAGCATGCGAACCATGCGGTTATACTGCTCGCTTGAGACGACAATCTGCGCGGGCAACTTGGGCGCGCTCTTGTCCCAGGGCGAAATGCGAGTACGGTCGAATGGATTTTCAATGAAGGGTTGAGGCACGCTGGCGGACTGCACGAAGATTGTGCCGCCGTCGCCGCGACTCGTATCGACGAGCAGGGCCGCGCCTTCGTCCGTGACGAACTGTAGCTTCGCCGCCGCAAAGCGAGCCGCGTCGCGCTGCGCCGGAGTCATCGGAGGGCGGCGGCGCGGATTCGTCGCAGGGTCAGGCGCGTCCGCAAGCCGCAGCAGGTCTTTCTCCGTCAGGCGCTCTCCGAGCGGTTCGAAGCTGGCTTTAATCTCGCGCGGCGCGCTCATCAAAACAATCGCGCCCTTGAGTTTGCCTTTGTACTTCTGAAGCCCCGCCTCGTCTTTCGCGTCCAGGTAGATGACGGGCGCTGTGATTGCGCTTTTGAAACCGGGCGACCAGGCTTTCGGATAAGCTATGAGCGGGATTGTTTGCGGCTCTATGACCTGCGCCGAAAAACGCTTCAGCGTCCAGCCTCGACCGAACGGCCCCCAAGCTTCCAGTTGCGCGTTCTCAAGCCCCCACGCCTTCAACTTATCGCGCGTCCATTCGTTGGCGCGCATCATGGAGGGCGAAGCCGTCAGGCGCGGCCCTATCACGTCGGTCAGATACTCAAGCGTCTGCATCACCTGCGAGCGCTTCATCCCCTCTTCCTTGATGCGCGTGATCGGGTCGTTTGGGTCTGCTGCCTGCTGCTGCTGCCCTTGTGTCGCGGTTTGCGCGGGCGAAGCGGCTGGCTGCGTAGGTTGCTGCCCCAGAGCAAAGACTGGCAACAAGAGAGAGTAAACGAGCAGAAGAACTGCAACGCGTCGTCGAATCATCGGTTTTAATCTCCTAAGATATGGATGAGGAAATTAAGAGGATGGACAGGATAAAAGAAGAAGAATTGATTCTCTTTCTTTATCCTGTCCATCCTCTTAATTTTCTTTATCTAATCGCTCTGCGCTCGTCACGGGAAGTTTTCGGGGCGCTGATGACGCCTTGCGTGCGATAGCCGCAGCCTTCTTTGGCGCAGTAGAGGAAGGTGCCCTCTTTCTTCGTAGTCTTCTCCAAGAGAAACGGCGCTTTGCACTGCGGGCAGGGTTCCGCCACGGGCTTATCCCAGAAGACAACGTCGCACTTCGGGTATTCCGAGCAGCCGTAAAAGGCTTTGCCGCGCTTCGATTTTTTGACGACTATCTCGCCGCGACAACCTGGACGAGAGCAGGGCACGCCCGTCGTCTCGCGTTTGATGTAGGTGCACTTCGGATAGTTCGAGCACGAGATGAATTCGCCGAAGCGACCGTGACGCCGCACGAGGTTCGCGCCGTCCACCGGACACTTCTCGTCCAAGGGCACGGGCGCAGGCGCGACCGCACCGCTCCTGGCAATCTTGCGTATGTTGCGGCATTCGGGATAGCCCGTGCAGCCCAGGAATTGTCCGAATCGCCCCCGCTTCAAAGCCATGGGCTTGCCGCACAACTCGCAGGTTTCTTCTTCCTCTCCGGCGCTTCCCTCCTGGCGGTCGCTCGCGGCGGCGCTTGTCGCCGTTGCCGCTTCCGTCTCGCCGTTTGAAGGACGAGCAATCTCGCGCGTCGTACGGCATTCGGGATAGTTGGAGCAGGCAAGGAACTGTCCGAAGCGACCGAACTTGATGACCATAGGCGAGCCGCAATTCTCGCAGGTCTCGTCCGTCGGGATAGCCTGCTGCTTCGCGGCCTTCATCTGCCGCTCGGCGTTCTTCAAATCCCTGGCGAACTTTTCGTAGAACTCTTTCAGAGCTTCAGTCCACGGCAGCTTCCCTTCCTCAATCTCGTCCAACTCCTCTTCCATGCGCGCCGTGTAGGTCTCGTTGAAGAGGTCGTCAAAGCTTGCAACGAGCAGGTCGTTGACGGTCGTGCCCAGAGCAGTAGGATGAAAGCGGCCCTCTACCTTTTCCACGTACTCACGATCCTGAATCGTGGTCATAATCGCCGCGTAGGTCGAAGGCCGTCCGATGCCCTTCTCTTCCAGAGCCTTGACGAGCGTGGCTTCCGTGTAGCGAGGCGGAGGTTCCGTGAAATGCTGTTCGGGCTTCACGGAATTGAGCCGCAGTTCCTCGTTCTTTTCCACCACTGGAAGGGTACGCTCTGCCTCTTCGTCGTCTTCAGGCTTTTCGTCGCGCCCCTCCTGGTAAACTTTCAGGAAGCCGTCGAACTTCTGAACGGAACCCGTAGCGCGGAAGATAAAACGCCCGGCCTGAATATCAATCGTCGTCTGGTCAAAGACGGCTGCCGTCATCTGCGAAGCTACGAAGCGCTGCCAGATGAGCCGATAAAGCTTCAACTCTTCTTTGTTGAGAAAGCGCGAGATTGATTCGGGCGTGCGCGTTACGTCCGTGGGACGAATAGCCTCGTGCGCGTCCTGCGCCCCCTTTTTAGAGCGATAATGCACGGCCTTCTCAGGCAGGTAAGGCTCGCCGTACTGCGTGCCTATGAAATCACGCACCTCACCCAGCGCCGCGTCCGAGACGCGCGTTGAGTCCGTACGCATATAGGTGATTAAGCCTACGGAGCCTTCCGCGCCAAGCTCAACGCCTTCGTAAAGCTTCTGCGCGAGCATCATGGTCTTCTTCACAGCGAAGCCCAGTTTGCGCGAAGCCTCCTGCTGCAACTTGGAGGTCACAAACGGCGGCACAGGATTTCGCTTGCGCTCCTTCGTGGTGACATCCGAGACCACGTAGCGCTGCTGCTCTGCCTCTTTAACAATCTCGCCAGCCTCAGCTTCGGTTCCAATCAGGATTTCGTTCTTCTTCACATCCTGATCGAAGTTCGAGGTCTTGACAGTCTTCTCGTCTATCTTAAGGAGTCGCGCGTCGAAGGCGGGCGGCAATTTGGAAGAGAGATTCGCAGCGATTGTCCAGTACTCTGTCTTGACGAAAGCCTCAATCTCTCGCTCGCGCTCAACTACCATGCGAAGCGCGACCGACTGCACGCGTCCGGCGCTCAGGCGACCGCCAACGGTGCGACACAAGAGTGGCGAAACCTTGTAGCCAACCAAACGGTCTAACAAGCGCCTAGCCTGCTGAGCATCGACCAGATTCTTGTCAATCTGCTTAGGCTCTTTGAAAGCGTCCTGCACCGCGCGCTTGGTAATCTCGTTGAACATCACGCGATAAGAGGGCTTGCGCGGGCGCTTAGGTACAATCTCTTCTTCAAGATGCTGGCAGATGGCCTCGCCCTCGCGGTCAGGGTCAGCAGCCAGAAAGATTGCGTCCGCCTCTTTCGCGGCCCGCTTCAGTTCGGTGATGATCTTCTTGTTGTTGCGCTTTTTTGAATCAGGAATCAGTTCGTAGGTCGGCTCGAAATTGTTTTCGACATCGACGCCGAGTCCCTTAGACGGTAAATCCTTGATGTGGCCTATGGAGGCCATCACGCGATAATCACTGCCCAGATATTTATTAATCGTCTTGGCCTTCGCAGGCGACTCGACGATAACCAGATTCTTTCCCATTTTCTTAACCCTGTGACACAAGCCACATAAAATTGTCCTTATTTATCTCTGTTTTGATGCGCCAGTATCCTTCATCGAACGCTGGCAATTAAATTCAACTGCTCTTCTCATAGTTTTCTCACAAAGCATTTGCCCGGAAGCTGGCGTATCAACTCTCGCATCTCAAGCGCGAGCAGAGCGCCCGTCAATTCGGGAACGGAGAGCCTTGTCTCTTCCGCGAGCGCATCAATATGCACTGGCGAGTCGGCAGAAAGCAACCTCCAGACCGACTGCTCCGTAGCGGAGAGATCATTCGGCGCAAGCTCAAGCTGTTTATCGAACTCAACGCTTGCGCCCTTCCGCTTAGTCTCCGGCGGCAGGAGCCTCGCGGCGATTTCCGACGGCAACTCCGCTACGATGTCCTGCCACTGCTGCACCAGTTTCGCGCCCGCTCCCTTTATCAAATAGTTAGTGCCGAAAGAATTCCGCGAAGTGATATTTCCGGGCACCGCGAAAACTTCTCTTCCCTGCTCAAGCGCCAGCCGCGCCGTTATCAAAGAGCCGCTATTTTCCGCCGCTTCGACCACCAGCACGCCCAGGCTCAAGCCGCTTATAACGCGGTTGCGATACGGAAAGTTCTGCCGAGCGGGCGGCGTCTCCAGGGGAAACTCCGAAAGAAGCGCTCCGCCCTTCTCCAGTATCTCCTCGGCAAGCTTCCTGTGGTCGCGCGGGTAAACCTCGTCCAGCCCCGTTCCCATCACAGCCACCGTTCGGCCTCCGGCTTCCAGAGCGCCACGGTGCGCCGCAGCGTCTATGCCGCGAGCGAGGCCGGAGATAATCGTTATTCCCCGACTGGCAAGGTCGCGCGCCAGCATCGAGGCGCTGTTCTGCCCGTAGGTGGAAGAACGGCGCGAGCCTACAATCGCCACGCACGGCTGCTCCAAACATATGGCCCATTCGCCCTTCACGTAGAGCGTAATCGGCGGGTCAAATATCTCTCGCAGAAGCTGCGGGTAAACGCCATCGTCCAGGAGCAGAAGGTCTGCGCCCACTGAGCGCGTGCGCTCGATTTCAACGGCGGCGCGCTCAAAGAGGTCGCGCGCCATGATGCTCTCCACGGCTTCCGGCTTCAGTCGAAGCTGCTCCAACTCTGCGCGCGTAGCGGCAAAGACCGACTCAGCCGACCCGAAGCGCTCCAGTAATTTCGTAGCCGCGCGTGGCCCCACGCCCGGCGTCATATTCAGCGCAATCCACTCTCTCATCAGTAAAAAGGTAGAAGGCAAAAGGCAAAAAGTGAGGCGCAACTTTTTCCTTTTACCCTTTTACTACAAGTTTTCAATTTGGCGGAGGCGTGTAGGAATCGAACCTACCCAAGCCTGCTCTCACAGGCTCACAGACGGTTTTGAAGACCGCGCCATTCACCAGAACAGATGCGCCTCCGCTTCTCCCCCCAACGAGGGGGCCGCGAACGCCTCAAGACCCTACGCGCCAACCCGTTCGCCTGTCAAGCGCGCCAGGCCAACGAATTCCCCTTCAAGCAAGTTAACGTGTTGAAAATCAACGAGGTTAAGAAAGCCTCTGCGTGCTTCTTCTGTTCGGGCCGTGCTAGCTTGACGAAAAGAGGCCGGAGGGCTATCATGCTAGTTCGAACGTTCGTTCGAAAATCATGAAGGCCGGGCAAGCAGTGAGGCTGCGGCCAGAAATTTGGGGGAATCAGGGAATTTGATGGTTAATTTCGAGACCTCGCCGGACAAGTACAGACACTGGAAGCTCAGCATCGACGGGCGGGTCGCAACGCTTTCGATGGACGTGCAGGAGGACGAGACCCTGGGCGAGGGCTACAAGCTGAAGCTCAATTCTTACGACCTGGGCGTTGATATAGAGCTTGCGGACGCGGTGCAGCGACTCAGGTTCGAGCACCCGGAGGTGCGCGTAGTCGTCGTCAAGAGCCTAAAGCCGCGCATCTTCTGCGCGGGCGCAAACATTTACATGCTCGGCACAAGCTCTCACGCCTTCAAGGTCAACTTCTGCAAGTTCACGAACGAGACGCGCTGCGCCATTGAAGACGCTTCCGCTCATTCGGGCCAGCGCTACATAGCGGCCTTAAACGGCACGGCTTCGGGCGGAGGCTACGAGCTTGCAATCGCGTGCGATGAAATCTTTCTGGTGGACGACGGCAACTCCGCAGTCTCGCTGCCCGAAGTTCCGCTCCTGGGCGTGCTGCCCGGCACGGGCGGACTGACGCGCCTCGTTGATAAACGAAAAGTGAGGCGCGACCGCGCGGACGTTTTCTCAACTCTTGCGGAAGGGTTGAAAGCCAGGCGCGCGAAAGAGTGGGGACTGATTGACGGCTACTTCCCTACCAGCAAATTTGAAGAGTCCATCAACAAGCATGTGGAAGAGTTGGCCCAATCGGACGGCTTTGCCGATACGCCTTCCGGCATCAAGCTCAACCCGCTCGACGTGGAAGTGACCGAAGCGGGGCGAGAGTACAAGTACGTGAGCGTGCGCTACAACCGCGAGAAGCGTTACGCGGATTTGACCGTGCGCGGCCCCGAAGGAGATTTGCCGACCTCTGCGGAAGAGATTCTGAAACTCGGAGACGCTTACTGGCCGCTTCGCGCATACAGAGAGTTGGACGACGCTCTTCTGCACCTGCGCGTCAACGAGCTTGAGATAGGTCTCGTCTGCCTGCGAACTACGGGCGAGATAGAAAACGTGCTGGCGGTTGATAAGACTTTGGTTGCCAATCGTGACCACTGGCTGATGCGCGAAATCTTGCTGCACATGGCGCGCGTGCTTCGCCGTCTAGACCTGACGGCCAAGAGCTTCTTCGCCATCATAGAGCCTGGCAGTTGCTTTGCGGGCAACCTGCTTGAGCTTGCGCTTTCAGCAGACCGAACCTACATGCTGAACGACCCCGGCCAGAAGGTTGAGATTGCTACGAGTGAATTGAACGCGGGCGCGCTTCCCATGAGCAACGGCTTGACACGCTTGCAGTCTCGCTTCCTGGCCGAGCCTGAGAAAACGTATGAAGTGCTCTCGCATGAAGGAACGTTTGATACGGAAGAGGCGGAAGAGGCGGGCCTTGTGACTTTCGCGCCCGACGACCTCGACTGGGACGACGAGATTCGCGTGGCTATAGAAGAGCGCACATCTCTCTCGCCCGATGCACTCACGGGCATGGAGGCATCGCTTCGCTTCGCGGGGCCGGAGACGCTGGACACCAAAATTTACGGACGACTGACGGCCTGGCAGAACTGGATTTTCCAGCGACCCAACGCCGTCGGCGCTCAGGGCGCTTTAACCAACTACGGCAAGCCCACGCAGCCGCAGTTCGACTACAAGAGAACGTAAAGACGGAGTGAGCAATGGAGCTATACGAGAGGATTCCTAATAACGTTAATCTGTCGGAAGACAAGCGGCTTCAGCGTGCGTTGGAGAAGTGGCTGCCGAACTATTTGAGCTGGTGGCGCGAGATGGGGCCTGAAGGTTTTCAGGAGAAGGACGTTTACTTACGCACGGCCATCTCTGTAGAGCCTTCCGGCTGGGCGCACTTCGATTACGTGAAGATGCCTGATTATCGCTGGGGTATCTTTTTGAAGCCCGCCGAGCCGGATGCGAAAGTCGGTTTTGGCGACAACTACGGGCAGCCCGCTTATCAGGAAGTGCCGGGCGAGTTTCGTAATGCGTTGCGCCGCATCATCGTTACGCAGGGCGACACGGAGCCTGCTTCCGTAGAGCAGCAGCGACAACTGGGAAAGACCTGTCCTTCGCTCTACGATTTGAGGAATCTCTTTCAGGTGAACGTGGAAGAGGGTCGTCACCTGTGGGCGATGGTTTACCTGCTTCACGGCTACTTCGGGCGCGACGGGCGCGACGAAGCGGACGCCATGCTTGAGCGCAGGAGCGGGAACCCGGACAAGCCGCGCATACTGGAAGCCTTCAACCAGCCGTGCGACGACTGGCTAAACTTTTTCTGCTTCACAATGTTCACAGACCGCGACGGCAAGTACCAGTTGGCGGCGCTGGCCGAATCAGGCTTTGAGCCTCTGGCGCGCACCTGCCAGTTCATGTTGACGGAAGAGGCGCATCACCTGTTCGTGGGCGAAACGGGCGTGGGTCGCGTAGTCAAGCGCACAGCCGAGTTGATGAAGGAAGCGAAGAACGGGGATGTGCGAGAGCTTGGCGGCATCCCGCTTGAGATAATTCAGAGGTACATAAACTTCTGGTTCTCTTATTCCCTTGACCTCTTCGGCGGCGAGATTAGCTCTAACTCCGCAGACTTCTATGCTGCTGGTCTGAAGGGTCGCTTTCAGGAGCAGAAGAAGTACGAAGACCACATCTTGAAGGACGAAATGTTCACCATGACTGTGGTCGAAGACGGGCGACTTGTCGAGCGCGAGGTGGCGCTTAGAAATGCGCTCAACGAAGTGCTGCGCGGCGAATACGTGGCCGATTGCGAGCGAGCCATGACGCGCTGGAACAAGTACCTGGAAGACGCCGGACAGGACGAGCGGCTTTACCTGCCGAGCACGCGCTTTCATCGTCACGTGGGCGAGTTCGCCGGACACCACTTTGATATTGAAGGCAATCTCGTCACGGCCTCTGAGTTCGAGAGCCTTAAGGCTGAGTGGCTCCCTTCGGTCGAAGACCGCGAATACGTCCGCAGCCTCATGCATCCCGTGACAGAGCCGGGCAAAATCGCCAACTGGATAGCCCCGCCGAGCGCAGGAATCAAGGGATTGCCGTTCGAGTTCGAGTATGTTCGATTATGAAAAAGGATAATTAACAGGATGGACAGGATAAAAACAGAAAGATTGCTTCTTCTTTTATCCTGTCCATCCTGTTAAATTTTTAGTTTCGTTTGATGGCTACAAACCTTTCCACAGACTTTTCGCGTTACGACCAGAAGCTGGAGTTTATTCTGCGTAAGGCCGCGCGTATCTTTGCGGAGAAGGGTTATCACTCGACTTCCATGCGGGACATCTCGCGCGAGACGAGGGTGTCGCTGGCGGGGCTTTATTACTACTGCAAGTCCAAAGAGGAGTTGCTCTTTCTGATTCAGGACAACTGCTTCGGGCGAGTGCTGGAGCGTCTTGAAGAGCGGCTCAAGGAAGCGGCCACGCCCGTAGAGAAGCTGCGCGTCGTGATAGAAAATCATCTCTCCTTCTTTGCCGCCAACATGGCGGAGATGAAGGTGCTCTCGCACGAGGCGGAGGAGCTTTCGGGCGAGATGTACAACCACGTCTCCGGCAAGAAGCAGCAGTACACGCGGCTCGTGCGCCAGATACTCTCGGAAGCCGAGCAGGAGCGGCAGGGCGCGAATCATACGAAGATTGATTTGACCGTTGCGACCTACGCGCTCTTCGGCATGATGAACTGGATTTATAACTGGTACGACCCGCGCGGCCCGCTTTCCGTCAACGACCTGGTTGATAACATCACGCGGCTGTTTCTCTCTGGCTTTCTTAACGGGGCCGATGATGGCGAGCTTTCGTTAACTCGAAAGTCTACGAAAGCGGAACAACTCAGCGTTTGGCGCGGCACCGAAGCCTGAAACTTCTGAGGTTTGAAGTTGAAAGTAATAACCTCTGCTTGCTAAAGTCTGTAGCCGAACCCATCCCTTCGGACGGAGCAAATCAAAAAAATGGCGGAAGCAAAAGTTCAAGAGCAGGAAGTGTCCGGCAATCTTGTGCGGTACACAGGCGAGAGCGGCGTGGCCGTTTTGACGCTCAACGACCCACCGGCCAACACCTACAGCTACGAGATGATGCAGGAGCTTGACCGCGCAATCCTTCAGGCGCGAATGGACGAGCGTGTGCAGGTCATCATCATCACGGGGCAGGGCGAAAAGTTTTTCTGCGCGGGCGCAAACATACAGATGCTCTCAAGCGTGACGCCCGAATACAAATACTATTTCTGCCTCCACGCCAACGAAACATTGTCGCGCCTGGAGCAGACGCCCAAGCTCGTGATAGCGGCCATCAACGGCCACTGCGTAGGCGGCGGTTTGGAAGTCGCAATGGCTGCGGACATCAGAATCGCGCGACGCAACGCGGGCAAGATGGGATTGCCGGAAGTTTCGCTCGGCGTCTTGCCGGGCACCGGCGGCACGCAGCGCCTCGTACGTATAGTCGGAAAGTCGCGCGCCATTGAATTGATGACTACGGGCAAGCTATTCAACTTTGAGCGCGGGCAGGAGCTGGGGATTCTCAACGACATCTACGAGACAGAAAACAACGATGCTTTCATCGAGCAGGTGATGGAATACGCGCGCCGTTTCACTTTGCCTGACAAGGCCGCGCGTGCTGTGGGACGCATCAAGCGCAGCGTCCAATCCGGCGCAGAGATTCCCTTCGAGTACGGCCTGGCGCTTGAGCGAGAACTACAACAACAGCTCTTCCAATCCGAAGACGCGCGCGAGGGAATAGACGCCTACGTCAACAAACGCAAACCACAGTTCAAAGGGAAATAAGCCATTAGCGATCAGCAATCAGCTTTCAGCAAATCTGTTGAAAGCTGATTGCTGATCGCTGACTGCTGAATGCTTATGTACGACAACATCAAAGTCAACGTTGAGCAGTGCATTGCGACCATCACGCTCGATCGGCCTGAGAAGTTGAATGCTTTCATAGGGCACATGCGGCGCGATTTGGCCGAGGCGCTTGAGCAGGCTGCGAGCGACCGCAGTGTGCGTGTGGTGGTCGTCACGGGCGCGGGGCGCGGATTCTGCGCGGGCGCGGACGTAGCCTACATGGCGCAGTTGATGGAGCGGCAGGACGTGGAAGAGTTCACGCGTCTCTTAGGCGCGGGCCGTCGCGTCATCACTGCCATAAGGCAGATGACGAAGCCCGTGATAGCTTCCGTCAACGGCGTGGCCTACGGCGCGGGCTTTAATCTGGCGCTCGCTTGCGACATACGCATCGCCGCCGCGTCTGCCACCTTCAGCCAGTCGTTCGTCAAAGTCGGGCTGCACCCGGACTGGGGCGGGACATACTTTCTGCCCCGCGTTGTGCCGACGAACCTGGCCTGCGAGATGTTCTTCCTTGGCGATTCGATTAACGCGGAGCGCGCGGCGCAGCTAGGAATCGTCAATCGCGCAGTGGCGGATGAAGAGTTGGCGGCAGAGACTCGACGATTGGCGGAACGTCTGCGCGATGCGCCCTACAAATCAATCGCCGCCGCCAAGCACGCCGTCTACATGAGCGAAGAATCCAGCATAGAGCGCATGCTCCAGTACGAAACGGAAGCGCAGCTTCAATGCTTCCAGTCTAAAGAAGCGCGCGAGCGCGTGCGTGCCTTCGTTGAAAAGCGCGAGCCTAGAAAAGTAGAGTGATGAAGCTTGAGGAAAGAATCGCGTTGATTACCGGCGGGGGGCGCGGCATAGGCCGCGCTATTGCTATGGCCTTTGCGCGCGAGGGCGCAAAGGTTATTGTGGCCGCGCGAACGACAGAACAGGTCGCGCGCGTTGCCGAAGAGATAGAGCGCGAGTGCGGAATGGCGGCTCGCGCCGTCTCGTGCGATGTTGCGGACGCCGCGTCTGTGGCGCGAATGTTTGAAGATGGAGAGAGGCTTTTCGGACGCGGGCCGGACATTCTGGTCAACAATGCGGGCATAGCCGAAAGCGCGCCGCTTCTTAAAACCACGGACGAACTCTGGCACAGGCACTTGAACATCAACCTGTCCGGCACCTTTTATTGCACGTGCGC
Source organism: Pyrinomonadaceae bacterium (assembly GCA_014534425.1). GTDB lineage: Bacteria > Acidobacteriota > Blastocatellia > Pyrinomonadales > Pyrinomonadaceae > JACVRN01. The sequence goes on from JACVRN010000034.1 coordinate 33,513, forward strand.
TGCGCTGCCGCACATGCTTGAGCGCGGGTGGGGACGCATCATCAACATAGCCTCGATTGCAGGCAAGACGGGCTCGCCTTATATCGCCGCATACTCTGCGTCCAAGCATGGAGTGATTGGGCTGACGCGCTCGGTTGCTATGGAAGTCGCCCGGCGCGGCGTGACGGTCAACGCCATCTGCCCAGGCTACGTAGAAACGGAGATGACAACGAGGGCCATTGAAAACATCACCAACAGAACGGGGCGCTCTGAAGACGAAGCTCGCGCGACTCTGGAACAGATGAGTCCGCAGAATCGTCTCGTCACGACCGAAGAGGTGGCGGCCATGGCGCTCCTGCTCGCAAGCGAAGAGGGACGCGGCATCACGGGCCAGGCGATAAATATTGACGGCGGAAGCCTGCTCTATTGATTCAATGAGCCGATGAATCAATGAATAAATCTTTCTCTTTCATCAACCCTGACGCTCTGGGCAGCCCGCGCGGTTACTCCAACGGGGTGCTTGCGCCTGAGGGCGGTCGCCTTCTATTCATCGCCGGTCAGATAGCGTGGGACAGAGAGCAGCGCATAGTCAACTCTGATTTCGTAGAGCAGTTCAATCAAGCGCTGACGAATGTCGTAGCGGTCGTGCGTGAGGCTGGCGGCACGCCCGAGCAGATAGCACGCCTGGTCGTCTACGTGACGAACAAAGAGGAATACGCCGCGCGCACAGCAGAGATAGGCGAACGCTGGCGCGCTCTCATGGGCCGTCACTTCCCCGCAATGGCCCTGGTCGAAGTCAAAGGACTGCTCGAACCCGAAGCGAAAGTAGAGATAGAAGGAATCGCTGTAATCTAACGCAATATGATTAAGCCGAAGAGTTTTTTATTTGAGGTGCGCGACGGCGTGGGTTGGATTACGCTGAACCGCCCGGAGCGCCTGAACGCTTTGACGTTTGAAGTCTATCGAGAGTTGACGGACGCTTTCGCGGCGCTTCGTACGGAAGATGAGGTGCGCGCGGTTGTTATTACGGGCGCGGGGCGAGCGTTCTGTTCGGGCGGGGACGTAAGGGAAATCATAGGGCCGCTTTTCGAGCGCGACACGGAGGGCCTGCTGGAATTCACACGCATGACCTGCGAGCTTGTGCGAAACATACGCGCGCTGCTTAAGCCCGTCATCGCCAGCCTCAACGGCACGACTGCGGGCGCGGGCGCGTGCATCGCGCTGGCTTCCGACATTCGCATCGCAAGCGAGGCGGCGAAGATAGCTTTTCTCTTCGTGCGCGTGGGGCTTTCGGGCGCGGACATGGGCGCGGCCTACCTTCTCCCGCGCGTAGTGGGCCTGGCGAAAGCCACGGAACTGCTTTACACGGGCGACTTCATAGAAGCGCGCGAGGCCGAAAGGATCGGACTGTACAACCGCGTAGTCTCCAGCGAAGAGCTTTCAAACTCAACCACTGAGTTGGCCGTACGCCTCGCGCGCGGGCCTGGCTTTGCGCTGGCTATGACGAAAGAGATGCTCAACCGTGAGATGGACGTGTCGCTCGACACCGCGCTCGAATGGGAAGCGCAGGCGCAGGCTACCTGCATGCAGCACCCGGACTACCGCGAAGCCTACGAAGCCTTCGTCGCCAAACGCGAACCAAAATTCAAATGATTGATAACTTTATTGAAGAGATGCCGTTTTTCACGAACGAGCAGAGGAATCTGGCTGCGCGTGTGGCGGACTTTGCGGTGCATCAGGTCGAGGCCCGTTCGGATGAAGAGGGCGCGGATTTGGACGGGCAGTTTCGCGCGCTCTTTTCGCTCCTGGCTGATGCGGGGTTGTTTCGTTACGCAGTGGCTTCGGGCGGAACGAAGCTGGACGTGCGCTCGCTCTGTTTGATACGCGAGGCGCTTTCGTACTCTTCCTCGCTCGCAGACCTGGCCTTCGTGATGCAGGGTCTTGGGACTTATGCCATCAGCCGCGCCGCGACCGAACACGTCAGAGAATTCTGGCTTGAGCGCGCAGCGACGGGTCGCGCCATCGCGGCCTTTGCGCTGACGGAGCCGGAGGCAGGTTCGGACGTGGCCGCTATCAAGACTACGGCGCGGCGCGACGGCGACTGGTACGTGATTGAAGGCAGCAAACGTTTCATCTCGAACGCTGGCCTGGCGGACTTCTACACGCTCTTTGCGCGCACGGGCGAGCGCGAAGACGGACGGCCCCTTCTTTCCGCCTTCGTCGTGAGCGCACGCATGAAGGGCTGCACCGTGACGAAGCGCACGGAGATGATTGCGCCGCACCCCGTAGGCGAGATTGAGTTTCGCGGCTGCCGAGTTCCGGCTGAAGACCGCATAGGCGAAGAGGGCGACGGTTTCCGGCTGGCTATGCAGACCATGGACGCCTTCCGCGCAAGCGTGGGCGCAGCCGCCTGCGGCATGGCGCGACGCGCGCTGGACGAAGCCCTCAAGTATGCGACCTCTCGCAAACAGTTCGGCAAGCTTTTGGCCGAGCACCAGTTGATTCAGGAGAAGCTCGCGGACATGGCGACAGAGTTGGATGCCGCGCGTCTTCTGGTTTACCGCGCAGCCTATCTGAAGGACGCAGGATTAGAGCGTGTGACGCGCGAAGCCAGCGAGGCCAAGCTCTTCGCAACGGAAGCCGCCAGCCGCATCATAGACCAGGCGCTACAGATTCACGGCGGCGCAGGACTCGTGCGCGGCCACATAGTCGAACGGCTCTACAGAGACATACGCGCGCTCAGGATTTACGAAGGCACCTCCGAGATTCAGAAGCTCATCATCGCGGGTCAGCTTTTGAAAGAGTAAAGGCGGATGAAAATCAACATTATTGGCGGCGGGCCTGCGGGGCTTTACTTTGCGATTCTGATGAAGAAGCAGTATGCGGGCCTGCGCATTACTGTCTTCGAGCGTAATGCGCCCGATGACACGTTCGGCTGGGGCGTGGTCTTTTCCGATAAGACGCTCTCTTACCTGAAGGACAATGACGAAGAGACGCACCGTGAGATAACCGATAGCTTCGAGATGTGGGACAACGTGGACGTGGTTCACCGCGACCAGAAGATAACGATTCGCGGGAACAAGTTCTCAGGCATCGCGCGGCTCAGGCTGCTACAGATTCTTCAGCGTCGCTGCCAGTCGCTCGGCGTCCATCTGCATTTTCGGACGGAGATTAACGACGTTGATGTTGAGCGCTTCCGCAGGTGCAACCTACTGGTCGGCGCAGACGGCATCAACTCCGCCACGCGCCTGAGGTACAGCAGGCATTTCAAGCCCTCTTTGAGCGTTCGCACGAACAAGTACATCTGGTACGGGACGCGACAGTTGTTCCACGGCCTCACGCTCACCTTTCACGAAACGGACGCGGGCGTCTTTGCCGCGCACTCCTACAAGTTCAATAAAGAGATGAGCACCTTCATAGTCGAGTGCGATGCCGAGACGTGGAAGCGCGCACGCTTCGCCGAGATGTCGGACGAGGCTACGCGCGCCTACCTGGAAAATGTATTCGGCAAAGACCTGCACGGGCACAAGCTGCTATCGAACAATTCCAAGTGGATTAATTTCGTCAACGTCAGGAACGAGCGATGGAGCTACGATAACGTGGTGCTGCTTGGCGACGCGCTGCACACCGCGCACTTCTCCATAGGCTCCGGCACAAAGCTCGCGCTCGAAGACTCCATAGCGCTCTCGAACTGCTTCAAGACGACGAGCAACGTCAGGGAAGCGCTTGAGGAATTCGAGAGAGTCAGAAAGCCGGTGATTGAAGAGTACCAGGAGGCCGCCTACGAGAGCCTGCTCTGGTTCGAGAACGTCAAAGACTACATGAGCCTCAGTCCCCTGCCCTTCGCTTACAAACTGATGACCCGAAGCAAGCGCATTGATTACGAGAACCTGAAAAGACGCGACCCCCAATTCATAGCCGCGTACGAGCAGTCAGGTAGTTGAAGAAATTAACAGGATGGACAGGATAAAAGAGAAAGATTTGTTTCTTCTTTATCCTGTCCATCCTGTTTGAATCCGCCTTTATTTATAGACCGGATACGTTGGACGCCTGGGCTGTGCTGGTGGTCGCCGCTTTAATTCTTCTAGGGCAAGCTGGACGGCTTTTTCAAGTTGCGGGTCGCGGCCAGCGCGCCAGTCTTCAAGCGTAGCTTCTATCTCTACGTCAGGGGCGACGCCGCGATTCTCTATGTCCCAGATGCCTTTGGCGGGGTTGTACCAGCCCCAGTCTGGAACGACTATGCGCCCGCCATCAATCAACTCTTGGCTAGACCCTCCGACGCCCAGGCCCGAAGTTCTTTTACCGACAATCGGCCCCAGGCCCGCCATCCTCCACATCCACGGCAGAGTGTCGCCGCCCGAGCCTGAATGCTCGTTCGTCAACATCACCTTCGGCCCTGCAATCATTCCTACGGGCATGACGACATCCGAGCCGTCGCGCAGCCTTGCCGATTGCAAAGGTGCCCTTCTTAAAATCTCTATGATGTAATCAGCCGCCACTCCGCCCTGATTGAAGCGCTCGTCGACGATTAGCCCGCGCTTATCAAGCTGAGCGTAGAACTCACGGTTAAAGCTCTCATAGCCGCTATTGAAAGTGTCCGGCAGGTAGATGTAAGCGAGCCGCCCGCCCGACAATTCTTCCACCTTGCGACGGTTGCGCTCTATCCACTCGTATTGTCGAATCGGATACTCGCTTGCAACCGGCAGGACTTTAATCGTGCGCGCACCTTTGCCGTCCGAGCCGGACGAGACTTTAAGCTCGACCGCTTTGCCAGCCTTGCCGATGAAATACTGGTAAAGATTCTGAGAGGCGCTGATGTCCGCGCCGTCAACGGAGAGAAGGTAATCGCCCTCTTTGACGTTTATCCCCGGCTGGCCGAGCGGCGATTGCAGCCCCTCTCTGGCAGGGTTCCCGCGATAGATGTGCGCGAATTTGTAGCGCCCTCCGGCTATCTCAAAATCAGCGCCGAGCAATCCTATCTTTTCATCAGCGCCGCCCGCGTCCGGCACATCACCACCAACAATGCCGCCAATGTGGCTGACAGAAAGATGCGAGAACATCTCCATGGCAAGAACGTTCAGGTCTTCGCGCGAGACCACGTTCGGCAGGTAAGCTAGGTAATGCGCCCGCAACTCCGCCAGGTTCTGCCCGTGCATGTTCGGGTCATAGAAGTACTCGCGCACCACGCGCCAAGCCTCGTCGTAAATCTGCTTCCACTCTGCGCGCGGTTCAATCTGCACTTCGATGGATTTCAGAGAGAGCACACCGTCGCCAGGCTTCGGCGGCGCATCCGTAGGCACAACCGCCCACACACCGCGACGGCGCAGCAGCAATCTGCTCCCGTCACCAGAGATGCGATAGGTGCCAGCGCCTTCCACAAACTTCTCTGCTCTTTCAGTTCCTACCACGTAGCGATAAACCGTCCCGCCTTCGACTATGAAGAGCCGCCCGCCCGCGCCAGCCATCAAGCGTTCCGCGTTGCGCCCCTCGAAGGGAACGCGCACAATGCGTCCCGCGATTCCCTCAACATCAATCGAGAAAGCTTTGCCCTGGCTCTCTCCCTTGCCCGACGCCACAAGCGGAGACATCTCGTCGCGCCTCAGCACTGCTGCGTAAACGCTGCGCGTCACTTCCTGAGTAAACGGCATAGAGGACATGCCGTACTTCACAGGCCCCGTGTTGGTGCTGCCCGTGAAGTACAGATACTTTCCGTTCTGGTCGAACGTGGGCCAGCGCGCGTCCGTGTCTGAGGCGGAGACCTGAAAGCTTTTTCCGGTTTGAAGCGAGTAAAGAAAGACTGTGCGCTGGCGATTGGGTTGATACTTTGAGTAGGCCAGCCAGTTTGAATCCGGCGACCAGAAGGGCTGGAAGTATTTCGTCCCGTCGGACAGAAGCGCCGTGTCCGCTTTCACGGCCCGAGCGCCTCTTTCAAGCTCAACGTACCAGAGCGAAAGGTGCGCGTCCGCGAAGGCGAGCTTCTTGGAATCAGGCGACCACACAAGCTCGCTGTAAAAAGATGGGCGCTGCTCGATTGAGATTCGCCGCACGGCACCGGCACCCGCAGCCTCGCGTATGTGCAACTCGTTTTCACCCGACTCGTCCGAAAAGTAAGCTATCCATTTTCCGTCGGGCGACCACGCGGGCGAACGCTCCGCCGCGCCGCTCGATTTAGTAAGATTCGCAGCCTCGCCCGTCTTGACGTTAACCGTCAGCACCTCGCCCCTTGCGCCGAAGAGTATGTTCTGGCCGTCGGGCGAGAGCGCAGACAATCCCATCCACCTCAAAGCATCTACGTTGCGCGGCTTGGTCTCAGGGAAATCACCCGCGACACTCACGTCAACCGTGCGCGTCGCGCCCGTCTGCACGTCTAAGAGATGAAGCGCGCCTTCCTGCACGAAGACTATCGCGTCGTCTGAAGCGCCTGCCGATTTGACATCATACTTTTCATAGCGCGTCAGTTGCTCCACCTTTTTAGTCGCAGGCTCGTAGCTGAAGAGATTCGCGGTGCCCGCTCTGTCCGAGATGAAGTAGACCTTTTCGCCTATCCACATGGGCCTGGCGTTGCTTGTGTCTGCGGGCCTTGGAATCTCTTCGACACCCCCGCTTGAAAGGTCTGCAATCAGAATCCTTGATGTAGCCCCGCCGTGATAGTTGCGCCAGGTTTGAGCGCTCAAAGCCCAGAGCGGCTCGTAGGCCACACGCTTTCCGTCCGGCGAGAAAGAACCATTAAACGCAGACGGCAGAGGAAGCGCCGCAGGGAAGCCTCCGTCTTTAGGAATCGTGTAGAGGCGATAGCCCAGATAAGCTATGCGTTCGCGGAAGGAAGTAAAGAGAACGTTCTTACCGTCCCTTGTCCAGCCGACAGGAATGTCCGCGTCCGGGTGATAGGTCAGACGGCGCGCTTCGCCGCCCGCGATTGAAACCACGTAAACGTCCCAACTCAGTGGGCCGCCCGCAGGATTGTTTCTGGCGAAGGCTATCGATTGGCCGTCCGGGGAAAAGACAGGCAATCGTTCCAGCGCGGGATTGTCTGTCAGACGGCGAGCCTCGCCGCCCGCGCGCTCGACTATCCAGATGTCGCCCGCGTAAACGAATGCTATATGCGTGCGCGAGAGCGTAGGCGTCTGCAAAGGCATAGGCCCTTTCGCTTCGGCTGTAACGTGAAAGATTAAGACCAGAACAAGGCAGACCGGTAGCATCAACGTGCGATAGAACATTCTCATGTTTCTAACTCCACAATCTTCCGAGCTTCAGGATTTTGACTGCTAATAACCGGGAGAGAAGTTTTGAATTGCCGTCCTCAATTGAAGAACACCACGAGCATACATTTTGTGGCAACAAATTCCAAAATTTAGTAGAGGTTTAATTTAGAGGAAAATTCAAACAGGGATGGACATGATAAGACAGGATAAAGAAGAAGAAACAATCTTTCTCTTTTTATCCTGTCTTATCCTGTCCATCCCTGTTAATTCTTTCTTATCTACTTAACGGCTCCGGCTACGGCTACGGCAGCCGCAGGCTTCGGCACCGCGTTCCAAATCTGGTTAGCGCCGCTCCACAACATGACGGCGTCGCCGCCGGGCCGTCCCTGGTTGCTGATAATCCAGACGGAGCCGTCCGCTCCGACGCTTATGTCCTGCGCGAACGGCGGGCCTGGAGGCGAAAGCAACGCTCCGCCTCCCTGCGGATAGATTAACCAGACTTCACCCTTGCTGTTGACCGTGAAGAGAATTCCTTTAGGGTTTATGGCGACCCTGGTGGCGGACGCAGGCTCAGGCAGCGCAGTCCAGGAATTGTTGTTAGGGTTCCAACGCTTGAGCACATTGCCGTCCGTGTAAGTATCCGTGCTGGCAATCCAGACGGAGCCGTCCGCGCCTGCGCCTATGTCAAGTGCGAAATCCACTCCGGGAGGCGAAGCTATGTAACCACCGCCGCCAGGATTGAGCGCCCATACTTCTCCAAAAACGTTTACCGTCCAGATGGTGCCGTCCGGCCCCACGGAAAGCCTGTCGGCTGCGGCGGGCGGTGGTATCTTGTGCCAAGTGCCGTAGTGGCCGGGGTCAGAACCTATGATTAAAGCGCCTCCTTTCTGCGCCATGGTGCTGATGGCCCAGGCCGTGCCGTCAGGCCCCATCGCAATATCGGACATGGCGAAATCTTCGCCTGCAGGCGACATCAACTGGCCGCCGCCGCCGGGGTTAAGAGTCCATACTTCTCCGACAGAATTGATAGTCCAACAATAGGGTGAACTCATCGAAATCTCCTTCTCAGATTTGTAGACAACTGGGCTTAGAAGCTAAAAGGGAAGACGTGGAAAGCTTAAAGACTTGGATTGCAACGCGAGGCGGGATTGTAGCGCGAAAGCCACCTTCAACCAAACTCTTTTTTGATTCGATTAATCACTGCTCCTCTTTCCATCGCGGCGGGATGAGGCGGCGGCGACCGTCCGAGCTTAAAGGCACTCCGGGCTCGTCCAGTTCAACTCTGTCCCAGAGTTTGCACGTCACCTGCTTGTGCGCCTGATCCAATCCCTCGCAGTAGTTCGTGTAGGTGCAGCGCCGCACCTCTGGCCCGCGCCCCGTTTTGACTTTGACGAACCAGTCGGGGTCTGCCAGAGCTTGCCTGGCAAGACCTATGATGTCGGCCTCGCCGCGCTCAAGAATCGCTTCCGCCTGCTCGAAGGTGGTGATGCCGCCAGCGCCCACTACGGGAGTTTGAAAGCCCGCTTCGTTCACGGCTCGCTTAATCTGCGCGACCAGTGGAATGTTGCGAGCGAACGGCCCCGTCTCGTCGGAAATCACCGTCGGCATACATTCGTACCCGCTCTGCCCCGTGTAAGGATAAACCGCCTGGCCCACTCGCGGCTGCTTAGCGTCCTCGAACTTTCCGCCCTTGGAGATGGAGAGAAAATCCAGCCCCGCGCGTGCGAACTCCACACCGAAGTAGACCGCGTCCGCTATGCGATTGCCTCCACTGATGACTTCGTCCGCGAGGAAACGACAGCCGACTACGTAATCGTCTCCCACGCGCTCGCGCACGCGCCTGTAAATTTCCAGTGGCAGCCGCACACGATTCTCGCGCGCCCCGCCGTAGCCGTCCTCACGCGTGTTACGAGCGGAGAGGAAAGAGGCCATAGTGTAAGCGTGCGCGTAGTGAAGCTCTACGCCGTCGAATCCCGCTTCGCGCGCACGGCGGCTAGCGTCCGCGAAGATGTCCGGCAGAACGCGCGGCAACTCTCGTATGTGCGCGAGTTGCGTGTCCGTGACTCGCTCACGATAACCGAAGCGCAGTGCTTCCAACTCCCGCTCGTCCAGAACTTTTTCAAGCACCTCGTCCGTCGCCTGCTTGAGAAAGCCTCGAACATCTTCGTCGCCAGCGTGTGTCCAACTCTCTTCGCCGGTTATTTCCGCGAGCGCTCGACGATGATGAGGGTGAAGCTCTAAAAAGTGCTCCATGAATCGCGTCTTTTCCGGGCGGCGCTTGACCGAGAGGAAATCTATTATCTGTATGAAGAGGTGCGTGTGTCCCTGGCTTGCTTCGCGCACGGTCTCAACCAGTCGCTTCAAGCCCGGAAGAAAGCGGTCGTGGCCTATTCTCAGAAGCGGCCCCGAAGGAATGTCGCGCACGCCGGTCGCTTCCACGACGATTGCGCCGGGCCGCCCCTGTGCGAAGCGCCTGTACCAATCCAGATTCGCCTCCGTCACGAACCCTTCTTCGGTCGCGCGCCAAGGAACCATCGCGGGCACCCACGTTCGGCTTTCAAGCTGTGTAGAGCCTACGCGCACGGGCTGAAAAAGAAGAGAGCTTTCGGCCTCTTCGCGTGTAGGCCAGCGCGTCTCCGGTATCTGGTATCGTACAGGATTAGGAGGATGCCAAGTCATAAGTCAGCTTGAAGAACAGCCAGTGTAACAGGTTTATCAAGATGTGAGGAACGGCGGGCACAGAAAGTACTGATTCAATTTGAAATTGAGTGTCATGGGATTTAACTATCGCCGCAGAGGCGCAGAGAGAGAGACGCAGAGCTGACGCTGAGAGGTGAAACCAGGACACTACCTCGCTTTTAGATTACAAGCGCCGTCGCAGGGACGTATAATCCGTGGGCCGGAGACATGGGACTTTGACGATCGACGATGATGAGAAGATGGCCTGGCCGGGCGGAGGGGAAGAGCTTCGCCCGGAGCCGCGCGGTTTTTCGCCGGAGCAGATGGTGCG